>DASUFY010000190.1:0-10805 GCA_036274315.1 Planctomycetota bacterium | reverse complement strand
GCAAGGCCGCGCTTCGCGCCGCTGGGCGAACTCGTTCAGGACCTCCTACCGCTCCGGCGGGCGCCTGACGGCGCCCTGGGAGCGGGAGAGACCGGTTCTGAACCTGCCACGCCGCCGCAAGGCCGCGCTTCGCGCCGCTGGGCGAACTCGTTCAGGACCTCCTACCGCGCCGGCGGCGGTTGGCGTTCCGGGGGCGCCAGCGGCGCCTTGGCAGCGCCGATTGCAGGCCGGCGCCGCGGCTGCGCCCTACACACCGGCGCCCCCGACGCCGATAGGAGCCGCAGCACTGCCATGGCGCCTCCTCGATCCCGTTCTTCTCGCTGGCCCACCGGCCTCCTGCTGCTCGCCGCTTGCGGCTCGGGCGGCAGCGAGCAGTCGACCACGACCAATCACGACGACACCACGCCGCCCACCGCCGGCGAAGTCTTCGACGGCATCGCGGGCGACATCAGCTCGCAGACGTCGTCGACGACGATCCGCGCCAACTGGCGCGGCTTCACCGACGACTCCGGTTCGATCGCCGAGTACCGCTGGGCCATCGGCACGACACCGGGCGGCACCGAACTGCAGGACTGGACTTCGGTCGGCACCGCGACCCAGGCCAGCAACACCGCGCTCGCGCTCGGCGTCGGCACCACGTGCTACGCCGCCGTGCGCGGGTTCGATGCGGCCGGCAACGCCAGCGCTCCCGCCGTCAGCGACGGCGTGCTGATCAGCAACGCTCCTGGCGGCGGCGGCACCGCCACCGGCACGCTCGCGTCGACCGTCAGTCAGTGGGGTGTCACCTGGCAGTTCGCCGAACCCGAACTCGTCGGCCAGTTCGCCAACGGCGACTGGTGGGTCATCGGCCCCGTCTCGATCGTGCAGATCACGCCGTTGACGCACACCATCGGCACGCGCACCGTGAACGGCTCGATGATCAACCCGACCTCGATCGTCGACGGCTTCCATGGCTACGACAGTGAACTGTTCCATCCGTTCGAGAACGACCGCTACAAGGCCAGCCTCAACGTCGCCATCGGCGTCGGCGCGAGTTCGCCGCTCGTGCTTCAGGGTGGCACGAGCCTGATCTCCGTCATCAGCTACACGAGCGAGACGACGCCCGCGAACGGCTCGCACAGCCAGCTCGCAACCGCCGCCGTGCTCACCGTGCTGCCCGAGGCGCCGCCCGCCGGCGCGTTCCGTCCGCCCTATGCGGGCACCGACAAGACCATCCGCCACCGCGAGGCCGACCTCGACTACACCGCGCTCGGCAGCATCGCGGCCGCGCCCGGCACGCCGGCCATCGCCGACGTCGCGGACAGGTTCCAGCGCGTGTGGCTCGACCACATGTCGGGCTGGACGAGCCGCTACATGCATCCCGTCGACAACATGCCCGATTACGGCCGCGACTTCTGCGCGCTGTTCGGCACCGGCGCGCTGATGCTGCAGCTCGACCTGCCCAACGAGCACAAGCGCGACCTGCTCGTGCGGCTCGTGCAGATCGGCATCGACTTCTGGGGCAACGTGCAGAACGGCGGCTACTGGGAAGGTGTCGTCGGCCACGGCAGCGGCCGCAAGATGCCGATCCTGCTCGCCGGCGCCGTGCTCAACGACGCCGGCATGCTCGCCGTCGGCACCACGCATCCGTCGGGCTACTTCGGTCCAGGCAATGCGAACAATCGCAGCCAGTTCGGCGAGGACTGCCAGACGTTCTACGTCGAACAGACTGCGCCCGGCGTCTACAACTGGGGCAACGGTGGCTACACGAGCGCGCACCTCGGCCTGCCCGAATGGGGCGTGAGCCACACGCATGCGCCGGGCTCCGACAACTCCGTCTGGCTCGCCGATCCGTACCGGCGTTGCTGCACGGCCTGCGCGTGGCCCGGACAGACGCTCGCCGCGCGCATCATGGGCCTGCGCACCGCGTGGAACCATGCGAGCTACTTCGACTACGTCGATCGCTACATGCAGACCGAGACGCCCGGCGAATGGACGCGCAGCTGGGACCCGTGGCAGGCCGCCATGTGGGACATGCACCGCGCGAACTTCTGACGCGCGGCGAGCGCGTCCCGAACCGGGACCTCGGTCGAACCACGGCACCGCCGCACCCGCGTTCGCGTTGCCATCGGCGCTGCGGCGGCGGCGGCGAGCCGGCCGTGTCGGCCCGCGACGCGCGCGCGGCGGCACGCCGCGGCGCCAGGGCCCACGCCACCGCACAGTCGGCGCGCGTCACCTGCCGATGCAAGGGCCGTGGATCGCATCCGCATCACGATCTCGGGAGACGGGCTCTCCGCCGAAGCCGCGGTGACGCGCGGCCCGCGGGCCACGCTCGCCGAGCTGCGCAACGCGCTGGCGGCGAGCGTGATCACGTTCGGCGTGCACGACGAAGCCGTCGCGACACTCGGCGCCCGCCTCGCGGATCCCGGCTTCGAGGGTCGCGCCATCGTGGCGACCGGCCGGCCGGCCACGCACGGCGAAGATGGCCGCGTCGACGTCGTCGAGCACGAACTGAAGGCGGGCGAAGCGCAGGCCGACGGTTCGATCGACTACCGCGAACGGTTCCTGCTGCGGCCGATCCGCAGAGACCAGCAGGTCGCACGCATCGTGCCGCCGACACCGGGTCAGGACGGCAGCACCGTGCGCGGCGTGCCGATCGTGGCTCGGCCCGGCAAGCCGCACCGCGTGCGCTTCGGGCTCGGAGTGCGCGTCGAGGGCGACATCGTGCGCGCGAGCCGCGGCGGCGTGCTCGCCAGCGACGCGCGCCTGCTCGACGTCGTGCCGCTGTTCACGCACGCGGGTGACGTCGACTACCACAGCGGCAACCTGCACAGCGAGGGTTCGCTCGCGATCCGCGGCGACGTGCGCGCCGGGTTCACCGTGTCGGCAGCCAACGACCTGCACATCGCCGGCTCCGTGCTCGACGGCACCGTGGTCGCGGACGGTTCCGTGCGCATCGAACTCGGCGTGCTCGGTCCCGACAGCGTCGTGCAAGCGGGCGGCGATCTCTACTGCCGGCACGCGACCTCGGCGTCGCTGTCGGCGGGGCCGCGGCTGACCATCGCCGACCAGGCCGTGCATTGCCAGCTGCGCGCCGACGCGGTGCTCGCGCAGACGGGCCGCGGCACCGTGCTGGGCGGCGAGGTGCGCGCCGGTTCGAGCATCGTCGTGCGCGTGGCCGGCAGCGCCGCGGGCGCCCCGACCCACCTGGTCGTCGGCGACGCGAACGAGGCCGCTGCGGCGCTGGTCAAGGCGACCAACCAGGACCAGAAGCTCGCCGAACGCGCCAGGGAACGCGCGCGCGGCAGCGACCGCGGTGCGGGCGGCAAGGCCCGGCGCCAGGCGATGCGGCTCGAGGTGCCGACGGAGCAGGCGACCCTGGCGATGCGCAACCGGCAGCGCGAACTGCTGCGCCTCGCGCGCATCGAGATCATCGACACGCTGCACGCCGGCGTGCGCATCACGTTCGGCGAACACGAACGCCCTTACAGCGAGGCCTGTGAACACATCCGCCTGCGCTGGGACGAAGCCAACCAGACCATCGTCGAGGAACGAATGCCATGAACTGCGACATCCGCCGCCTGCGGGCGAAGGAGATCATGAACAGCAAGGTGCAGTGGGCGACCGCCCACGAGAATCTGCGTGTGGCCGCCGGGCGCATGGCGGAGCACGGCATCCGTGCGCTGCTCGTAGCCGGCGCTCACGACGACGACCTGCCCGGCATCATCACGAGCAAGGACATCGTCAACCTGCTCGGCTCGCACGATGCGGCAGTGCTCGACGAGCTTCATGTGAGCGACGCCATGACGTGTCCTGCCATCTGCGTGCCGGCCCAGACCAACGTGCGCGACTGCGTCAATCTCATGCGCATGAGCGGGATTCGTCGCATGCCCGTGCTCGACGGCACCAAGGTCATCGGCGTGCTCAGCTCGAGCGACGTCTTCGCGGCCGCGCTGCGGCCGGCCGAAGCCCGCGCTCAGCGCCGCGCGGCGTTGTCGTAGACGCGCACGAAGCGATCGAGGCACGACTTCGCCTCGTACCGCTGCTCGACGCGCTCGCGGTTGGCGGCGCCGAGCCGCGCCGCGAGCGCCGCGTCCGCGAGCACGCGCCGCAACGCGGCGGCCAGTGCATGCGCGTCCCCGGCGGGCACGATGCACGGCGCGGCCTCGGCGGGCAGGATCGCACGCACGTCGCCGACGTCGGTGGCGACGACAGGCAGGCCGCAGGCCATCGCCTCGAGCATCGCGATCGGCATCTGTTCGGTGCGCGACGGCAGCACGAACACGGTGAACCGCGTGTAGTGCGGGACCGCGTCGTCGACGGGCCCGACGAATTGCACCCGGTCGCCGAGGCCGCGCGCGCGCGCGTCGGCCTGCAACGCCGCCTGCATCGGTCCGCCGCCGACGAGGCACAGGCGCGGCTCGCCGCCGAGCTCGGCGAAGGCCGCGAGCAGCGTCGTATGGTCCTTCTCGGCGCGCAGGCCACCGACCGTGCCGACGAGCGCCGGGGCCGCACCGCGCGCGACCGGGCGGAAGCGCTGCAGGTCGACGCCGTTGGGCAGGTGCTGCACGAGATCCGGCGCGAGCCGCCACTCCTGCACAGCGATGCGCTGCAACACGAGCGAGGGCACGATCACCGGCACCTCGCGCAGCACGAGCCGCCGCACCCAGCTGCGCCGCCGCAGCCGGCGCTGCACCTCTTCTGGGCCGAAACCGTCCTCGTGGTGCACGCGCGGCAGGCCGAGCCGCCGCGCCGCGGCGGCCGTCTCGATCGCGCCCCAGTTGTAGGTCAGCACGAGGTCGGGCCGCTGCTCCTCCAGCCAGTCCCGTTGCCGGCGCACGGTCGCGAGCCAACCGGCGCGCGCGGGTCGTTCGGCGAATCGCACGGCCAGGCTCGCGGGCAATCTCGCGGCCGCCGCCGTGTTGCCGTCCATCGCCATGACGACGTGTTCGCAGCCGGGGCCGAGGTGGGCCAGCAGCTGCACGGCGCGCACCTGCGGTCCGCCGGCGCCGAACGTCGCGAACACGTGCACGAAGCGCCGCGCGCCCATCACCGCCCCTGGTCGCCCGGCGGCCCCGGCGCGTCGAACACTCGCTGCAGGAAGCGCGCGCGATCCGCCTCGGGCTGGAAGCCGAGGTCGCGCCGGGCGTCGCTGCAGTCGAGCACGGTGCGAAAGCTGCGCGATGCGAGGTCGCGATACGCGGGCCACTGCCGGGGGCGCCGCGCGGCGAGCTTGACCAGGTACTTGCCGAATTCCATGAGCCACATCCACCAGAGCCACGTCGCGTGGAAGTGGTAGTCGCGGCCCGTACGGCTCGCCATCTCGCTCACGTACTCGCGGGCGGTGAGGCGCACGTCGCCGGCGAGGTTGTAATCCTTGCCGGCCGCCGACGGTGCATCGAGCGCCGCCACGAGCCCGGCGGCACAATCGTCGGCCAGCACGAACGGCAGCGGGAGCCTGCCCTGGCCCCAGCCGACGCAGTGGTTGTCGCGCACCCACATGCCGACGCCCGAGTGTTCGTGCACGCCGTCGTCGCCGACGACGATCGCGGGGCGCACGATCGTCGCCGCGAGCCCCTGCTCGCGCAGCCGCCGGAGTTCGCGTTCGGCCGCGATCTTGCCGCGCGCGTAGGCGCCGCGCGCGCCGGGCACGGGATCGGGCGACGCCGCACCGTCGATCGTTCCCGGCCCGCCGAGCCACAGCGCGGCCGTGCTGCTCGCGTAGACGAAGCGGCCGACCCCGGCCCGCAGCGCCGCCTGGCCCGCCTCGCGCACGGCCGCGGCCATGACCCGTTCGACCGCCCCCGCATCGTCGCCGGCCGCGGTCGCCAGGTGCAGCACACGGGAAGCCCCCGCGAACGCCGCGGCCAGCGTCGCCGGGTCCGCCGCATCGCCCGCTAACACGCGCACGCTGCTGTCGCGCAGCGCCTGCGGCAGCAGCTGCGGCTTGCGCACGACGAGCGTGATCGGCCGCCCGGCCTTCTGCAGCAGGCGCACGCACCGGCGACCGACGAAGCCCGTGCCGCCGAGCACCACCACCTCGCCCGCGCGCGCGGGGCCGGGTGCGGGCAGCGGCGGCGGCGCCGGCGGCGGCTCGAGCTGCACGCCGGCCGCGACGGCGCTCTGCATGCACATCTCGAGCACGGCGCGCGCCCCGGCCGGGGACACGGCGTCGGGCAGTTCGGCGCGGCCGCGCACGGTCGCGTGGAACGCGCGCAACGAGCCGCGCATGCCGCGCAGGAACGCATCGTCGGGGAACGCGAGCCGGAACAGGCCGAGGCCATAACCGGTGACGGCGGCGATCGCGCGCCAGCCGAGGTGCCAGGCACCCGCCGCGAGGTTGCGCGCGTGGTCGAGGAACTCGAGCCAGCGCGTCTTGCGCCGCAGCCAGCAGGTCCCGCGCTGCAGGTCGAGCAGCGCCGCGCCATCGCTGCCGATCGCCTGCAGCGTCGTCTCGAGCATCGGCCGGCCGAACGCCAGGCGCACGCCGGCGGTGCCACGTTCGCAGTCGAGCTGCAGATGCCATTCCTCGACGAAGGCCACGCCGTTGGGCAGGGCGCGCCGGGCGCCGGTCGTCGCGCGCACGCGGCGGCACGCGCCGAGCAGCGCGAACACCATCGAGAAGACGTGCACCCCCTGTTCCCAGAGGATGTTCGCCTCGCTCTGGAACATGAAGTGCGCGACGTCGCCCGTCTGCAGCTGGCGCAGCGGCACGTGGTGCTGGATGGCGACGTGCTCGAGCCGCCCCAACCTGCCCGCGCCGAGGTGCTCCGTCAGGCGCCGCAGCGCCGGATGGAACGTCAGGTTGTGGTTGACCGCCAACACGCGCTGCCGCAGCGATGCGAGCCGCGCCAGCGCGGCGACCTGCTCGGCCCGCAGCGCGAGCGGCTTCTCGACGAGCACGTGCAGGCCCGCGCCGAGACACGCTTCGGCGACCTCCGCGTGCAAGCCCGGCGGCACGAGCACGTGCACGGCGTCGATGCCGCCGAACGCGAGCAGTTCGTCGACCGAGGCGAACACGTGCTCGACGCCGTACGTGCGGGCCAGGCGTTCGGCGCGCGTCCGCTGCGGGTCGCACAGCGCGACGACCACCACCGAGGGCACCGCGCGCAGCACCTGCAGATGCACGTCGGCGATGAAGCCGCTGCCGACCAAACCGACGCGCGTGGCCCGGCCCGTGACGGTCGCCGAAGATCCGGATGCAGGCTCGGTCGGACTGGACAAGGTGGTCACGGGGCGGATGGCCAGCGGATACTGCGGCACCGCCCACAGCGGTGCAACCATTCCTATCGGCGCCGCGGGTGGCAAAGGCCGCATCCCGACGCGATGATCCCGCCGCCATGACCACACCGCGCGTGGTGCTGCTCGTCGCCTTCGCGGCCCTGCTGCCACCGGCCAGAGCCCAGCAGAACGAGTCCCTGACGCTCGCCACCGTGCTGGCGCGCGGCGACCAACTGGTCGCCGCCCCGCCCAAGGTGCTTTGGTTGCCCGCCGGTCACGCCGCGACGATCGTGCAGACCGCCGGCGACGGCGGCCAGACGCTGCATCGGTGGGCCGACGGCAAGCTCGTCGAGCAGCCGCTCACCGACGCCAAGACCCTGCTAGCGGCACTCGGCGTCGATGCCCAAGCACCCGCGCGCTTTCCCGACCTGCGCTGGCTCGACGACTCGACGCTGCGCATCGAGCACGATCGCCACGTCTACCGCTGGCGGCCGGGCCAGGCCAAGGCCGAGTCGGTGCTCGCGTGGGCCGAACCCGACGCCGGTGAGACCCCGCTCTGGGCGATCGCACCCGGCGACGCGCGCGTCGCCTACGTGCGCGGCCGCCAGCTCTGGCTCGCCGAGGCCGATGGCCACGTGCGCCAGATCACGTTCGACGGCGACGAGGACATCGTCTACGGCGGCGCCGCGCACCGCGCCGAGTTCGGCATCGACCGCGGCCTGTTCTGGAGCCCCGACGGCCGGTTCCTGGGCTTCTCGCGCGAAGACCAGCGCCCCATCGCTCTCTACCCGTACCAGGATCTCTCAGCGACGCCGCCGCGGCCCGTGCACGGCCGCTACCCGATGGCCGGCGGTCCCGGCTCGAAGGTGCGGCTCGGCGTGTGCGACACGACCGACTTCGCGCTGCGCTGGCTCGAGCACGACGACGCCGAAGACGTCTACTGGACGAACGTGACGTTCGCGCGCGATGGCACGCTGGTCGTCGCGCGCGTCGATCGCGGCCAGGATCACCTCGAGCTGGTGCGCTACGATGCGCACACGGGTCGCCGCCTCGCGACGCTGCTGCAGGAGGACGACGCGGAGTGGATCGAGCCCGAACACGGCCCGACGTTCCTCGCCGACGGCCGCTTCCTGTGGTGGTCGTCGCACGACGGCCACCGGCACCTCTTCCTGCACGCTGCCGACGGTGCCAGGCTCGGGCAGGTGACGAAGGGCACGTTCGACGTGCAGCAGCTGCTCGGGCTGTCGAGCGACGAGAAGACGGTCTGGTTCCAGGCCTCGGGCGAGGACCCGCGCCAGCTGCACCTGTTCGCCGCCAGCCTCGACGGCAGCACGGTGCGCCAGGTCACGCGCGAACGCGGCGTGCACCGCGCCACGCTGTCCCCGGACGGGCTGTTCGCCGACGTGCTCTGGTCCAACCTCGAGACGCGGCCTCGCGGGCGCCTGCTCGACCTGCAGTCGGGCGCCGTGAGCGCGCTGCCGCAACCACCCGATCCGCTCGCGAACTTCGCGCTGCCGACGCAGCGCTTGTTCCAGATCAAGGCCAGCGACGACACGGTGCTGTACGGCCACCTCGCGGTCCCGCCCGACCTCGCCGACGGGCAGCGGTGCGCGGTGCTGCTCTACGTCTATGGCGGCCCGCACGTGCAGCTCGTGCAGGACCAGTGGCTCGGCGGCGCGCCGCTGTGGCTGCAGGCGCTGGCCGGCGAGGGCTACGTCGTGTGCCGGCTCGACAACCGCGGCACGCCGAACCGCGGCGAGCAGTTCGAACAGGCGGTGTACCGGCGACTCGGCGTGCTCGAGGTGGAGGACCAGTTGCGCGCGGTCGAGTGGCTCACGCGACAGCCGTACGTCGATGCGACCCGCATCGGTGTGCACGGCTGGTCGTTCGGCGGCTACATGACGCTGCGCCTCATGCTGGCGGCGCCGACGACGTTCGCGTGCGGGGTCAGCGGCGCGCCGGTGACGGACTGGGCGATGTACGAGACCGGCTACACGGAACGCTACATGGACACGCCGGCCGAGAACCCCGACGGGTACCGGATCTCGAGCTGCCTGCCGTACGTCGAGCAGCTGCAGCGACCGCTGCTGCTCGTGCAGGGCACCGACGACAAGACGGTGATGTGGTCGCATTCGTTGGCGTTCGTCGACCGGTGCATCGAGGCCGGCAAGCAGATCGAGTACTTCCCGTACCCGATGCAGACGCACCGGCTGCTGGGCAAGGACCGCGTGCACTTCCTGAACCTGCTGCACGACTACCTCGGTCGGCACCTGCACCCCGAAGTGCGGACCGTCGAGAAGGCGGCGGCGGTCGGGAAGTGAGCGCGGCTCTGGGTTCCGGCGTGCGGGCCCTTCCCCGCGGTCGCGGGCACCGCTACCCTGCCGCGCAGTCGGGCCGTAGCGCAGTCTGGTAGCGCGGCTGGTTTGGGGCCAGTAGGTCGGAGGTTCAAATCCTCTCGGCCCGACCATTCACGCCCCTTCGCGGCGGGTTGCTGCTCGAGATGCTCTCCGGGGTCGCGATCTTCATCTGACACGGTGCAGAGGCGTGCCTTCCGGACATCCGTGGCTCGTGAACTGTTCCCCAGCCCGGTGGGCCGGTCTGCGCGCGCGAGGGCGTCCTGGTAGTAGAGTCATCACGCATGTCGCGCAGGGCTCCGTTCACCACGGCCGGATTCGTGCTCACTCTTGTGGGCATGTTTGGGGTGATCTCGGACATGCACCGTGCATGTTCGTGCGGCTCGTACTGGAACAGCTCGGATCCGAACACTCTCCTCGTGTGGTTCCCGCTCTGCGGCATCGTCGCGGCCTATGCCCCGGCTCCCGAGAGCGGCACTTCGATCGCCCTCTTCGTCGGCATGCTACTGCACTGGGTGGCGATCGGTTGGCTGCCCGATCGTTGGCTTGTCGGTCGCGGAGTGTGGGCTTGACCGTCATCCATCGCGCCCATCTCGATGAATGACGCCGACGGCTTCAGCGCTGCTCTTTGTTCAGCGCACAGAACAGCCAGGCTCGCGCGAAGGTCCATTCGCGGCGGGCCGTCCGCTCGGAGATGCCGATGGCTGCGGCGGCGAAACAACGCAATCGGATCAGCGCCGCGGCGCGGCAACCGCCCGGTTCACCCACCCTTCGCGGCCGGTGAAGCAGAGCGGTGCTTCCGGGGCGTCACTTGTCGGTGCGCGTCTCCCTGCAGAGCCGCGACGTGAGCGACGCGGGTCGATGCCCTCGGCGAGTCGCTGCAGCACGTCTCGCAGGTAGGCCCACGGCTCGACGCCGAGCAGGCCGCACGCGCAGACCAACGAGTGAGCGGTCGCAGCCGGCGCACGCCGTCGGCATGGCCGGGCCTGGCAGAGACGGCGCGAGGGGCGGTGGCGGCGCGGTGGCTCGCTTCGATGACCGCGACCGCGTCGCTCGATTCAGCCGGTCCACACCACCCCTGATCGCCCCCGCCGTCAAACCACCGCCAGCTCCCAAACCTCCACCTTCTCCCGCGTCCGTCGCCGCAGCGGCTTCACCTTGCGCGTGAGCTTCTCCACCAGCGTGAACCGCCCGCGATCGAGCTCGGTCTGGATGGGATGCGGCACGTCGGGCTGCGAGAGCTCGATGATG
>DASUFY010000189.1:0-4096 GCA_036274315.1 Planctomycetota bacterium | reverse complement strand
CTTCGACCTGATCTTCGCCTATCCATGGCCCGGCGAAGAGGACTGGTTGCACGAGCTCGTGCGCCGCCACGCGCGCCCCGACGCGATCCTGCTGACCTACGCGGTCGCCGAGGGCTTCCAGACGACCGTCGTCGGCGAGCGCTGACCGCCGCCGGCCCGCGAGGTCCGGCCCGTCGCGCGCCCGGCGAGGCCGAGCTACGCTCCCGGGACCCCATGGAGAAGCACCGGATCTTCGCGATGCCCTTTGCGACCGTGTACCCGCTCTACGTCCAGAAGGTGGAGAAGAAGGGGCGCTCGAAGCAGGACGTCGACGAGGTCATCTGCTGGCTGACCGGGTACAGCCCGAAGGCCCTCGCCGCGCAGATCGAGCGGAAGAAGGACTTCGAGACGTTCTTTCGCGAAGCGCCGGCACTCCATCCCGACGCGGCCAAGATCACCGGCGTCGTCTGCGGGATTCGCGTCGAGGACATCGAGGACCCGCTGATGCGCAACATCCGCCGTCTGGACAAGCTCGTGGATGAACTGGCCAAGGGCAGGCCCATGGCGAAGATCCTGCGCGCGTAGGCGGACCGTTCCCGCGCAGGATCGCCGCTTCGATGCGGCACGTGACGTGGCCTGCACGGCCATCGCTCGCGGGGCCACGGTCGGTGCGCGCTTGCTTCTTCGACGACGTCCCGTAACCAAGCGCTGAGAATGTCGTGCCCCTCGCCGCGTCCGCTGCTGCCCGTGCTCGCCGGGCTCGTGTTCTTCGCGCTGAACCTGGCGCGCCTCACGAACGGCCACCCCGAGGAAGACGCCTACATCCTGTTCCGCTACGTCGCGCAGTTCGTCGCCGGCCACGGCATCGTGTTCTTCGACGGCGGGCCGCCGACCGAAGGCTCGACGGACTTCCTCTGGTTCCTGCTGATCGCCGGCCTGCACGGGCTCGGCATCGACATCGCGATCGCCGCGGCGTGCTGGAACGCCGCCGGCGCCGCGCTCGCCACCTGGCTGCTGCTGCGCGTCGCGCGGGCCGGCGGAGCGCCGCGCTGGCTAGATCCCGCGCTCGCCGCGTACTGCCTGCTCTTCTCGGGTGCGCTCGCCGGCTACGGCGGCTTCGCCTCGATGCTGTTCTCGGCGCTGGTCGTGCTCGGCATGCACCTGCACCGCGGCGGCGATGCCCGCGCCGCGGCCGCGATGCCGCTGTTCGCGCTGATGCTGGGCATGTTCCGGCCCGAGGGTTCGGTCGCCGGTGCGGCGCTCGTGCTGCTGTGCCTGCCGACCGTACATCGCCGGCGCGTGTGGCGCGCGTGGGCGCTCGCGACGCTCGCGGCCACCGCGCTCGGCGTCGCCTACGCGGCGTGGAAGCTCAGCTACTTCGGCTCGCTGCTGCCGACGGCGGCGCTCGTCAAGAGCCACAGCGCGGCCGACCCCGACGTGCTGGCCATGGTGCCCGCGTGGCTCGCGTGGTCGGTCGCGCCGATGCGCGGCCTCGGCGACAACCTGCGATGGTTCGTCAAGGACACGGGCGCCCTGCCGTTCGTCGTCGTGCTGCTGGCCGCCTGGTGGATCGGCCGGCGGCCGGCGCCCGGTGCGCTGCGCGAACCGATGCTGCGCCCGCTGCTGCTCGGCTACGTACCGTGCCTGGCGCTGCTCGCAGTGTTGACGTTCACCGAGCAGACCCAGAACGTCTTCGCGCGCTTCCAGGCGCCGGCGACGCTCGGCTTGCTCCACGTGACGCTGGCGCTCGTGCTGCGCGTGCGCGCTTCGCTGCCCCGCTCGCGCGCCGGCGCGGTGCTGCTCGGCCTGCTCGTGCTGTCGCTGGTGCCGGCGATCACGCGCGGCGTGCGCGTCGTCGCGCGCACGCTGTGCTCGCAGCAGGCGCTCTACACGCAGGACTTCGCGCAGGCGCTCGGCGGGTTGCTGAAGGCGGACCAGCGCTTCGTGCTGACCGAGGCCGGCATCCTCGCCTACTACAGCCATGCGCAGCTGCTCGACGCGGTCGGTCTCAACACGGTCGAGTTCGCGCGGCGGCCCATCCGCGCCGACGACCTGCGCGCGTTCGCGCCGGACGTCGTGATGTGCCACCACAGCTTCGTGTTCGACCGCGCGAGCTTCGGCGAGATGACGGTGCCGTGCGTGCGCGCGATCACGCCGGCCCAGCTGGCCGCGTCGGTGTTGCCGGAGTACCGGTGGATCTTCGACGGCGGCCTGCGGTCCTACGCCGAGCACCCGTTCCGCGCGGTGCCCCTGGCCGCCGTGGTGATCGCGAGCTACCTGTCGAGCAGCGGCGACTTCGACCTGTTCCTCGCCGGCGACACGCAGGAGAACCTGCACCTGTGGGGGATCCGGCGCACGGTGCCCGAGGCCGCGGCGATCGAGGCGGCGCTCGAAGCCGCGGTGCTGCACGGCCGGCACCCGAGCTACTTCGCGATGCAGTCCGGCGGCCGCCGCTGAGGTGCGATCGGCGCGGGGCGTCGCCCGGTGTCAGCGCCGGGCCTTCGCGGTCCGACGTGTGGAGGTCGATCGCGCCGCCTTCGTGGCGCGGCGCGCGCGCTGCTTCTGTTCCTCGGCCTTGATGACCACCGCGCCCTTCGCGCTCGCATCGAGACGCACGTTCGCGAGCTTCAACGCGGCCACCATCAGGTCTTCGATCTGCGCGCGCTCGAAGTCATCAACCGTGTTCAGCACGACGTGACGCACGGCGCCGCGACCCTGCAGCAGTTTGTGCGGATCCGACTTCGACAGGAGGGTGCCCCGCGCGAAATGCAGCTTCACGTGGTCCGGGTACAGTGCGAGCGAGACGATTCCTTCGTAGCCGCGTTCGGTCGGCGAGTACGAGATCACGAGCGCGTTCTGGTTCTCGTACACGTACACGATCTCGAACAGGCCGGGCAGCCGAGCACGCAGCTTCGCGCGCAGGGCCTTGCCGAGCCTGGCCATCGCGGGTTCGTACTTCGCGAAGTAGCTCGCGATCTGGGCTTCGGTCGTCATCGGCGGGTTTCTCCAACGAACATGCCTGGACCGTAGTTGCCGGGCGAGGGGTTGTCCATGTGGTGCTACTGCGTTGCGCATCGGGCGGTGCCAGGTCTCCTGCCGCCGAGCCGTGAGCTGCGCACGATGGGCTTCCCCTGCCTTGGTGTTCCTCGCGGCTCGTCAGCTCCTGGGGCGTGATGGTCCGTCATTCGTCACCGCCTCGCCGAGTTGCGAGAGCAGCTGCACGGCTTGCTGGCGTGCGCCAGGCCCGTGGTGATCGTCGGTGTCGACGTGTCGGAAGCACGCATCGCGGTAGCTCGCCGCCAGGCAGGCATCGGCACCGAGTTCGTGCTGGGCCCGCAGGCCACGATCCGTGATGGGGCTGCGAACAGCTCATCGGCATCGTCGCAGCGGACGCTCGGCCATGACACGGGCCTGAACGGCGAGACGAGAAAGAGGAGCGTGCCGTTGCCGGCGGCGCAGGCTCGAAGACGCTCGACCAGCTCCCGGCGAAACGCGGCCTCCAGGGTATCAAGCTGGCGAAGCTGCTTCTTCGAGTGACTGGTCATGACCGGTCCAACGTCTCTTGCAGCTGAGCCGCGAGCTGCGAGCTGTGTGCGAGGGCCTGCTCTCGCGGTGGGTCGGTCGCGGCCCGTCGGCCCCTGGCTTGGGCAGCCTACACCATCCTCTTAGAGGGGCGGCTTGCGAGACCTGACACCCCCGAGCGACTTGACTGGCACCTGGCCACCTGCGTTTCGCCAGAGCGGTCAGAGACTGCCGCAACTCAACGAGTCGATTGCAAGCATGTCTTCAGGCGAATCGGCGGCCAGCACCCGCAACGACGCGCGCCTCGGTTTCGTCGGATTCACCTAGCGGTCCACCGGTTCCGAAGCGGTCCGCGACACTCGTGCATTCGCCGATGCTTCATTTCGTTCCACCGCTCGCCATTGCCCGGAGCTCATGCACGATCTCACTGTCCCGCGTGCGGAATGTCACCTCTCGGTCAGACTGCGACACTCCGTCGAACGAGAAACAAACATCATGCTCGAGTGCCCATATGTTCAGGGACGATCTTCGGTCTACGTCTCGCACGCACTCGATGCGGTTGCCAGATGCTTCTATCATCATCTTCTCGCATTCC
>DASUFY010000188.1:0-6293 GCA_036274315.1 Planctomycetota bacterium | reverse complement strand
CACCGCGGCGACGCTTGACGTCATGATACCATCTGGTATAGTAAACCAGATGGTATTAGATCGATCCGCACGGCTCGACCTCGTGTTCCATGCTCTGGCGCACCCGGCCCGCCGCGCGATCCTCCGGCAGCTCTCCGGTGGGGAGCGCAATCTCAGCGAGCTCGCCTCGCCGCTCGAGATGACGTTCCCCGCCGCCACCAAGCACGTGCGCGTGCTGGAGGGCGCCAAACTCGTGCGCCGACGCGTCGTCGGCCGCCAGCACCTCTGCCGCCTGCGCGCGGCGCCGCTCAAGGAAGCGACCGCCTGGACCGAGCAGTTCCGCAAGAACTGGGAGGCCCGCTTCGAAGCCCTGGACTCGCTGCTCGATGAGATGAAGTCCGAGCAGTAGCCGCGTTCTCCCCGCCGCTGAGCTTCTCACCGGCACTCACCCCCGTTTGTCCTCGCCATCACCACGCCATGAACACGAAGAGCCTTCAAATCGCCACTCCCACCGACACCACCATCGTGCTCACGCGCACGTTCCACGCCCCGCGTCGGCTCGTCTGGGAGGCGATGACCGTGCCCGCCAAGATGCGCCGTTGGATGCTCCCTCCGCCGGGATGGACGCTGACCGTCTGCGAGTGTGAAGCTCGCGTTGGCGGCGCGTTGCACCTGGCGTGGAAGAGCGAGGACGCCGATCCGGCCATGACGCTCCGAGGTGTGTTCACGGAGGTCGTGCCGCACGAGCGTATGGTCCACACCGAAACGATGGCGATGGGCTCTGGCGAGGTGGTCGGCTCGCTGCTGGAGACGCACGAATTCCAGGAACGGAACGGCGTCACGACGATGCGCATCACGCAGAAGTATGACTCGAAGGACGCGCGCGACGGCGCGATCGCTTCCGGCATGGAGGTCGGTATGGAAGCCGGGTACCAGCAGCTGGAGGCGATGCTCGCTCAGCCCGCGTAGCGCGTCGCTCGAGTTCGAGCACGCGCCGCGCGACGTGCCGTGCGAGGAGGATTGCAGAGAAGCAGCAGAGCTGCGATCCTGCAGACCGTGCAAGCCAAGGTCACCATCGACGAGCGCGGAGCCCTCACCATCCCGGCCGCAATGCGGCAAGCGCTGGGGCTCGAGCCCAACGACGAAGTGCTCCTCGAGGAGACCGAGCAGGGCCTGCTCATCCGTCCCGTGCCGAGCGTTCCGCGCGACATCTACACCGAGAAGCGCATCGCCGAGTTTGCCAGCGACGACGCGGCGATCGGCAAGCTGCTACCGAAGAAGCGTTCCTGAGCAGAGCGCGTCGTTCTCGACGCCAACGTGTTGGGAACCGAGACCGACATCACGTCGGCGCCGCCCCGGCAGCGCAGATCACCTCCGGGATCACCACGTGCCACGTCTCCCGGCGCAGGCGCGTCTGGTGCTCCGGTGCTTCGTCCTGCCGCGTGCGCGTCAGGACGGCCGCAACCCGCACGCTCGTGACGCTCGGCAACTCGGCCTGCCACTTCGTTGAAGCCCCCTTCGCCAGCGCGCCGACCCGAACGCCACGCGCATCGACGAGGAACAGCCTGCTGCCGAAGAGTTCCAGGCGCAGCGGGTCGCCCGTGCAGAGGCCGTCGATCGCCGCCGCAATGCGCGCGTGGTCGCGGCCGCGTCCGGCGAAGCCGAGCCAGACGTCGCCCTGGCCGAGCAGTTCGTAGCGCAAGCGCGGCGCGCGCACCGCGTTCGTGGGCATCTCGTGCCGGGTCCGATGCACGGCATCGCCACGCAACCCTGGGATCCACGGCGCCCCACCCTCTCGACACTGCAGCAGCGTCAACGTCTGGCGCGCCCGCGTCATGCCCACGTAGTAGAGGCGGCGCAGTTCCTCCACCGAGTCGCGCGTGTGCCAGGCACCGTCGAGCAGCACCACGTGATCGTGCTCGGTGCCCTTGCTGCCGTGCACCGTGCCGAGCAGCACGCCCTGGCCGATCGTGCGTTCGCGGCGCTGCTCCATCAGCAGCTCGCCGAAGAACTCGCGCACCAGGTGCGGCTGTGCGACGTCGCCGTGCTCATCCACGAACGCGGCGAGCGACTGCTCGACGAGTGCGAACGTCGGTTCGCGCGAACGGCGGCTCTGCAGCTCGGCGAGAAGGCCGCGAAGCGCATCGGCGGTGAGGGCCTCGCCCGCGTGCGCGTCGACCGCGGCCAGGAAGTCCTGGACCTCGCGCAGCCGGTAGAGCGAGTGCGCGTGGGCACTGTCGACGCGGTAGCGCACGGGGATGCCGTCCTGCTCGAGCAGCGTGCGCACCGGATCGAGCAACGCGTGACTGCGCGCCAGCACCGCGCACCGGTCCCAGGCGAACTCGGGATCAGAGCCGTGCAGCCGCCGCAGCGCGGACCGCACCGCGTCCGCCTGGTCGTCGAACTCGCCGATCTCGACCACCACCACGCGGCCCTTGGCGGTCGCATCGAGGCCGGCGAAGCGGCCGCCGGGCGGCTGCCGGCGCCGGGCCTCGTCGATGCGGATCGGGGCGTCCCGCTTGAGGCGGTCCTGGTTGAGCGCAATCAGCTGGTTGGCGGCGGCGATGATGTGCGCCGTCGAACGGTAGTTCTCGACGAGCGGCAGGCGCCGGGCGCGGTAGTCCGCCTCGAAGCGGCGCAGGAACTCGACGTTGCTGCCGCGCCACTGGTAGATGTTCTGGTCGTCGTCGCCGACCGCCAGCACGGTGAGCTTGCGTTCGTCGTCCTGCAGCGTGCGTCCCGCGATGGCGGAGACGAGCCGGTACTGCGGTTCGTCGATGTCCTGGTACTCGTCGACGAGGATGTGGCGGAAGCCGGCCAGCAGGCGGTCCCGCAGGTCTTCGGGGGCGCCGTCGGGATCTCCGGCCGTGTTGCCCGCCTCGAGCTGCGTGATGGCGGCGCGCAGGATCTCGTCGAAGGCGCGTTCGAGGTCGGCACCGCGCTCGAGCTGCTCCGCGGGCGAGCGACCGACGAGTCGGGCGGCCATGCCGTGGTAGGTCTGGATCAGCACGCCGCGTGCGTCCTCGCCGACGAGGTCGCGCAGCCGGCGCCGCAGTTCGAGCGCGGCGCTCCGGTTGAAGCACATCACGAGCATGGCGCGCGCCGGCACACGCTTCACCCGGAGCAGGTAGGCGCAGCGGTGCACGACGACGCGCGTCTTGCCCGAGCCTGGGCCGGCCAGCACCAGCAGCGACTGGTCCTCGTCGGCTTCGACGATGCGGCGCTGGTCGCGGCTCAGGTCCTCGACGATGCGCCGCCACGACCGCGCGCCGGTCGCGCGTTCGATCTCGCCGCGGCGGCTCTCGAACCAGGTGTCGAGGAACCGTTCCTCCGGCAGGACGAAGTAGTCGCCGAGCAGGCGCAGACCCGTTTCCCGATCTTCCATGCGCCGCGCGAACTCGTGCATGACGTGGATCTGCACGGTGCGCTGGTCCTGGTGTTCGGCCAGTGGCCGGAAGTGTTCGCGCGCGAACTTGCGCGCCATCGAGTCCACGGGCACGCGGAGCACCATCGCCTGCCGGAACACCGCGAGGCCCTTGTGCAGCACGATGGCGCCCGTGCGGTGCAGGAACAGCAGCGCGTACTCGATCTCGGTCGCGGGATCGGGCGAGGGCTGGCTGCGCAGTTCGATGTCCTGATCGAGCGCCTTGACGAGGTCCTCGAGCGCGAAGCTGGCCAGCAGCGAACCGCCGCGCGTGCCGGCCTGGTGCAACGGCGCGAGCATCACGCCGAGACAGACCTGCGCGAGCGCGTGGCGCCGTTGCGAGGTGGCCTTCACCTGTTCCCAGTCGCCCTGCACCCTGACGAGGCAGTGCTCGTGCGACGTGAAGTGGATGCGCAGGCCGGGCGCGCGCTGCCCGGCGTGCAGTGCGCGGTCGGCCATCGAGGACAGCGTGGCCCGCACGCGATCGACGGTCGCGCTCTGCTCCCGCGCCACCAGTGCCTGGACCAACGACCGCAGGCTCAGCGGGTAGGGCTGGTGATTCTCCGGGTCCGGCTCGTGTTCGCGCAGGACTTCGAGGACCTGCAGCTCGGTGCGCACGGCCGCCTGCAGCCTGGCGGTGGAGGGTTCGGCGACCCCGTGGCGCACGAACGCGGTCATCTGCACGCCGCTCGAGAGCAGGCGCGCCTTCTGCATCTCGACGAGCAGACGCAGCACGGATCGCCCCGCGGTGGCTGCGTCGACGGTGCCGACGACGTCCACGACCTCGGGCAGACCGAGGAAGTCGTCCGACGAGAAGCCCTCGTCCGCGTCGGCGTTGACGAGCCGCGCGAGCATCGCGAGCCAGGCCTCGGCCTTGCGCTCGGGCAGGTGGAGCGCGGCGATGCGTTGCCTCGCCTCCGCGATCGTCTTCACGAGTGGGCGCCCCTGGAAGACCGTGGTGGCGTTCTCGTCGCGGCGCAGGAACTTGCCGCGTTCGAGCCAGGCGATCGCGGTGACGACGCGCGTCGGCGCCCCGCGATCGCCGGCGTGCATGCTCTCGGCGAGCTCGTCGTCCTGCAGGATCTCGCCGGCCGTGCAGATCGCTTCGCGCACCTCCTGCGCGGCCGGGCGCGAGAGCCGCCGGATGCGTCGCAGGATGCCCTGCAGGTCCTTGTGGCTGAGGCGCGAGGTCGCGGCCAGGCGGAACTGCGTCTCGATGTCGTCCTCGGCGAACAGCAGCACGGCGGCGGCCGGCTTGTTGTCGCGCCCGGCGCGGCCGACCTCCTGCACGTAGGCTTCGAGCGAACCGGGGATCTCGAAGTGCACGACGAGGCGGATGTCGGGCTTGTCGATGCCCATGCCGAACGCGTTCGTGGCGCAGACGACGCGCCGTTCCCCCACGAGGAAGCGCTGCTGCACGGCCTTCCTGGTTTGCACGTCGAGGCCCGCGTGGAACGCCTCGGCTTCGATGCCGGCCGCCGCGAGCAGGGCCGCGGCCTTCTCGGCGTTGCCGCGCGTGGCCGTGTAGACCAGCACGCTGCCCGTGGCGGAGACCGCGAGTTGCTCGGCGACCAGTTCGCACAGTCGCGGGACCTTGCCGTGCATCGGCACGGGCTCGACGAGCAGCGTGAGGTTCTCGCGCGGCGCGTGGCCATCGAAGACCGTCAGGTCCTGCGCGAGCTCGTCGCGGAAGTGCTGCAGGATCTCGTCGCGGACCTCGGGCTTGGCGGTCGCCGTCACGCAGACGATCGGTGCTGGCGGCACCCGTTGTTGCTCGCTGAACTCACGCACGAAGCGCGCCGCGTACAGGTAGTCGGGCCGGAAGTCGTGCCCCCACTTCGAAAGGCAGTGCGCCTCGTCGAACACCCAGGCGCCGATCTCGCGCAGCGCGATCGCCTTCTTGAAGGTCGAGTTGCGCAGCTGCTCCGGCGATGCATAGAGCAGGCCCGCCTGACCCGAGCGCACGGCGTCGAGCGTCGCGCGCCGTTCGGGCGGCGTCAGGCGTCCGGTCAACGCGAACGCACAGTGGGCGCCGGTCCTGGCGACGAAGTTGTCGACCTGGTCGTGCATCAGCGACTGCAGCGGCGAGACCACGATCGTGAGGCAACCGCGGCGCAGGTAGCGGTGGATGGCCGGCAGCTGGAAGCACAGCGACTTGCCGCCGCCGGTCGGCAGCAGTGCGAGATGCGGTCGGTCCGCGAAGCCGGCTTCGACGATCGCGCGCTGCGCTGGGCGTCCGTCGGGCAGGGGTGGCTCGGCGCGGAAGTCCGGGTACCGGAACCAGCGCTGCAGCTGCGCGACGGGGTCGTGCACGCTGCGGCACCAGGTGCAGGTGGTGCTCGGGCATGGCCGGTCGCGCAGGGTCTGCAGCAGGTTCGTGATCTGGGGGAACTGGCGCCGGACCCAGGGCATGACGACGGATGGCGAGGTCGTGTCGTGTGAGCCGCTGACGCGCAGCCACGCCACCGCGAACAGCAGGGCGAGTTGGGTTTCTGGTGGCAGGCGGGACACGGGCAGCAGCGTCTCGAGCGCCGTTGCGCAGGCGCGTTGGTCGAGCAGTTCGCGCAGGTCGGAATCGAGGTCGCGCGGGGCCTCGCAGGTTGCCGCGTCGAAGCAGAGGTCCATGCCGGCCTGGGCCTGTGCGCTGACGGAACGCATGCCGACGTGGCTCAGCCCGCGCACGACGCGAGCGAAGGTGGGGTTCGCCGTCGCCAGCTTGCGCAGTTGGTGGTGCGCATCGGCGAGAAGCCGCGCCGCGATGCGCGCGTCGGCGAGCGGATCGTTGACCGAGTCGCGCACGAGCTTGTAGTCCTTGAGCAGCGCGTGGTACGGGTGTTCGGCGAAGGCGATCGTCGAGAGCACGAGCGTGTCGACCGCGGGCTTGTGCAGC
>DASUFY010000187.1:0-4525 GCA_036274315.1 Planctomycetota bacterium | reverse complement strand
TGCTCGAAGCGCCGCTCATGATGCATCTCCTCGGTCCGTAGATCCCTGCGTCTTCTTGCTCGTGTTCTTCGTTGTCCTGCGTTCGTCGAGTCGCTTGGCCGTGGCGTCGTCGATGGTCAGCCACCATACGCTGCGGTACGGCGGGAAGGCCTCGAGTACCGCTGCGACCATGCCACGCTCGATCCACCGGATGACTAGCCGCTGGGAAACGCCGAAGCGTTTCATGGTTCCGCGGACGGAGTATCGACCGTCGCGATGACGGTCGGGCAGTGGCACTCGACCTCGCGGTTTGTAGGCGGTACGGGCGATCGAGTGTTCGATGCGCACGTGCTTGACGGCGCTCCCGGTCCAGGGACGACCTGATCCCGACTTCAGGTTTTCGGCGCGGAGTCGCTCAGCGATGTCGTCATCGAACAGCCCGAGGGCCATGAGTTCACGAATGCGCCCGACAACGCGATCCGGAGTGCGACTCCATTCAGCGCCACTCGGCCGTACGGTGGTCAGCTCGTCGACGGCTCCGCTTCTCCACTGCACCTGGATGTGTGTCAGGCGCTGCGGCACGTCGATCGGGCGAATCGCGACGGCTTCGATCGCGATGCGCAACATCGCCTTGCGGTCGGCGGGTTGCGTTGTCGGCGCGCGCCAGACTGCGGGCAGATCCTGTGCGAGCTCGCGAATACGGCGCCGATCTGCGTCGGTCAGCTGCACGCGATGCTCGCGCTTGGCAGCGTCGTAGCGCGTTCGAACGGCCTCGAGGTCCCGCAGGCAGGATTCCCAATCGGCTTCGAGCGTGCGGGCAACGGTCCGATTGTCCGGGTCGACGGCCTTGTAACGCCGCTCGGCGCGACGCGCTTCGTACTCGGCCTTCTCGAGCCGGAGCTTCCACTGCTCGTGCAAGGATGCGGCTTGCGCTTCGACCTCGTGCTCGACTGCGAGCGACAGCTCGAGCTCGCCGGGGACGATCATCCGCAACAGCAGCTCCTCGACCGCAGCATCGATCGCTTGTCCGCTGACCGACCAGCAGATCGGCGCACCGCGATCATGCTCGCCGTAGCAAATGTAGAACCACCGGCTGTGCTTTCGGGGCGGGTACGTCGTCCGCATGCGTCGGCCACAACGACCGCAGAGCAGGATCCCGGTCAGCAGAGCGCGGCCTTCTCGCGGTGCTCCCGGTGAGGAACACCGTGCCGAGTTCGCGCGCATCTTGTCGAGGTTCCTCATGTGGGTCTCCCAGGTGATGTAGCCCTCGTGCGCTCCTTGGATGCGCGCCACCCAGTCGCCCGGGTCTCTGCATTCGCGAATACTCCGGATCTCACCATCGACGAGGACCTGCTTCTCGGATCGACGACCGTAGGCGTACGCACCAGCATAGATCGGGCTCTTGAGAATCTCCTTCAGCCGACTGACTCCGAGGGACTGCCAGGTGAGCACGTTGGTGCCGTCAGCGCAGGAGCGCCGGGTCGGCACCGAGAAACCCGCTCCTGCCGCCCATCGCACCACGGCGTTGGCCGTGGGCTCGATCGCAAAACGCTCGAAGATCGTCGTGATCGCGTGTCGTACAGCCTGATCTGGATCCAGTTCGAGACCGCGCTCGCCCCACACGTAGCCGGTGGGAGGAAGGAAACGGAGCTCGCCGCGGCTGGCCTTGCGACGCCGCGCGCCGGTCAGCCGCAGCCTGAGCCAGTGAAGTTCGGCCTCGGACATCGTTCCCTTGAAGTCCAACAGCAGTTTGTCGTCGCAGTTCTGCGGGTCGTAGACCGCGTGTTCGTCGGCGACCACGACCTGGGCCACGGCGCACAGTGCCAGCAGGCGTTGCCAGTCCTGCGACGAGCGCGCCAGACGAGAGACCTCGACGGCGAAGATCGCTCCCGCCTTGCCGTGGGCAACGGCCTCGGCGAGCCGCGCAAAGCCGCTGCGGTCCTTCGTGGTCGCGCCGCTGCGGCCGAGATCCTCGTCGATGACGTCGATCGCGTCCTCGGACCATCCCAGCGCACGGGCCCGATCAACCAGTCCGTACTGCCTGCCCGTGGACTCGGTGTTCTCGAGGACCTGCATCGTCGTCGACTGGCGCACATAGACGTACGCCCGGCGTTGCAGGTGTAGCGACTGGATCTTGCCTGTCATGGTTGCACTCGGGCTCTGCGGTCACGACTTCGGCGACGAGGATCCGGTGGGCAAGCTTGCCCCACCACGACGAGAGCCGCTGCGGCTCGCACCGCGCGAGCTCGCCGCGACTCCGCGGCTCATCGTGTTCGGAGCAGAGCCGACGCATCCTTCGCCAGTGGGTAGAGGAGCACGGTCTTCACGGGCTGGTTCGCCTTGAAGTGGCGATCCAGCTTGCCGCGGCCCTTGGTGCGGCCGACGACGATCCAGTTGGCGGCTCGGTAGCAGGTGCCTGCATGCCGCTCTGCGTGCACGAAGGTCTCCAGCAGCAGCGGTCGGTATGCGTAGCGCGCCTGCCAATCGGCCGCGACCCGTCTCGCCGCGAGCGCCAGGATTCGCGATGCCAGGTTCGGGGCGTCGATCCACGGCAACATCACGAAGCGGGTGTTGCTCACGACGTAGCGGAGGTTGCGCTGGCGTTGCTCGCTGCTCCAACCGATCCACTGATCCCTGGCCTCGACCCGCCACGCAGCACCGCCGAACGCAAGGCAGGCAATCGGCTCTCGGCCCACGGTGACGAAGTACTTCACGTGTGGACCCAGCGGCACGCCGTAGCCAAGGTAGTGGTAGCGTTCGACATACTCGTTCCAGAGCTTCTCCTGCTTGGAATCCCCGGTGCCGGTGACGAGCGCGAAGGATGCCTGCCCGATGTCGCGCGGGCGCAGGCGTAGCACCGGTCGCGATTGCGTCCGGTCGGTGATCGCCACGGGGCGTCTGCTCACTGGTGGTCGCCTCGGTGGCGGCAGGCGAAGGAACCCCACGTCGTGCAGTTTGCCGAGGACGTCGCGACAAGATCGGTCCTTCAAGCGGCCGTTGGGTTGCTGCCAGCCCAGTGCTCTGCAGACCTTCTGGGAGAGCGAGAAGCGATGGTCCTCGGGCGACGCATCGACGATCGCCTTGATCTGCTGCAGCTCTTCCGGCGTGAACGCACGACCGCGAATGGTGATCGAGCCAGCAGGCGGTTCTGCCGCTGCCTGACGATTGCAGCTCTCCGGAGTCGACACCGAGCGAGCCATGGCCTGGTCCGACGCGATGCGCACGGACGACGGGCTTGCCGCCCGATGCCGTGCGACCTCGCGATGGCCCGGAAGCTAGCAAGTCGCGATCAGTGGCACCAGAGGGTAGGTGCAGAATCGACATCACCTGCCTCCCTCCTCGATCGGGTCTCGCCTGGCCGAGGTCCATCTGGCCAGCTCGAGTGCGGCGTCAGAACACAGGCGCACCGGCCTGCCGTCGCAGAGGCGGCATGGCACTCGCGGGATCAGCGACGTCCAACTGACCGGGATGACTCGTCGGTCGCCGTCATCGCGCTGGACCCACACCGCATCGGTGCCGTAACCCTGAAGGACAGCGACGGTTTCGCCGTGCCAGGCGTGAACCGTCAGCGTGATCGTCGCGGTAGGCGGCCATCTCCGGCCCCGCGTGGTAGCAGTCTGGGTGGAGCTTCTCGAGCCGTTCGCGATCGCGCGCCTCCACCCGCACCGCCGCGTGCAGCGAGAACCCGTCCACGTCGGCACACAGCGCTCCCTTCACGAACGGTTCACTGCGCGTGCCGCGTCCGATCCGCGCATCCATCGCTCCCGCTCGCTCACCGAGCGCCGTGCGCCCCTGCACCGCCGCCGCACCGAGCTCCAGCATCAAATCCGTTGCGTCGCCGTCCGAGTCAGCCCCCGCAGCCTCGTCCGTAGCCGGCCATTGCCCCGACCGCCGCAGGTACCGCAGCACGCGGTCGCGAATCGCCGACACCAGAACCTTCATGTCGCTTGTCCGTCACTTCCCCGTGTTCGCAGAACTCCGTCCGCCCGCGGCCCGGTTCGTGCGCATGCACACCGTCCAGCCAAAGCACGTGGAAGTGCACGTTCAACCTGATTCCCGAATCGAAGCGCTGCACGAACGCCACCGCTCCCGCTCGCGGCCGTGGCCTGCCTTGACGCCGCGCTCGCCGTTCGTAGTAGCCCGACACCGCTCGCACCAGGATCCTTCGCACCGAAGCACACACGTCGGGCTCATACGCGCACAGCAACCGCGCCCGATACGGCAACGACAGCACCCACTGCCGCACCGGCACGAAGGGCAGCACGCGATCCACCAACCACGCCGCCGTGTCCACCATGCGCCGCGTCCCGCACGACGGACAGAAGCCGCGCCCTTTGCACGAGAAGGCCACCACGTCGTCCACCCCACACGCATCGCAGTGCACGCGCGCAAGGCCGTAGCCGAGGATGCCGCAGCGCAGAAACCCCTCCACCTCGCGCAGGCAGAACCGCGGCACCACGCGTTCGCCAGCTGCCACTTGCTGCACGAACGTGCGCCACTGCGCCTGCA
Organism: Planctomycetota bacterium; assembly: GCA_036274315.1. Lineage (GTDB taxonomy): Bacteria > Planctomycetota > UBA1135 > UBA1135 > UBA2386 > DASVAL01. Next base: position 37 of record DASUFY010000187.1, on the reverse strand, counting down.
CGACCCGAAACAGCACCGTCTGCTCCGGCTCGCGCCG
>DASUFY010000186.1:0-10618 GCA_036274315.1 Planctomycetota bacterium | reverse complement strand
GCAACGCGGCTCACAAGAGCGCACGCACGTCGACGGCGACCGCACCGTGTTCGTAGGCGAACAGCGGGTTGACCTCGAGCTCGACGATCTCGGGGTTGCTGCGCGCGCACGCGGCGAGCGCCATGATCGCGTCGACGACGGCTTCGCGGTCGACCGCGGGTCCGCCGCGGTGGCCGCGCAGCAGCCGCGCGCCCTTGATCTCGGCGAGCATCGCGCGCGCGTCCTCGCGCGAGATCGGCAGCAGCCGCAACGTGACGTCCTTGAGCACCTCGACGGTCGTGCCGCCGAGCCCCACGACGATGACGCCGCCGTAGTGCGGGTCCATCTTGAAGCCGATCAGCAGTTCGACGATCGGCTTGGGCAGCGCCGGTGCGATGAGCATGCCGCGCAGGTCGGGCTGCATGCCACGCTGCTGGCAGTAGCGGCGCACCGACGCCGCGATCGACTCGTAGGTGGCCGCGGCCTGTTCGGGGGGCACGCCGATCCTGACGCCGCCCGCCTCCGTCTTGTGCACGACGCCGCCGGCGACGGCCTTCATGGCGATCGGGCCGCCGACCTTGGCGGCGGCCGCCGAGGCCTGCTCGGCGTCGGTGCAGAACGACGCCGGCACGACGACCACGCCGTAGCCGTGCACGAGGTCGCGCGCCTCGGTCTCGAGCAGCACGCGCCGTTCCTGCTGTCGCACGGTCGTGAAGCCCTGCCATTGCACGGAGCCGACCGGGGGCGGCGTGCCGCGCCGGCGGTCGAGCTGGCGGCCGCGTTCGAAGCTCGCCGCGGCGCAGCGGCTCGCGACCTCGAGCGAGGCGACGACGGGCACGCCGGCCTGGCGCAGCACGTCGAGCGGCTCGCTGGGCGTCTCGGCGTAGAGGCTGTGCACGACGAGCGCCTTGCGGTGCCGCAGCGCCGCTTCGACGAGCGCGTGCGCGGCGGCCACCTCGCGCGCCAGCAGCTCGGCGGCGAAGCGGCGGTGGTAGCCGCCGAACAGGCCGACGATCATGAGGATGCCGACCTGCTCGTCGTGCATGAGCAGGTCGGCGCAGCGCGCGAACACGAGCGCGTCGGCGTCGGAGGCGCCGGCGAGGTCGAGCGGGTTGCCGGGCTCGTCCTGCGCGAGCAGGCGGCGCAGTTCGGTGCAGGTGCCCTCGGCGAGCTGGGTCAGGTTGGCGCCGTGCGAATGCAGCGCGTCCATCGCGAGCGTGCCGTGGCCGCCGCCGTCGGTGAGCACGGCGACGCCGCGGTAGCCACCTCGCGCCGGCTGGCTCGCGAGCGTCTGCGCGACGTGCAGCAGCTCGTCGGAGCGCCGCACGAGCACGACGCCGGCCTGCCGCAGGCCGGCGCGGAACACCGGGAACGAGCCGACCAGAGCCCCGGTGTGCGAGCGCGCCGCGGCCGCGCCGCGCACCGTGCGGCCGCCCTTGAGCAGGATGACGGGCTTCTTGGCCGTGATGCGCGCGGCGGTCTCGAGGAACTTCTGCCCGCGCCGGAAGCCCTCGACGTACATCGCGATCGCCGCCGTGTTGGGTTCGTCCGCGAGGTACTCGAGGTACTCGTCGAAGCGCAGGTCGGTCTCGTTGCCGACGCCGATGACGAGCGAGAAGCCCGCGCGCGTGCGGTGCATGGCCTCGGTCAACAGCTGCAGCGTGACGTTGCCGCTCTGGCCGAGCAGCGCGATGCGGCCTGCGGGCACGTTGGCGACGCCGATCAGGTTGACGGCGCGATGCGGGTTGAGGATGCCGCTCGTGTTGGGGCCGATGACGCGGATGCCGGTCTGCTGCACGACGGCGTGCATGCGGCGTTCGAGCTGCTCGCCGTCCGCACCGGCCTCGCGAAAGCCGAGCGCGACGACGACGGCGCCCGCGATGCCGCGCGCGGCACATGCGGCCAGTGCGTCGGGCACGGTCGCGGCCGGCGTGCAGATCAGCGCGGTGTCGATGTCGCCCGGCAGTTCCTCGATCGACTTCGCGATCTCGATGCCGTGCACGGTGCCGCCGCGTGGGTTGACGCCGAAGATGCCACCCGCGTAGCCGCCCTGGCGCAGCGCGGCGATCGCCTGGTTGCCGCGTTTGGTCGGATCCTGCGAGGCGCCGACGACGACGATGGCGCGCGGCCGGAAGATGCGATCGAGCGTCGCCCACGCGCTGGACGACGAGGGCGGGGGCACGAGCGGTTCAGTCACCGGTGAAGTCCGGTTGGCGGCGCGCGGCGAACGCGTCGATGCCCTCCTGCCAGTCCCTGGTCGCCATGCAGGCCAACAGGGCCTCCGCTTCGGCCGCGAGCAGGTCGTCGAGCGGCATGCCGGGCGCTGCGTGCAGCAGTTGCTTGGCCAGCGCGATCGAGCGCGGCGCCTTGGTGGCCAGTTCCTCGGCGAGCGCCAGCGCCTGCGGCACGACCTCGTCGGTCGGAACGGCCAGGTTGCAGACGTCGAGCTGCGCGGCTTCGGCGCCCGAGAAGAAGCGCCCGAGCAGCAGCAGCTGGCGGGCGCGCGTGGCACCGACGCGTGCGGGCAACGTCGCGGTCGCGCCGCCGCCGACGAACGTGCCGAGGCCGAACTCGGGGAAGCGCAGCTTGGCGGACTCGGCCACGACCGACAGGTCGCACGCGAGCGCCAGTTCGAGGCCGGCGCCGATCGCGTGGCCGTTGAGCGCGGCGACGATCGGGCAGCGGTGCGTGAGCAGCGCCTTGGCCGCGCGTTGGCCGAGCTCGACGTATTGGCGCCGTGCATCGCGGTCGCGTTCCGTCTCGCCGTGGCCCTTGAGGTCGGCGCCGACGCAGAAGGCGCGCCCGGCGCCGGTCAGCACGATGGCGCGCAGCGACGTGTCCCCGGCCGCTCGGGCCAGGCTGTCGAGCAGTGCCTCGTAGAGGGCCTCCGTGACCGCGTTGAGGCGGTCCGGGCGGTGCAGCGTCAACAAGAACAGGTTGCCGCGGCGTTCCTCCAGGAGGTCCGGCATGCCGTCATCATGCAACGGGGGGGCATGCATGCAAGGCTCGTTTCGAGGCGGCGCGTTCGACGCAGCGCCGCCCGCAGGCGCCAGCGTGTTGCATTCGCGGCGCCGAGTGCCGATCCTTCGTCGCTCCCCAGCGGCTGCGTTGCGGCTGGCAGGTCATTCCGGGTCCAACTGTATGAAGTGGCTGTTCGATTTCTGGCGATCGTCGGTCGGCGGCAAGGTGACGATGGCGATCACCGGTGTGCTGCTGTTCGGCTTCGTCGTCGCGCACCTGCTCGGCAACCTGCAGCTGCTGTCCGGTCCCGAGGCGCTCAACGCCTACGCGCACTTCCTGCAGAGCAAACCGGGCTTGTTGTGGCTGGCCCGCATCGGCCTGCTCGCGGTGTTCGGGCTGCACGTCGCGACCGGCATCCGGCTGGCGCGCGCCAACAGGGCGGCGCGCCCCGTTCCCTACGCGATGGAGGACACCGTGCAGGCGACGTTCGCGTCGAGATCGATGGTCTTCAGCGGCCTGACGCTGCTCGTGTTCGTGATCTACCACCTGTTGCACTTCACGTTCGGGGTGACCAATCCCGGCGACTTCGCGCGCAAGGCGATGGGGGCCGGCGGGCACGACGTCCACGCGATGGTCACGGCGAGCTTCTCCGTGCCCGCGATCGCGATCGCCTACGCAGCGTTCCAGCTGGTGCTGTTCCTGCACCTGAGCCACGGCATCCAGAGCCTGGCCCAGACGCTGGGGCTGCACCACGCGCGCTACACGCCGTCGATCAAGGTGCTCTCGGTCGTGCTCGCCGCCCTGGTCGCCGGCGGCAACATGCTGCTGTCGTTCTCGGTGCTGACCGGCATCGTCAGGGTGGCCTCATGAAGCTCGACGCCAGGATTCCCGCGGGGCCGATCCAGGGCAAGTGGGACGCGCGCCGCTTCGAGCTGAAGCTCGTCAATCCGGCGAACAAGCGCCGCTACAAGGTGCTCGTCGTCGGCAGCGGCCTCGCCGGCGCTTCGGCGGCCGCGTCGTTGGCCGAGCTCGGCTACCAGGTCGAGTGCTTCTGCTTCCAGGACAGTCCGCGCCGCGCGCACAGCATCGCCGCGCAGGGCGGCATCAACGCGGCCAAGAACTACCGCAACGACGGCGACTCGATCTGGCGGTTGTTCTACGACACGGTCAAGGGCGGCGACTTCCGCGCGCGCGAGGCCAACGTCTACCGGCTCGCGCAGCTCAGCGTCAACATCATCGACCAGGCGGTCGCGTCGGGCGTGCCGTTCGCGCGCGAGTACGGCGGCCTGCTCGACAATCGCAGCTTCGGCGGCGCGCAGGTGTCGCGCACGTTCTACGCGCGCGGCCAGACCGGCCAGCAGCTGCTGCTCGGTGCCTATGCCGGCCTGTCGCGACAGATCGGGCTCGGCACCGTCAAGATGTTCTCGCGCACCGAGATGCTCGACGTCGTGCTCGTCGACGGCCACGCCAAGGGCATCGTCGTGCGCGACCTCGTCACGGGCGAGGTGCGCTCGCACGCCGGCGACGCCGTGGTGCTCGCGACGGGCGGCTACGGCAACGTGTTCTACCTGAGCACGAACGCGAAGGGCTGCAACGTCACGGCGACGTGGCGCGCCTACAAGCGCGGCGCCGGCTTCGCCAACCCGTGCTACACGCAGATCCATCCGACGTGCATCCCGCAGAGCGGCGACCACCAGAGCAAGCTGACGTTGATGTCGGAGTCGCTGCGCAACGACGGGCGCGTCTGGGTGCCGAAGCAGCAGGGGGACAAGCGGCGCGCCGCGGAGATCCCCGAACACGAACGCGACTACTACCTCGAGCGCAAGTACCCGAGCTTCGGCAACCTCGCCCCGCGCGACATCGCCTCGCGCGCCGCCATGCAGGTCTGCGACGAGGGCCGCGGCATCGGCGACACGGGCCTCGGGGTCTACCTCGACTTCCGCGACTCGATCGCGCGGCTCGGCAAGGACGCCATCGCGGCGCGCTACGGCAACCTGTTCCACATGTACGCGAAGATCACGGCCGAGGATCCGTACTCGCGGCCGATGCGCATCTTCCCGGCCGTGCACTACACGATGGGCGGGCTCTGGGTCGACTACGACCTGCAGTCGACGATCCCGGGCCTGTTCGTGCTCGGCGAGGCGAACTTCAGCGACCACGGCGCCAACCGGCTCGGTGCCTCGGCGCTCATGCAGGGCCTCGCCGATGGCTACTTCGTGATCCCGTACACGATCGGCGGCTACCTGGCCGGGCAGAAGGCCGGCGCCGTCGAGGTCGACCGGCCCGAGTTCCAGACCGTGGCCGCGGGCGTCGCCGACATGACCAGGAAGCTGCTGTCGATCCAGGGCAAACGCACCGTCGACGACTTCCACAAGGCGCTCGGCAGGATCATGTGGAGCAAGTGCGGCATGGCGCGCAACCAAGCCGGGCTCGAGCAGGCGCTGCGCGAGATCCCGGCGCTGCGCGAGGAGTTCTGGCGCGACGTCAAGGTGCTCGGCAGCGCGGCCACGCTCAACCAGTCGCTCGAGAAGGCCGGCCGCGTCGCCGACTTCCTCGAGTTCGGGGAGCTCATGTGCCGCGATGCGCTCGAGCGCCGCGAATCGTGCGGCGGTCACTTCCGCGAGGAATGGCAGGACGACGGCGAGGCCCGTCGCGACGACGAGAACTTCTGCAACGTCGCGGTGTGGGAGCACGCGGGTCCCGAACAGCCGCCGCGGCGCCACACCGAACCGCTCGAGTTCGAGAACGTGCACCTCGCGGTGCGCAGCTACAAGTGAACTCGCCCGCGGCGACGTGGGCCCAACGATGAAAGTCACCCTCCACATCTGGCGGCAGAGCAAAGCCAGCAGCAAGGCCGACTTCGCCCAGGACGGCAGCATGGTCCGCTACGAGCTGGACCACGTCTCGCCCGACATGTCGTTCCTCGAGATGCTCGACGTGCTCAACGAACAGCTCGTGCACCAGGGCCAGGAGCCGGTCGCGTTCGACCACGACTGCCGCGAGGGCATCTGCGGTGCGTGCGGCGTCGTCATCGACGGCGTGCCGCACGGACCCGAGCGCGGCACGACGACCTGCCAGCTGCACATGCGGCACTTCACGGACGGCGCCGAGATCCACGTCGAACCGTGGCGCGCCGCCGCGTTCCCGGTCGTGAAGGACCTCGTCGTCGACCGCAGCGCGTTCGATCGCATCGTGCAGGCCGGGGCGTTCATCTCGGTCGACACGGGCGCGGCCCAGGACGCCAACGCCGTGCCGGTGGCCAAGGCCGACGCCGAGCGCGCGTTCGACGCCGCCACCTGCATCGGCTGCGGCGCCTGCGTCGCGGCCTGCAAGAACGCCTCGGCGATGCTGTTCGTCGGCGCCAAGATCTCGCACTTCGTGCACCTGCCCCAGGGTCGCGTCGAACGCGAGCAGCGCGCGAAGAAGCTCGTCGCGGCGATGGACCACGAGGGCTTCGGCAACTGCACGAACCAGTACGAGTGCGAAGCGGTCTGCCCCAAGGAGATCCCCGTGCGCGTCATCGCCGAGATGAACCGCGAGTTCGTGCGCGCCAGGATCCGGGAGGAGCCGGCCGCCAAGTCGGTGGGCGGCCACGGCTGATGCGGCCCGAGCTGCCGCGCGCGGGTGTGCTCTCTCTGCGCGAGCAGCTCGTGGTGTTGCCGCCCGCGGCCAAGGTCGTCGCCGGGCTCGCAATGCTCGGCATGGGCGTCGGCGCGATGCTCATGCTGCCGGGATCGTTCTACAGCATCGTGCTGATCTGCTTCGGGACCGCGCTCGGGGTGCCGCTCGTGCTGGCGGGTCGCGCCGAGTTCCGGCAGCGCCGGCGCGACGCGGACGAGATGGTGCGCGCGCGCGCAGACCTCGAGACGCTGAAGCCGTTGGTGACCGAGGCCGTGCGCGAGAAGCGCGGCGTCGACCGCCTGCTCCGCGAACGCGGCTACTCGAGCGAGAAGGTGCGTCGCTGGATCGCGCTCGAGTGCGACGTCGTGTTGCCGCGCCGCGACGTGTAGCCCGCGCGGCCGCCGGAACCGTCACTGTTGCTTGCCGCCGAACGCGGGCGCCTTCGCGACGAACTGCAGCTTCGCATCGGGATGCCCGCTCGTGAGCAGCAGCGTGGCGAGATCCGGCGCCAACACGCCGCGGAACGTCTCGCTGCCGTTCACGGTGACGACGACCTCCTTGCCGAGGTCGACCATACGCGCGTCGAACAGCACGTAGAGCCCGTCGCTCGGCTTGTCGCACGTGATGGCCACCGTGTTGGCCGCGCGGTCGAGGTCGGCCTGCACGACGGCCTTGCCGACCGGCGCGTCCCAGTAGAGCCAGTAGAACTGCCGCTTCCACGGCAGCACCGGCTGCCAGACGACGCGTTCGGGCACCGGATCGCGCGCGTGTTCGACGACCTTCTCGAGCTGCGCGATGTAGCCGCCCGGCGGTTCGGCGTGGCCGCGGCCATTGACCTCCCAGTAGGTGTGCGCGAAGCCGCCCCACTTCTTGGCGGCCTCGCCGAGCAGTTTCGTCGCGGCCTGGTTGGGGGCCGGCGGCACCTGCACGTCGTCGAGGCTCTGGTAGACCGAGACGAAGACGTTGCGCAGCGACGGGATCACACCCTCCTGGATGTCGACGATGGGGCCGCCCGGCGAGCTCTGGATCGGCGTCGGCGCGCCGGCGCTCGGGGCGATCGCGGCGACGCGGTCGGCGTGGTGCGCACCGAGCGTCCAGCTGCCGTAGCCGCCCATCGAATGGCCGACGAAGAAGACCTTGTCCGTGTCGAACTTCCACGTGCGCAGCGCGGCGTCGACGAGGTCGAGCACGAACTCCTCGGTGCCCGAGTCGGTCCAGCCGTGTTCGGTCGCTTCGAGCACCTGTGGCGCGATCATCAGCAGGCCGAGCTTCTGCAGCGCCGGTTCGTAGGCCGCCGCCGCGGGTCCGGCGTCGCCCGAGCCGGCGCCGCCGCCGTGCATGTTGATCGCGAGTCCCCTCGGCCGCTTCGTCTCGCCGCCGACGATGTAGCGGCCGTGCCGCTCGACCTTCTTCTTCTTGTCCTCGGGCCAGAACCAGTTGTCACCGCCCTTCTCGAGTTCGGTGCCCTTGCTCCACAGCTTCTCGATCTTCTTCTGCCAGGCGGCGAGCTGCTTGCCGTCGAGCGGCGGCACGGTCGCGAGGCGTACGAGCATCGCCGTGCGTTCGGCGTGGCCGGCCGCGGTCTTGTCGTCGGCGGCGAGGAAGGCCGCGGCGAGCTGGTCGAGTTCGCGGCCGGTGGGGGGCTTCTGCTGGGCCGGTGCCAGCGTCGGCACGAGCAGGGCGAACAGGCGGACGGTGGGGTGCAAGAGCATGGACTCCTCCTGCGCCCATGCTACCAGAGTGCGCGGCTCGCGCCCGGTGAGAGTCGACGACAGCGACTACAGCCGCACGACGCGCGTGTGCACCTGCCCTTCGTCGAGCTCGATGAGGCGGAACGCCGGCGTGCGCGCGCCGGGCACCGGCAACCACGAACGCGGTCGGTACTGGTACGCGGTCGATGGTGTCGTCCAGACGTCCGCCTGGCCGAGCCGGCCGTGCTGCTCCTGGTGCACGTGGCCGCTGAAGATCCAGCGCACCGCGCTCGGCGCCAGAATCGCCGTCAGCTCGCGCAAGTCGCGCAGCAGGTCCTTGTCGAGCCACCAGCAGCCGACACGCAGCGGCGGATGGTGCACGAACAGCACGCTCGGCGCGTCGCCCTCGAGCTGCTCGCGCAGCCAGCCGAGCTGCTCTTCGCCGAGCCGCCCCAGCGTGCGGCCGGGCTCGAGCGAATCGAGCAGCACGAAGCGCCAGTCGCCCACACGCTCCACGCTGCGCAGACGCGACGGTGCGCCGGGCCACAGCGACGGGAACGCGGCGCGCAGCCGTTCCCGATCGTCGTGGTTGCCCGGCACGAGGCGCAGCCGGTCGCGCCACGGTTGCAGCACCGAGGCGAGCTGTGCGTAGGCCTCGGCGCTGCCCGAGTTGGCGAGGTCGCCGGTCAGCACGAGGCGTTCGATGTCGTCGAGCTCCTCGCGCAGGTGGGCCAGCGTGCGTTCGAGGTTGGCCCAGACGTCGCTGCCCCACACGCGGCCACCGCGTCTGGCCGTCAGGTGCAGATCGCTGAGTTGCACGACGCGCATCGGGCGTCACCGCCGCGCCGGCCGCGCGACGACGAGGCGGTAGCCGAGGTCGAGCGCCTCGAGGTCGCCGAGCCGCGCGTTCTCGCGTCGCCAGGAACCATCGGCCAGGTCTCTGCGCAGCCGGTCGATGCGCGCGTCGACGTCGGCGACCTGCGCGAACGACGAGATGGCGCGGCGCACGCCGGGATCGAGGTAGGCCTGCGGCCGCCGCCAGTAGGCGCCGAGGAAGCCGTCGCTGCAGTCGTGCGGGATCGGCACGCAGGTGACCGAAGCCTGCGGCAGCATCGCGGCGAGCGACGCGAGCGGCGGGAAGATGCGGCGGTCGTGGTCGAGCAGGTCGGGGAAGTAGCGCTGCACGAGCCAGAAGCCTTCGTGCGCCGGATCCCAGGTCAGGATCGCGACCGTGCGCGCGACCCGCTGCATCTCGCGCAGTCCGCGCTGCCAGTCGCGCCAGTGGTGCATCGTCAGCACGGCCATGGCGGCGTCGAAGCTGCCGTCGGCGAACGGCAGGTCCTCGGCCTGCCCGCAGACCGCGGGCGCGCTGCCCGGCGGCCGCTGGCCGAGCATGCGCCGGCTCGGTTCGACGGCGATGACGTCGCCGTCCGCCGGTTCGTACGAGCCCGCGCCGGCGCCGACGTTGGCGACGCGCCGGGCACCGCCGAGGGCCTCGCGCAGCGCGCGCGCGATGCGTTCGTCGGGGCGGCGGTGCTCGCGGTAGCCGGCGCCCAGTACGTCGTAGGTCGGCGCGGAAGGGGTCACGGGTTCCACCATACGTCGCCCTTGCCGGCGATGGCAGCCGCAGCCAGCCGCCGCACGTCGTCGAGCTCTGGGTTCGACAACGGCACGAACGCGCGTGCCGCGGCCCACGCGAGGTCCTGTTCGTTGGCGAAGCTGAGGCCGAGCAGGGCGACGTCGGGATCGAGCGTCAGCGTGTAGCGCACGCATTCTTCGACCGAGAGCCGCGGCAGCCCGGCCTGCGCGCCGCCCGCACCGCCGCCCGAGCTGAGCTTGCCGCGTGGCCGCACGGTCAGCGGCCGCTGGTAGCCTTCGGTGTCGGCGAGCAGCTTGCCGGCGCCGAACGTCTTGAAGCACACGCTGCCGACGCCGCGCGCCTTCGCGAGCGGCAGGACCTCGGTCTCGTAGCGGCGATCGACGAACGGCCCGAGCGGGAACATCACGACGTCGCAGGCGCCGCTGTCGATCGCCCGGCAGAGCACCTCGGGGTGGTGCGAGCTGATGCCGCGGAAGCGAGCGCGGCCGCGTTCCACCTCGCGGGCGAGCTGGTCGAAGCCGCCGCCCGGCGCCTGCAGCCGTTCGAGGTCCGGCATCGTCGAGCAGGCGTGGAACACGAGCAGGTCGACGTGCGCGAGGGCCAGGCGGCGCAGGCTCTGATCGACCTGCGCTGCCACGGGTTCGTGCAGGTGGTCGATCTTGTCGATCACGAAGACGCCGTCGCGGCGGCCGCGCAGCGCCCGGCCGACGATCTCTTCGCTGTAGCCGTCTTCGTAGTTGGGCGCGGTGTCGACGACGTTGAGGCC
>DASUFY010000185.1:0-13129 GCA_036274315.1 Planctomycetota bacterium | reverse complement strand
GATTGCGGTCGAAGTTGACCCAGTCGTCGTAGACCAGGCCGGCGAACAGGCACGGCCAGTACACGGCGAACACCGCGACCGGCACGGCCCACCAGGTCGGCCCGCGCGGCGATTCCGCGCGCAGAACGGCGCCGCGGCCCGCCTTCATGGCTCTGGGCACGGATCGCCGGTCAGTGCCGAGATCACGGAGACAGCACGCAGCATCGGATTCCTCCGTCGAGCAAGCGGCGACCGGGCGGGAGTACCCCGCGCCGAGCGCCGGGTAACGGTCCTCCCGGCATCAGCCGAGGTCCGCCCGAGACGGCACGCGGGTCGGCCGGTCGCGGACCTGCGGCAATGGGGGGGGCCGCGCCCTGCCCCGCGGGTTACAGTGGCGCCGATGCAAGGTCGTCCCGATGCGCCGCTCGCTGCGCTCACGCTGTTCCTGGCCACCTGCTGCGCGCTGCGCGCGCAGTCGCCCGAGTCGGCCGAACTCGTGTCGGGGCCGGCCCAGGGCACGGCGCTGCCCCCGTGCCGCGTCTACGCGCCGTCGGGTCCGTTCGTGGGCACCGAGTTCGACGCGGCGACCCGGATCGGCAAGGCGCCCGGCGTGCTGCTCTTCGTGCACGAGCTGACGCGCAACACCGCGCCGATGATCAGCGGCCTCGATCAGCTCGGCGTGCAGCTCGCGTGGACCGGACTCGAGACGCACACGATCCGGATCGCCGCCGACCGCAACGAAGCCGAGGCGGCCGTCAAGCGCAGCTCCGACGCCATGCAGCTGCACCGGCCGATGCTCGTCAGCACCGATGGCGTCGATGGCCCCGGTGGCTACGCGCTGCATCGCCGGGCCGTGCTGACGCTCGTGCTGGCCAAGGACGGTGTCGTCGTACGTTCGGTCGCGTTCACCGACACCGGGCGCGGCGACCTCGGGCGCCTGCGCGGCCTCGTCGAAGAGGTCACGGGGCCGATTCCCACCGATGCCAAGGCGCTGCGCGCCGCCATGGAGGAACGGCTCCCGCGCGATCCCGAGCGCCTGCGCGCGCTGGCGATCGACCTCGCGCTGCTGCTGCAGCGCGTCGAACGGACCAACGAGCGCCGCGAGCAGGACCGCCCCATGCGCGATGCGCGGGGCGATGCGAAGGCGCCGGCGGCCGAGGCCGCGCCGAAGAAACCGCGCGAGGGCCGGCCGCCCGAGGACGAGGAGCTGCGCGCGCTGCTGCGCCGCGCCATCCAGAAGGCCGCCGACGGCGCCGAGCTCGACAGCGTGTACGCGGCGATCGACGCGCGCGTCGGCACCGATGCCGGCCTGCAGAAGCAGGTGGTCGAGATGTTCAAGCTGCAACTGAGCCTCGACTACGGCAACGACGACAGCAAGCACCGCGCGAAGGCCTGGCTCGACGCCCACGCCAAGTGAACTTCACCCTGGCGAGCTTCTCTGTGTCGTGCCTCGGCCTCTGCGCCGTGGCCAGCCTGATCCAGGACGAGCCGCCGCGCCGCTTCGACTTCGCCTGCGACGTGCTGCCGATCCTGCAGCGACAGGGCTGCTCGTCGGCGTACTGCCACGGCAGCGCGACCGGGCGCGCGGGCTTCAAGCTGTCGCTGTTCGGCAGCGATGCGGCGGCAGACTACGCCGCGATCGCGACGCAGCTCGGTGGCCGGCGGCTCGACCTGCGCGCGCCCGACCGGAGCCTGCTCGTACAGAAGGCGCTCGGTCACCTCGACCACGGCGGCGGCCGGCGCCTGCCGAAGGGCGGGGTCGCGCACGAGACGCTGCTCGCGTGGATCGCGGCCGGCGCGCCGTGGCGGGCCGGCGAGGCCGAGCAGCTGCGCTCGCTGCGCGTGTCCGTGCGCGGCGAACGCGCCGTGGCCGAAGCGGGCTTCGGGCCCGCGGGTGCCGGCGACGAACGGCAGCAGGTGCGCGACGTCAGCGACGTGGCGCTGTTCTCGACGAGCGATCCGACCGTCGTCGACGTCGGCGCCGACGGGCAGCTCGACCGGCGCGGTGCGGGGCAGTGCTGGGTCATGGCGCGGTTCGGCAACCTCACGGCCGTGACGCGCCTCGTGCGGCCGTTCGCGAGCCCGGCACCGTCAGCGGGCCCGGCGGCGAGCCACGCGTTGGACCGGGCCTGGCGCGCGCACCTCGACGAGCTGGGCCTGCAGCCCGCGGACCGCGTCGCGGCCGCGCCGCTCGCGCGCCGCCTGTACCTCGACCTCGTCGGCCGGCCGCCGACGCCGCAGGAACTCGACGCGTTCGGCGCGGCACCCGACGTGGCGGCGACCGTGTTGCTGCTCGCGGGGCGGCGCGAGTTCGCCGAGGTGTGGGGTGCGCACCTCGCGGACTGGTTCGAGGTGCCCGATGCGGGTGCCAAGGGGCCGGCGGCGGCCGCCGCGGCGCGCGATCGCGCGGCGTTGGTGCAGGCGGTCGCGCGCGGCGACAGCCTGCCGGCGATCGCGCGCGCCGTGGCGCTCGGCGAGGTCGGCCTGCTCGAGCGGTTGTCCGACGCGCGCGACCGCGCCGAGTACGCGGGCCGCACGTTGCTCGGCAAGCGCATCGGCTGCGCGCGTTGCCACGACCACCCGTCGGATCGCTGGCGGCGCTCCGAACACCTCGCGTTCAGCGCCTGCTTCGCGTCGCCGCGGCCCGACGGTGCGGGCGGCACGATGGCCGGGGCGCTGTTCGACCCCGAAGCCGGCGAACGCGTCGAGCCGCGCTTCCTGCCGCTGGCGCCGGGCGGGCCCGAGGGCCCCGGCGAGAACGACCGCCGCCGCGACGTGGCCGACTTCCTGCTGAGCCGCGCGCACGACGCGTTCGCGCGCAACGCGTGCAACCGCATCTTCGCGTTCGTCTTCGGCCGCGGCCTCGTCGAACCCGTCGACGACCACCGGCTCGGCAACCCGCCGCTCGACCCCGGCATGCTCGATGCGCTCGTCGATGCGTTCCATCGCGGCGACGGCCGGCTGCCGGCGCTGCTCACGTTCGTGCTGACTTCGGCGGCCTACGCCGCGGCACCGGCGCAGCAGGAAGGTCCCGCCGCGACCCACCTCGCGTGCCGCGCGTCGCGCGCGCTGCCACCGGACACGTTCGGGCGCGCGGTCGCGGCCGTCGTCGGGCGCGCGCCGGCCGTGCAGCTGCCCGGCAGTGCGCTCGCGCGCGAACTCGCGCTGCGCAACGGGCCGATGCTGCACGACCTGCTCGCCGCCGGCGGCACGACCGTCGACGCGACGTTCGACCTGTGCGACACCCCCGGCGAACGGCTCGTCGAGCTGTGGCGCACCGTGTTGTCGCGCGCACCGCGCGCCGACGAGGTCCTTCGCTTCGAGCCGTTCGCGGCCGAGCGCTCCGCGTTCCGCGACCTCGCCTACGCCCTGCTCTCCGGACGCGAGTTCGCTCACGAACGATGAACCTCGACCGGCGCAGCTTCCTCGGTGGTCTCGCGGCGCTGCCGTTCGCGGCGCGCAGCTGGGCGCATGCGCCGCTGCGGCGAGGCCGCTCGTTGATCCTCGTCTGGCTCGACGGCGGCTTCTCGCACCTCGACACCTTCGACTGCAAGCCCGAGGCCTCGCCCGAGATCCGCGGCGATCTCGGCAGCATGCCGGCCGGCGACGGCGCGTTCGTCTCGGCGCACCTGCCGCTGCTGGCGCAGCGGCTCGATCGCTGCGCGCTGCTGCGTTCGGTCACGCACGGCGAAGGCAACCACGACCGCGGTTCGCACCTGCTGCTGACCGGACACCGGCCGTCGCACGTGCTCGTGCACCCGGCACTCGGCGCCGTGTTCGGCCACGACGGCGACGGCGTGCTGCCGCCGTACGTCGCGATCCCACAGGCCGTCGATTACGCGCGCGCCGGGTTCCTGCCGGGGGTGTGCGGTCCATTCGAGGTCGGCGGCGACCCGGGCCGGCCCGACTTCGCCGTGCGCGACCTCACGGCCGATGCGGGCGGGGCGCGCGCGCAGCAGCTTCGCGCCGCGCTCGATGCACTCGATGGTGGCCCGCGCGGCGCCGCCGAGGCGCAGCGCGACGCGTTCGTCGGCATGGCGACGCGGCTGTCCGAGGATCCGGCCGCGCGGCGCTGGTTCGATCTCGGCGCCGAACCCGCGGACCTGCGCGCCCGCTACGGCCGGCATCGGCTCGGCCAGTCGTGCCTGCTCGCGCGCCGGCTCGTGCAAGGTGGCGTGCGCACCGTGTTCGTCAACGACCCGGGCTGGGACCACCACCAGCAGATCAAGACGGCGCTCGGCTACGGCTTCCCGCCGAAGCTGCAGGCGCTCGACGAGGCGCTGTCGGCGCTGTTCGACGACCTGCGCGCGCACGAACTCGACGACTCGGTGCTCGTCTGTCTCGCGAGCGAGTTCGGTCGCACGCCGCGGCTCAATCCGCTCGGCGGCCGCGACCACTGGCCGCGCGCGCAGAGCGTGCTGCTCCATGGCGCCGGCATCCGGCCCGGCGTGGTCGGCAGCACCGATGCACGCGGCGAAGAACCGGCCGAACGACCGATCGCCCCGGCCGAGGTGTTCGCGACGCTCGTGCAGGCGCTCGGCATCGATCGCGACCTCGTGCTGCGCACCGCCGACGGGCGGCCCGTGCGGCTCGTCGCCGACGAGGCCGAACCCGTGCACGAGGTGCTGCGCGCGTGAGGATGTGGCCGGCAGCACTGCTCGCTGCGTGTGCGGTCGACTCCGCGGTCCACGTGGGACCCGTGACGGCCGCGGCCGCGGTGGGGCAGCGGCAGTTCTCCTGTTCGCAGGCCGGCGTGCTCGAGTCGACGCCGGCGGGCCTGCGCCTCGTCGCCGATCCGGGTTGGCGCGCGTTCGCGCTGGCGGGGCGCGAGGCGCAGGGCGGCCTGCCCGCCGTGCTGCTCGTCGGCGGCGGCGAGCCGGCGAAGAGCGGCGACGTGGCGCTGCTCGACGTGTCGGGCCGCGTGCTCGCGCGGCAGCACGTCGCCGACGACCTCGTCTACGGCCTCGCGCTGGCCCCCGACGCGCCGGTCGCCGCGGTTGCGTGCGCCGACGGTCGCGTGCTGCTGCTCGACCTGCCGTCGCTCGCGCTGCGGCGGCTGCGATGGCAGCACGCGGGACCCGCGGTCGCGGTCGCGTTCGCGCCCGACGGTACGCTGCTCGCGAGCGCGGGCCACGACGGCAAGATCCTGCTCGGCGGCGCCGGCGATGACCGCGCGCCGCAGGCGCTGCTCGACCACACGGCGGCCGTGTCGTGCCTGGCCTGGTCGCCCGATGCGCTGTTGGCCTCGGGCGCGCGCGACGGCAAGGTCCGCCTGCACGATCGATCGGGCCGGCTGCTGCGCACGTGGCAGCGCCTCGGCGGTGCGGTCGTGGCCGTCGCGTTCCGTGGTCGCGACATCGCGTGCGAGGTGGCCCAGGGCCCCGACGCGCCAGGGCGGGCCGTGGTGCTCGCGCTGCCCTGAGGCTCTGACGTCGCAACGCGCCGGCGAGCGCGGCGCGCGCGACTACAATGCGCGGCCGGCCGTCGCCCCAGCCGTCGTTCCACCACGGAGTAGACCAATGCGACTGATCCTCACGACTCTCACCACGCTGCTCGCCGCTTCATCCGCGCTGGCCCAGTGTCCGTTCTCGGGCGTTTCGGTTCAGACCTACGGGCAGGGCTGCAACTCGGTCTTCCTGAACCTGCCGACGATGGGTGCTGGCATCGACGTCCCGAGCTGCACGTTGCAGGTCACGGTGTCGGCGTTCTCGGGCTGCTGCAACACCTTCCTGGTCGGCAGCCTGCTGGCGCTCGGCGACCAGGCGACGTCGATCCCGGTGCCGGACCTCGGGCCGAACTGCATGTTGCTCGTCGATCCCGCGATCGTGTTGTTCCAGCCGAACTCGGCGGGTTCGTCGTTCGTGCTGTCGCTGCCGCCCGTGCTGCCGCCGCTGACCGTGTTCGCGCAGGGTGCGGCGCTGTACTTCACGACGATCGGCTTCAGCTACGACTTCGCGTTGACAGCGGGCGCTCAGCTGACCCTGCTGTAGCGGCGGCGCGGCCCGCAGTCACGGGCCATGGGTTCGGGGTAGGCTTGCTGCCCCTGGCCGCCTCACCGCCGGCGGGATCGCGTGTTCCGCGGTCGGCGGCGATGGTCCGTGGCCCCGCGGCTACGATGGCCCTGCCTCGCCGCCGCCCGCATGACTCTCCCGAGCGATCCCTTCACGCCGATGACGGACCTGCTGGTCCGCTGCGTGCTCGCCTTCGAGCGCGACGGGGAAGAGGGCGTCGAGCGCATCCTCGTCACGGCCGGGGACCTTGCCGAGGGCGCTCGCGCCCAGCTCGGCGCGCTGCGCGAGGCCGGCCTGCTGCTGCCGCCCGAGCTGCCCGAGCGCATCGGCAGGTACCGGGTGCTGCAGCGCATCGGCAGCGGCGGCATGGGCGCCGTGTTCCTCTGTGAACAGGACGCTCCGATCCGCCGGCGCGTGGCCGTCAAGGTGTTGCGCGCCGGCATGGAGACGCGCGAGATCCTGGCGCGCTTCGCGCTCGAGCGGCAGGCGCTGTCGCTGCTGAACCACCCCGGCATCGCCAAGATCTTCGACGCGGGCACCGCCGAGTCGGGGCGCCCGTTCCTCGTCATGGAGCACGTGCCGGGCCTGCCGCTGCACCGCTACTGCGACGAACGGCAGCTGTCGACGCGCGAGCGACTGCAGCTGTTCGTGCGCGTGTGCGAGGCCGTGCAGCATGCGCACCACAAGGGCATCGTGCACCGCGACCTCAAACCCGGCAACGTGCTCGTCGTCGACCGCGAGGGTGTCGCCACCCCGGTCGTCATCGACTTCGGCGTCGCCAAGTCGCTGGGCGGAGCGCTGACCGGCGCGACGTTGATGACGCTGCCGGGCCACATGCTCGGCACGCCCGAGTACATGAGTCCCGAGCAGGCGACGAACGAGCAGGACGTCGACACGCGCACGGACGTCTACTCGCTGGGCGTGATGCTCTACGAGCTGTTGACCGGCACGTTGCCGATCGAGAGCCAGCGCTTCCGCACGCGCGACGACGTCGCCAAGGTGCTGCGCGAGGTCGAACCGCCGACGCCGAGCACGCGCATCACGACGCTCGGCGAGGCCGCCTCGTCGGTCGCGTCGTGTCGCGGCACCGACGCATCGGGTCTGCGCCGGCAGCTGCGCGGCGACCTCGACTGGATCGTGCTCAAGGCGATCGACAAGGATCGCAACCGCCGCTACGGCATGCCCGGCGAGCTCGCCGCGGACGTGCAGCGCCACCTCGCGCACGAGCCCGTGCTGGCCGGCCGACCGGGCGCGTGGTACCGGTTCTCGAAGTACTGGGCGCGGCACCGCCTGCAGGTCAGCGCGGCGGGCCTCGTGCTCGCGGCGCTCGGCAGCGGTCTCGCCGCGAGCCTCGTCTTCTGGCAGCGCGCCGAACGCAGTTCGCAGGCGTCGGCCGCGAGCCTCGGCTACGCACTCTCCGCCATCGACGAACTCGTGCAGGTCGGCGATTCGGGCCTGGTCGCCGTGCCGCACCTCGAACTCGTGCGCCGCAACCTGCTCGAACGTTCGGTCGAGTTCTACCGCGGCTTCCTTGCCCAGGTGGAGGCCGGCGACGAACGCCTGCGGCCGCGCATCGCCGACGCGCTGGTCCGACTCGGTGGCATGCAGGTGAAGCTCGGCCAGCACGGCGAGGCGATCGCGAACCTCACAGCCGGCCTGCACAGCTTCGACGAGCTGCGCGCCGGCGGGCAGCCCGTGCCGGTGCCGGTCGAGGTGCGCGCGCGGCAGGCGCTGGCCGAGGCCCACGAGCGCGCCGGCGACCTCGTCGCCGCGGCCGAAGACCTCGAACGCGCGCGGGCGCGGCTCGAGCCGGCCTTGGCAGCGGCGCCGGCCGACGAAGTGGAGTTGCGCGTGCTGCTGCTGCGCACGGCCCGCAGCCAGGGCAAGATCCTCTCGCTGCGCGGCGACGAAGGCGCGCTCGCCGCGTTCGCGGCGGCGGTGACGCTCGGCGCGCCGTTCGCGGCCGAACCCGAGCGCCATCGCACCCAGCTGCCCGACGTGATCTACGCCGGCACCGACCACTCGCGCCAGCTGCTGCACGACGGCCACCGCGAGGAAGCCGTCGAGGAGCTGTTGGCGCTGCGCACGTTGTGGGAGCGGGCCCGCGCCGGCGCCGTCGACCCCGCGGCCGACTGGCAGCTCACGACGGCGGCGACCGAGCTGGCAGGCCTGTTCGGCCTCTGCGACCGTGCGGCGGAAGCGTTGGCGATGCTGAAGGCGGCGGCGTCGGCCTACGAGCGGATCGTGCGCGACCACGCCGACGTGCTGACCTACCGCACGGGCCTCGCCACGGCGCGCAGCGAGCTCGGCGCCGCGATGTTGCAGCGCTGGCAGTTGGCGGAAGGCAAGGAGGTCACCGCCCAGGCCGAACTCGACCACGCGGCCGCGCTGGCTCTGGCACCCGACGACGTCGTGCTGCTGCACAACGCCGCGTTCGCCGCGATCAGCGTCGCCCAGGCGGAACTCGAGCTGCAGAACCAGGGGGCTGCGTGCGATTTCGATGCCGCGCGCGCGGCGCTGGCTCGCGCGTTCGAGCGCATCGACCGACTCGAGCGACTGCCGTCCGGGCCGATCTCGGCGAAGCGAGCCCGACTCGAGGCCCTGCGCCTGCGCGCGCGTCTCTGCACCGAACCGGACGCCGCGCTCGCCGACCTGCAGGCGGCGCTGGCCGTGGCCGACGACCTGCTGCGCGCGGACCCTGTGTCGGTGCCGGTCCGCGAGCGGCGCCTCGAACTGCTGCTGCGCCTGGGCGACGCCCGCTTGAAGCGCGGCGAGGCTGCGGCCGCGCGCGACCTCGTGTCGACGGCACTCGCCGACCAGCTCACCATGCGCGCCCAGGCGCCGTCGGTCGATCGGTACA
Organism: Planctomycetota bacterium; assembly: GCA_036274315.1. Lineage (GTDB taxonomy): Bacteria > Planctomycetota > UBA1135 > UBA1135 > UBA2386 > DASVAL01. The sequence continues at coordinate 4,279 of DASUFY010000185.1, read as the reverse complement.
AGGATCGCAGGCGCGACCTGCTCGCGATCCGGGCCAGGGCCGAAGCGGCGCTCGGCGATGTCGATGCCGTGCTCGCCGTGATGCAGGACTACATCCAGATCGAGCCCAGGGCGGGCAAGGACTGGCGCGGGTTCCAGAACGCCGCCAGGCTGCTCGTGGAGATCACGCGTGGTCCGCTGGCGAGCCACGCGCGGCGCGCCGAACTGCTCGCGCGCGGCCGCGAGGTCGTGCAACTCGGCCTCGCCGACGGCGCGGAGTTCGAACGCGTCGAAGGAGCGTCAGTGAGCCCGGTCATGATCGCAGTCATGCGCGCCGGCAACTGGCAGATCCTCGTCGAGCTCGAGCGGCTGGCCGGCGACGCCGTGGCCGAGGCCGCGGCGCTGCGCCACGTGGCGCAGTGCCACGCGCAGGCGTTCGCGGGCGGCGCCAGCGAGAGGTCCGAGCTGCGCCTGCGCGAGACGTGCGAGCAGTGGGGCGAGGCGCTGGTGCGCGCGGGGCGTGCGGTCGACGTGCTGGAAGCACTCGGCGAGGTCGGCGAATGGTTCAGGGGCCGCGCGTCGTTGGCGACGGCCGCCGCGATCGCGGCGCGCTTCTGCCGCGAGCACGGCGACGCCGATGCCGTGCGCGAACGCGGGCGCGCGCTGTTGCGCGAGGCGATCGACGCCGGGTTCTCGCCGGCGCAGGTGGAACAGGATCCCGAGCTGCGCTCGCTGCAGGCGGACCGGTGACAGCCGGCGGGCGGGGCACGCGGTCCGTCAACCGGCCGCCGGCAGGTCGTGCACGGAGAGCAGACCGTGCCGTCGCCAGCCGATCGTCAGCATCCAGGTGCGTGCGTCGGTGACCGGGCGCGGCATCGCTTCGATGCCACGCACGGTCACCGTCTCCCTGAACCCGTCGAACCACGGCGCCGAAGTGAACGTGTCGATCGCCTGAGGAATCGAGACCTCGCGGCCTTCGGCCGCGTGCTTCTTCCCATTCGCGAGCACGTAACGCAGCGCGTTCCGGACCTCGCGCGGCGTCTTCAGGATCCGATCGTGGTAGCGGTCCGCGAACACGGTGCCCTTGCGAGCCCAGAGCCTGTTGAGCGCCTTGGCGATGCGGATCGCGAGGCCCTGCAGGCCGCGCGTCAGCGCCCGCCGGTCGCGCGCTTCGACGAGCAGGTGCAGGTGGTCGTTGAGCACGGCGTAGTGGGTGAGGCGGAAGCCGTTGCGGTCGCAGCCCGCGGCGAACGCCGCACGCAGCGCGGTGTATTCGCGCCGGCTGCGCAGGCGCGGCAGGCCTTGCTGCAGCTTCAGCGTGACATGTGCCGGAAAGCGCGCCGCGAGCCGAGCTCGCGGCGCGTGGCACACGCCGGCCCTGTCGCCCTTGGGCTTCCGGCCGGCACCCGCGCGGCGACCGCCGTTCTGTCGGAACGGCAGCACGCGCTGCCGCGGCTGCTGCTTCGATCGCTTGCGTGTGCCTGCGCTCATTCTGATTCGGCAGATATTAGCATCATGCGGTTCTCTGTCAAGCAGCATGTCTCGGTTGCGTCGACCGCGCAGTCGCGCTCTGCGTCCAGGGCCGGCGACGTCGGCCCTACTCGCCGCCCGTCCAGATGTTGTTCCGGCGGTTCGTGTCGGGCAGCATCTGGTCGGGGTCGATGCGCATCTCGGTCACCGTGCCCTTGCCTTCGAGCGTGACCGCGACGCGGTCCGACTGGAACCACATCTCGACGGGCAGGCGCTGCACCTCGGTCGAGCCGTCTTCGAACGTCGCACGGAACGTGAGCGGCATGACCTGGCGCTCCTTGTTGACGAAGGTGATGCGCGCGCCGCGGTTCCCGCTCGGCTGCTGCACGCGGTCGACGGCCTGGTCGAGCATGGCGTCCTCGAGGAACCAGCCGCGCCAGAACCACGCGAGGTCCATGCCGGACGCGTCCTCCATGGTGCGGAAGAAGTCGGCCGGCTGCGGCGACTTGAACGCCCACCGGCGGATGTAGGTGCGGAACGCGTAGTCGAAGCGCTCGTCGCCGAGGATGTACTCGCGCAGGATCATCAGGCCGACACCGGTCTTCTCGTACTGCAGCACGCCGAGCTGCAGGCCGGTCAGGCGGTCGGCGTTGGTGACGACCGGCACGCCGGGGGCCTTGAGCATGCCCGCGAACGACGACGGCCGCGGCGGCTTGCGGTTCGGGAACCACTCCTGCGTCGAGTACTTGTTGATGAACGTGTTGAAGCCCTCGTCCATCCACGCGTAGCGGCGCTCGTCGGTGTTGACGAGCATCGGGAACCAGTTGTGGCCGATCTCGTGCGTGGTGACGCCGTAGAGGTCGGCGTCGCCGCGGCTGCGGCCGCTGCAGAAGATGATCATCGGGTACTCCATGCCGCCTTCGACGCCGCCGACGTTGGTCGCGACCGGGTACGGGTAGGGGAACCACTGCTTGCTGTAGCCCTCGATCGCGGTGCGCAGCATCTGCGTCGACTTGCTCCAGGTGCGTATCGAGTCCTCGCTGTAGGCCGATTGCACGAGCGTGGCGCCGGCGGCGCACGCGTCGAGCATGAACGCCTCGGACGACGCGAACGCGACCGTGCGCACGTTTTCGGCGCGGAAGCGCCAGGTCAGCGGTCCCTGGCCGGCGGGCCGGCTCGCGGGGTCGCCGACCTCGTCCTTGTCGCGGATCATCACGGTGTCGCGGCTCTTGCGCGCCGCGGCGAGGCGCTCGAGCTGCACGCTCGTGAACACCTCCTCGGGATTCTGCAGCACGCCGCTCGCGACGACGATGTGGTCCCTCGGCACCGTGATGTCGAGGTCGACGTTGCCGAAGTTGAAGTAGAACTCGCCGGTGCCGATGTACGGCAGCGTGTTCCAGCCGTGCACGTCGTCGTAGACGGCGACCGCGGGGAACCACTGCGCGATCTCCCAGATCGTGCCCTTCCTCACCTTCATCGTGCCGTAGCGGCGGAACACGTGCTCGGGCACGTGGAACGACCAGGCGACGTCGAACTCGAGCTGCTTGCCGGCCAGCAGCGGCTGCGGCAGTTCGACGCGCATCATGGTGTCGTAGACGTGGTAGGTCAGGTCGGTGCCGCCGATGCCGACGTGCGACAGCAGCACGCCGTCGCTGTTCTCCGATTCGCGTTCGCCGACCGCGGCGCCGCCGTCGGTCAGCGAGCCGATGCTGTCCTTCTTGAGCACGTTCTGCTCGAGGTGCACCCACAGGTAGTCGAGCGCGTCGGGCGAGTTGTTGTGGTAGGTGACGTGCTCCTTGCCGGTCACCGTGCGCGTCGCGGGGTCGAGCGCGACGGCGATGCGGTAGTCGGCGCGCTGCTGCCAGTAGTCGGGGCCCGGGGCGCCCGAGGCGGAGCGCAGGCGGGTCGGGGTCGGCAGGTCGAGCGGGCTGAAGATCGTCACGTCGCGGCGCAATTCGGGTGCGCGCGCGAAGTCGTCGCGGCGCTGGGCCAGCAGGGTCGCCGGCGATACCGTCAGGAGGACGGCCGCAAGGAAGCGGGTGCGCGTCGCGCGAACTCGAGGGTGGGGAATGGGCATCGGGGAAGCACGATACGCAGCTCGATTGCGGCGTGCGAGCCCGCCTGATGACTCCATTCCTTGCGTGAGCAGGGGTTCGGGTCCTCTCGAGCCGTCGCCTCCGTGGGGGGGGCCTGGGGAACCCCCATGGCCATGGCTCTGGCGTTGCTCACACAACTCCTGGCACGTGCTTCTCGATCCGCGCTGGGTGTGTTACCCTCGGGTGGTCTCCCAGCTATCGGCTTCGGCGTCGCGCCGCGGGGGAAACCCGACGACGATGCCGCCCACGCTGCCGTTCGCAGCTCCGCCCAACAACCTGCTGGTGTGCAACGACCAGTACGCCGCAGGCAACGCTCACAATGCGGCTCTCGGCCAGATGGTTTCCACGAACCAATGGGATGGCATCGTCGGTCGCGTGTCGTCGCCGCGCAACGCCGTGGCCGTGACGTTGGACTTCCACTCGATCGTCGGCGGAGGCAACGACGACGTGCTGCTCGGGATCTCCGAGGTGGATCGAGATCGCTTTGCGGTCGTGGGCGCGACGCGCGATAACGCATCCGGCCTCAACAGCGTGTTCCCACTGACACGTCCGTTGTTCACGGGCACCACCCCCGTCTGCTTTGCCACGTCACCCGGTCTCGGCTTGGGCGTGGTGATGGTGTTCGATGCGGGACCGACGCGCAACAACCAGGCGCTGGCGTTGCTCGGGTCGACGCTGATCGGCTCTCCGAACGGGCAGACCGTCGCCCGCGACGTGTTGTTTCATGGCGGGCTG
>DASUFY010000184.1:0-23422 GCA_036274315.1 Planctomycetota bacterium | reverse complement strand
CCTGCGACACGATGCTTCGAACGAGCGACAACTTCGCACGCGCGCGGACCGACCGAAGTCCGCCCGGCGATGCAGCCCAGCAGCACCGCCGGCTCGACGGGCCTGGCGACGGTCATCGCCCCCGCCCGTGGCGGGGCCGGGTTGCTCGCCTGCTCTCGTTCGCCGGTCTGAGCCTGACCGCGGTAGTCAACGCGCCCTTGCTGCCCGCGCAGGCGACCGTGCTGGTGGTCAGCACGAACAGCGAGATCGCGCTCGAGAACGCAATCCTGGCGGCGAACGCACTGGCTTTCCAGACGTCCTCGACGCAGCCCGTCGTCATCGAGTTCGCGAGCAACCTGATCGGCCAGACGATCTTCCTGACCCACGCGTTGCCACTGCTCGTCGTCGACCATGTGACGATGCGGGTCGCGTCCGCAGGGCCGACGGCCCGTGTGGTGCTCGACGGCGCCAATGCGCCGACCGTCTTCCGCATCACGAGTCGTCACGCGCGTGTGCAGAACGTCCGGTTCCAGAACGCCGGCCCACCCGGCTCGCTCAGCGACGGCTTCACGGCCTACGGGACCGACGACCTGACCGTGGCGAACTGCGACTTCGACGGGGCTGGCGGCAACGGCCTGTGGCTGATCGGCTCGACCGCGACCACGGTGCAAGACTGCAGCTTCCGCTGGAACGGGAGCGGCCTGGTCGCCACCGGTGGCACAGCGGATCTCGCCGTGCAAACCTGCACGTTCCTGAACAACCAGCGAGGTGCCATGCAATCGGGCGGCGATCACATGCAATTCCTCGACTGCACGTTCGATGGCAATGGCCTCGCGCTCGCGTTGCAGCCGGTCTGCGCGGACATGACCTTCGGTCCGGGCAACGTCGTTCGGAACGGCGGCAATTTCCCATCGATCGCCGCGGCTGGTGCGGTCCGGCTCCGCATCGTCGGATCGCAGTTCCTCGACAACCAGAAAAGTGCGATCCAACTCAGCGACCTCTGTGCCGACGTGACCATCGCCGACAACACGCTGACGCGGAACGGCATTCCAGGCGGTGTCCACCAGATCGTGGTGGACGACTGTCTGGGCGTCCGAATCACCGGACTCCAGTGCACCGCTGGCGGCGCCGGCATCTTCGCCGGGACGACGGGACAGTTCGACGTCTCGGGCAGCGCGGCGTCGCCAGTGGTCATCGACGGCAACGACCGGGGCGGCATCACCCTGTCCGGATGCACCGAGTCGATGGTTGCGCACGTCAGCGTGAACGACAACCTGCAATCCGCGGGCGGTGTCCAGGTCTTCATGTTCAACTGCACCGGGGTCGACCTGATCGACTCGAGCATCACCGCGGCACCTGGCCCGGGGCGCCTCGGTTTGCAGGTCGAAGGCTGCAACGACATCCACGTGGGGCTGGGTGTGTCCGTGTTCGACAATGGCGCGGTCGGTGTGCTGGTCGCGAACTCGCACGATGTCGTGCTCGGCAACTGGCCGGGCCAGGTCGGGGCCTTGTCGGTGCGTGGCCCCTCTCCGTTGCAGATCCTCGATTGCGTTCGCGTGCAGGTGAATGGCACGGCCGCGGCGCCGTGCGCGCTGCTGGCGGGACCGGGTTCGACCGCCCCCGCCGTCTTCCTGCTGCGCTGCCAAGCTGCCTGCCTGGGACCGGATGTGCTCGTCGATTGCGTTCATGCGGCCTCCACTGCGCTGCAGATCACCGACTCCACCGACGTGTCGTGCAGCCAGGTGACGATTCGCGGCCACACGGGTTGGGGTCTCGTTGGCGCCGGTACGACACAGCTCCGAGTCCTCGACTGCACCGTCGACGGCGGCGTCGGGGCCACCGCGGCGACTGCCATCGGCATGCTCCTCAACGGCGGATGCCATGGTGCGCAACTGCTCGGCAACTACGTGCGCGGCCAGCTGGGCAGCGCGTTCGTGGCGATCGATTCGAATGACGTCTGGTTCGGGCCCGGCAATCGCGCGATCGACAACGCCGGGGATGGCTTCGCCGTCAGGGACGTCGGACCGGGTCCCGCGACTCGCCGCACCACCATCCAGAGCTGCGTGGCCGTCGGTCGCAACCTCGCCACACAGAGCGGATTCGTCTGCGCGAATGTGCTCGCCAGGCTGACGAACGTGACCGCGACGCGACAAGGCACCGGCGTGCTACTGCAAAACGCATCGCAGGCGACCATCGTCAACACGATCAGCTGGGGCAACATGGTGGACCGCAGTCGCGATGCGGCGAGCGTGGGAACGTGGCGTCATGGTTTGCGCAGCACCAGTGCGGGCACCGGCTCCCCCGGCTCCTGGATCGAACAGAACATGCTGCTCGGCGTGAATCCGCAGTTCGTCTCTGCCGCCACGGGCGATGTGCGACTGGCACCCGGTTCGCCCGCCATCGACTCCGGGCTGCATGCAACCCCAGTCGGTTCCGGCTTGCCGTGTGTCGATGCCGAGCTGCTGCCGCGCGTGCGCGGCGGCGTCGTCGATCGCGGTGCCATCGAGTTCGTGCCGACGGTCGGCACCGGCAATTCTCTGGACCTCGCCGGACCCTGGCTGCGCACGCCTGCCGAGAGCCGACTCGCATTCACGGTGCGCGCGACCGCGGCCCAGGCCGGGCAGATGTTCGTGTTGTTCGTCAGCGGCAGTGGGACCGGACCCGGCGCGGCGGTACCGACCGGGCAGCTGGTGCCGTTGGTGCCCGATGGACTGACCGCGTTGCTACTGGCGGTCCCGGCGCTCTCCGTCGGCAATCTCGACGGCACTGGCACCGGCGGCACGACATTGTCGATCCCGCCCGACGTCACGCCGTTCCTGCCCGAGCTCTCCTTCGCCGCGGTGATCACCACCGTCGCCGCACCCACCAATCCCGTCGTCGTTCGGTTCCAGCGATGAGATCCTTGCTGAGCCTGCTGATGGCTGCCGCGAGCGCGGTAGCGCAATCGGCAGTCGTGTCCAACGTCCTCGATGCCGGCCCGGGCAGTCTGCGCGCCGCGTTGGTGGCGGCGAACGCCTCGCCCGCCGCGAGCTTCCTCATCGACATCGCCGCGGGCGGCACGACTGGCCCGATCGTGACGACGAGCCTGCTGCCGGCTCTGACCAGGGCTAACGTGACCATGCGCACGCTGACCGGCGCGGGCCGGCTCGTCATCGACGCGCGGTCGCCGACCGCATCGGGCGGCGTGGGCCTGGACCTCGCCGGCAATCAGATCCAGGTGCTGGTACCGATGCGAGTGCTCGTCGATCAGGGCAATGCGGTCATGGTGCGTGGCACGTTCTCGCGGCTCGACGACTGCGAGGCGTTCGGCACGGCCGGTGGCAACGGGCTCGTGGTGGTCGCCGGTGCCGACGATCTCGTGCTCGGTCGCGTGCTGCTCGACGGATTCCAACAGGGTCTGCAATTGCAGAACTGCAATCGTGCGCGCGTCGCCGACGACGGTGTGTCCGTGGCCGAGATCCGCAACAGCTTCGGTCCAGGCCTGCACATCACCGGCGGCAGTGCGCATTCGATCGGTGCGTTCGTCTGCACGGCAAACGATCGCGGCATCCTGGCCGTCGGTTGCCCCGACCTGCGGCTGGGTCGAGCCGGCGGCCTGCGTTCGGCGGCGACACTCAATCGCGCGCATGGCATCGAACTCTCGACGTGTGCGCGCACCTCGCTGCGCAATGCCGACCTGCTCGGCAACGGTACGGGGTCCGGTGGTTTCGGTCTGGTGGTGGACGGCGGCGCCGGCAGCGGCGTGAGCGACGTGCGAGCCGAGGCCAATGCGCTCGGCGGCCTCCAGATCGAAGGCGGGGCGAGCAACCTGCGCATCGCGAACACGAGCACCCGCGGTCTGCTCGGTCCGATGGACAACGGGATCAACGTGCTCGATGCGTCGTCGGTGACGATCGTCGACTGCGCGTTCGGCCCGGATCATCGCATCGGCGCGCTGCTCGCCGCCAGTGGGGGCAGCCCCAGCAACGTGACGTTCTGCCGCTGCTCGATCAGCGGCGACCTGACGGGCATGGCGCTGTCGAGGTGCACGGACACCCTGGTGTGCTCGAGCACACTGACCGGCAACGCCGGCAATGCCATCCAGGTGGTGGGCGGCACGCTGGCGACGGCACCGCGACGCGTGGTGGTCGCGAACTGCACCGTCAGCGGCAACGCCGGCAACGGAGTGTCGCTCAACACGGCCGACACCGTGCAGATCGGCCCTGGCAATCACATCGACGACAACTCATACGGCGGCGTCAAGGTGTACACGTCGCCGGGTGTCGTCGTACGCGATGTGCTGTCGATCGACCGGAACCGCAGCAGTGGGGTCTGGCTGGTCGATTGCGTCGGTGTCGTCGTCGCCCGCGCGGCGCTGCACGACAACCGCGGCGCTGGCATCTACGCACTCGGTTGCACGAACGCCGACATCGGACCCGAAGTGATCATCGGCGACACGATCGGATCTGGCGTGCAACTCGAGAACTCCGGTGGCTGCCGCATTCTCAGCAGCCGGATCACGGCCTCCACGGCCCACGGCGTGCACGTGCTGCAGGTCGGGGGCGTCACGTCGACGATGCCGCATCACCTGCAGAGCTGCCTGATCGCCGACCATCCCGGGCTCGCCCTGTACTACGCGAGTGGACCCCCTGTGATCTGCGAGCTGAGCACCATTGCCGGCAACCTGCGTGGCGTCAACTCAGGCTCGAACCCGTTGACCCTCGACAGCTGCATCGTCCACGGCAATTCGCTCGAGGATCTGCAACAGACGGCGACCGCACTGACGGTGCGCAACACGTTCCACCAGATCCCGCCACCGGCACCGGGTAGCACGAACACGAGCGCCGACCCACTGTTCGTCTCGGCCGCAGCGAAGGATTGGCGCCTGCAGTCATCGAGCCCCGCGATCGGATACGCGAACCAGGCGATCGCGATACCCGCTGGTGGGCTCGATGCGTTCAGCGGCCCGCGTGTCGTCGGCGCTCTCGACTCGGGCGCCTTCGAGGTCGGCCCGCATGCGGCGCCAACCGCGCGCCTGCTGCTCTCGACCGCGACGATGCTGCATGGCGGGGCTGGGCTCGCGTTCCAGGTGCGTTATCCGGTGACGACGGCCGGCATGCTGTCGATCCTGCTGCTGCAGCTCGGGCCGCCCGGTGGTTCGTTCCCGGTCTTCGGCGGTGTGATCCCGCTCGCTCCGACACCAGCACTGATGACCGCAGCCAACGACCCGAACAGCGTCGGCACGATCGCCGTGATCGACTCCGACGGTCTCGTTGCCGGGGCATTGTTGTGGGCCGGGCGGCTGCCGACGAGCCTGCAGAATCAGATCGTCAGTCTCTGTGCGGTGGCCTTCGACCTGACGCCGCACATCGGCGCGGTGTCGAACGTCGCCACGTTCACGGTCCTGTGATCGCAACGATCGATGCGGTGGCATGGTGGGCGGACCGCCGCCGTGTGACGCGGCGATGCGCTGGGACGTCGACTTCCTGAAGGCGGCGGACATGATCCGCAAGCACATCAAGGTCGAAGCGCGCCGCTTCCACGCCCACTGCGACCGCGCCGGCCCGCCACTCAGCACTTCATGTACTTCCAGTTGCGCGGCTTGCCCTCGGCGATCCAGGCGATCGCGTCCTCGAGCCTGCGGTTGCGCGTCGCGTCGGTCTTGGCGTCGCCGATCCACTCCATGTACTCGCGCTGTTTGCTCGGGCTGAAGGCGGCGAACTGCTCGCGCGCGGTCGGATGCGCGGCGAGCGCCTTCGTGAGCGCCGGGGGCATCGCGATCTTGGGCCGCGGCGCGGTCTTGTTGCGCACGACCTTGACGCCGTCGACGTTGAGCTTCATCGCCTTCCTGATGAGCTTCGTCATCACCGACTTGGCCGGCAGATCCTTCACCGAAGTCATGCGACCGAAGCTGCCCCACGCCTCGCGCGCCTTGTCCGACGCGCCGACGACGAGCGAGTGCTTCCAGAAGCCGAACGTGCAGTGTTGCTTGAAGGCGGCCATGCCGCACAGCAGTCCGTGGTGTTCGAAGCTCGGGTTGCGCCATTTCATCGTCTCGACGACGTCGGGGCACGCGGCATGGATCGTCGCGCGCAGCTGCTTCAGCACGGGCTTGGCGTAGTCGGGAGCCTTGGCGATGTAGGCGTCGATGCGGGAGTCGCGGGTGACCATGGTGGTTCGTCGGAGGCGCGCAGCATAGCCGCCGAGGCCGGCGTCTCGCGACGAAGCACCCATCCGGCGACGGGTTGCGACCATGCCGCACCGGCTCCGCAACCGCGCCAGCAGGCGACGCGGTCGACCGGTAGACTGGGCGTCCACCGGAGGACTTCGACCATGCGCTCGACTGGTGTTGCGTTCCTGCTCCCCCTGCTCGTTTCGCTGGCCTCTGCCCAGGGTGCGAGCGTGCAAACCTACGGCGTGGGCTGCACCTTCAACGGCCAGCAGCTCGCGATCGGCACCACGGGCCTGCCGCAGCTCGGCACGACCTTCCAGCTCACCTACTCGGGGCCCAACCTGAACCTCGTCGTGAACGTCGTGCAGCCCGGCATCGCGCTCGGACTCGGCGCCGCGGCCTCGCCCCTGCCCGTCACGCTGCTGCCGCTGCAACCCCCCGGCTGTTGGCAACAGACGACCGCCGAGGTCCAGACGCTGATGGCCCTCAGGCCGATCGGCTACTACTACAACTTCTACAACCTGCCGGTGCCCAACGACCCGACGCTGATCGGCTTCCAGTTCACGGCCCAGTGGTTCGCGATCGCGGTCCAGTGCTCCCCCGTCGGGGCACCGTGCAACTTCGTGGCGCTGCCGACGAGCAACGCGGCGCTGATGACCGTCGGGCTGTAGCGCGCGGCACGTGATTCCACGAGGAAGCACCTGCTGAATCCGCGGCAAGGCGTCGCGGGCGTCTCCTCGAGTGCCCCACCCGCGCGGACGAGCCGCGGCATGATGCTCACCGACCTGTTCACCGAGACGGTCGGCGTCGACGTGCACGGCCGAGCCGTCGTGCGCGTGCGCTGCCCGGGCACCCATTCCGTGTCGGGACGCATCACGGGCAGCCGCCGCATGGTGCGCGGCTTCACGCCGCGCGAGCTGAACCTGCCCGGCGAAGGCGTGATCATGCTGCGGCTCGGCGCCAAGGAGCTGCAAGCCGTGCTCGACGACCGCGGGCGCTGATACGCTGCGCCGACGTACCTCGGCTACCTCTGCTCCCTTCGGGTTGACGAGCATCAGCGATTGCACGACGATCCCCGGGCATGGAAGCCGCGGATCCCACCGCGCCGCCGCGCAGCGAGCGTTGGTGGTACTGGGCGTGTGTGCCGCTGCTGGGATTCCTTTGCGCGCAGATCGCGGCGACGATCTTCCTCTGCGACGACGCGTTCATCAGCTTCCGCTACGCGCGCAATCTGCTCGACGGCCACGGCCTCGTCTTCAACCGTGGCGAACATGTCGAGGGCTACACGAACTTCGCGTGGACGATGGCGATCGCCGGCTGCTGGCGGCTCGGCATGCGCCCCGAACTCGCGGCCCATGTGCTGTCGCTGGCGTTCACGGCCGGCGCGTTGCTGGTCACCGTGGCGATCGTGCGCGAGACGTCGGCGCGGCCGTGGCGGGGCCTGCTGACGTGGCTCGCGCTGGCGTTCCTCTGCGGATCGACGAGCTTCGCGACGTGGTCGACGAGCGGCCTCGAAACGCGGATGTTCACGTGCCTCGTGCTGGCCGGCGCGTGGCAGACGATGCGCGCGCGGTTCGGCATGCCGACGGCGATCGCGGCATCGCTGTGGTTCGCGCTGGCCGCGCTGACGCGCCCCGAGGGCCTGCTCGTGTTCGCGTGTGCGTTCGTCTGGCGCCTCGTGCGCGATCGGCTCGTAGGCGAAATGCGGCTCTGGACCCTCGTCGCGCTGCTGGCGCCGTTCACGATCGTCATCGGCGCGCACTTCCTTTGGCGGCACGCGTACTACGGCGCCTGGCTGCCGAACACGTACTACGCGAAGCACGTGCGGCCGTGGTACGAGTCCGGCGTCGACTACTTCCTCGCGGCGGCGATCGAACTCGGCGCCTGGGTCTCCGTGACGCTGGCCGTGATCGGAGCACTGGTGCACGCCGCGCGGCGCGACCTCGCCTTGCTGCTGCCGTTCGCGATCGTCGTGCCGCACGCGCTGTACCTGCTGCGCATCGGCGGCGACCACTTCGAGTTCCGCCCGCTGGACCTCCACGTCGCGCTGCTGGCCGTGCCCGCCGCGCACGGCCTGCTGTTGCTCGCGCAGGGTGCTGCCGCACTGTGGCGCGCGCGCGACGCGGCGCGGCAACACGCGTGGACGCGCCGCATCGCGGTCGTCGCCGCGGTGCCGGCGCTGCTCTACACGCACGCCATGGGCGTGTTCTCGCGGCTCGCGGCCGAGGACGAAGTGCGGCCGACGATCTGGTCCAAGCTGCGCGTCGACGCCAGCGCCGTGCCGTCGATCGCCTTCGTTCCGGGTGCCGGCGACCTGTGCGCGGTGCTGAACCACGTGCGGTCGCGACTTCGCGCCGGCGTCGCCGAATCGGCCGTGATCCATCGCGCGTTCGGTCGCGAGCAGATCGCGGCCTTCCGTGCGTACGAGAGCCTGCCCGACGGGGCGCTGCCGCCCGATGCCGTCGCGGCCGCGACGACGGTCGGCATCATGCCGTTCTACCTGCGCGAGCTGACGGTGATCGACACGCTGGGCCTGACCGACGCGACCGTGGCGCACACGCCGGCGACGCGCAGCAACGACGAACGCGTGCTCGCGCACGACCGTTCGCCGCCCGCGGGTTATCTGCGGCGGCGCGGCGTCGACATCCTGCCGCTCGGCAGCGCGGCGACGGCCGCCGACGCGCTCGCACACGCGGAGTACGCGCTGCGCGTCGACGACTCTGTCTGGATGCCGCTCGACTCCGACTTCCGCGACTGGCTGCAAGCGTCGTTCCCGCGCGACGAGCTCGTCGCGCGATGGTGGACAGACGGCAGCGATCCGGCGCGCAACGAGATCCTCGCCGACGGCGAACTCGTGCGCGGCCGACGGCTGCTGTCGACGTTCGAGGACCGCGAAGCCGGCGCGCAGTGGCGCCTCGACGGCGCCTTCCGCATCGCCGCCGACAGCGAACCGTTCCGCCGCTGCCTCGGCCGCAGCATGCTGTCGTCCGAGTCGACGACGGCCGCGTCGGGCTCGGCGTGCTCGCCGGGATTCATCGCCGAGGCCGGCGATCGGCTCGTGGTGTTCGTCGCAGGCCAGCGGGGCCTCGGACTCGAACTGGCGCTGTTCGCCGGCGAGACGTTCGTGCGCAACCTGCTCCCGATCGCGCTCGGCGGCCTGCTGACGCCGTGCGTCGACGAGATCGGCGATCTCGCCGGGCGCGAAGTGCACCTCGAGCTGCGCGATGCCGGCGAAGGCTGGCTCGCCATCGACCACGTGCTGCTCGCGAAGAGCGAGCCGTCGCCGTTGGCGGCCGCGAGCTGCAGGTGGAGCCGTTGCCTGCAGCGCGAGCCCGCCGCGCAGTGCCTGACCATCGACCCGCTGCCGAGTTGCGGCGGCGTCGCCGTCTCCGGCGACAGCAAGATCACGATCGTCAACCCGCTGCCGCAGCCGATCATGGTGCGCGTCGACCTCGTCGAAGGGCCGGTCGACACCACGCTCGCGTGCGGGTCGTGGCGCACGGTGGCCTCGGGCGAACCCTGCGCGGCGATCCCCGCCGGCGCGGCGGCGGAAGCGGCGCTGCACCTCACGCTGCCGCAGGGCGCTTCGGTCGCGCGCCACCGCGTCACCGCGCGTGTGACGGCGCACGCCGTGGATGCCGACGGCACGCTCGGCGAGCCACTGGTTCTCGACGCCGTCGTGCCGTGGGTCGAGGCGCCGGCGGCGAAGTAGCGGCCTCTCCCGGCACGTTCGCATGGCGTCGGAGTCCCGGCATTCTTCAGCTCGGCTTCATGCATGCCCCGGATGCTGCCGTGCCGTGATGGGCTCGAAGGCCGTCGTTGGCCGTCTCTCCGGAGGAAACCATGTGCAAGTGTCGGCATCTTGTTGCGGTGGCGCTCGGGTCGCTGCTGGTCGGCTGTTCATCGGGCTCGTCGGGTGGCGGCGGGGCTGCGCGCCAACGCAGCAGCCTGCTGAGCGTGACCGCGGTTCCAGGTGGCCGGTACGCACTGGCGAGCGAGATCCAGTTGTCCGGTGGTTCGCTCGATCTCCAGACCGCCGTGTTCGAGGTCGATCAGGTCGTCATCGAGGAGAACACCGGCGAGAACGGTGGCTCTCAGGGCGGTGAGAACGAGGGCGAAGGCCAGCAGGAGAGAGAGGTGCGCGCCTCGAACAGCGAGAGCGAAGGCGAACAGGAGAACGAGGGTGGCACCGCCGGCGAAGCCGAAGACCTCGTGTTCGAGGGCCCGTTCTCGATCGACATCGCCACCGGCGGCGCGGTGCTGGGTTCGCTACCGGTCTACCCAGGCACGTTCAAGAAGGCGGAGATCGCGCTTCGACTGGCGGGCGACGCCCCGCTGCACTCGATCCGCGTCGAGGGAACCTACTCGTCGATGGAGGCTGGCACGATCCCGTTCACGCTGCGGTCGCACTTCTTGCAGCCGATCCAGGTGCCGATCGCCAACGGCGGCATCACGGTGGATGCCGGTGCCGTGATGCCGATTGCGTTGACGTTCGACCTCGCGGCGCTGTTCGGAGGACTCGAGTTCGCCACCGCTGACGTCGAGGGCGGGCGGATCGTCATCGACGCCGAGCACAACGTGCACCTGCTGCTCGCCTTCGAGACCAACCTGACGACCTTCGTCGACTGCGAGCACGAAGAGGGTCGTTGAAGGAGAGGTGAACCACCGAGCCCTCGGACTCGACGCCGCCGACCTGGGCCGTGGCCGGCGGCGACCGAGGTCCACCATGCCCGTCGTCAGCGGGCAGCGCCAGCTACTGCACCACGCCGGCGACGACGTTGGTGAACCGGGCACCGAACGGCCACGAGACGATCAGCGCCTGCGAGTAGATCGCCGTGCCGACCGCGTTGGGCACGTTGGGCACGGTCCAGGCGATGGAACCGACACCGGCCGGCTGCGGAATCACGACCGTGGGCAGGATGGCCGTGGGCTCGATGCCGAGCAGGCCGAACGGCGGGATCGGGATCGACACGCGCGTCGTCGACAGGAACACGACCGCGACGTCGAACACGGCCTGCGTGCCGCAGCGCGCGAAGGCGTCGAGCGAATAGGGCTGGCCGACCTGTGGTGGTTGGGTCGCGTCGAGCTGTTGCAGCAGGTTCGTGTAGAGCCGGACCTGGAGGTAGCGGCCGACGACAAGATCGAGGTCGCCGTCGGCGTCGACGTCGCCGAGCGCCACGCTGACGCTGGCGCTGTCGCCCGGCGGCATGCGGACCGCGGTGACGTCGGCGAAATCGCCGCTGCCGTCGTTGAGGTAGAGCCGGTTCTGTGCAGCCGAGGCGCAGACCAGGTCGAGATCGCCGTCGACGTCGACGTCGGCGAACGCGAGGGCGCTGGTCACGTCGCCATCCGCGGGCAGTTGCGTGGCGGTGGCATCGCTGAACACGCCGTGGCCGTCGTTGAGGTAGAGACGATTCTGACAGCCGTCGACCGGGTAGCCGTTGTGGGTGTACGTGTAGGAGGCGAGGACGTTGCCGACCACGATGTCGAGGTCGCCGTCGCCGTCGGCATCACCGAGCGCAACCGCCGCGGACGAGTCCCAGCTGGCGGGCAGCGGCGGCATCGCCCTGAAGGTGCCGGTACCGTCGTTCAGGCAAACCAGGTCGGCAGTTCCCATGGTCTCGTAGTAGGACTGGACCAGTGGACCGAAGGGGCCTGGCACCTCGTACTCCCAGTAGCTGTCGGTGTGGCCGTTGCCGAAGACCAGGTCGACATCGCCGTCGCCGTCGACGTCGCCCATGGCGACGGCCGTCGTCGGATCGCTGTCCACGGGCATGCGGACGGCGGTGGCATCGGTGAAGTGGCCGGTGCCGTCGTTGAGGTAGAGCTCGTTCTGTTGACCGGTCGTGATGTACGACGACGGGCCGGAGGACCAGCCGTCGGTCCAGAGCCAGAGCTTGTGGTTGGCGCAGACGAGGTCGAGGTCGCCGTCGCCGTCGACGTCGCCGAGCACCACACCGGCCGTCGGATCGCTGTCCGCGGGCAGGTGGGACGGTGTGGCGTCGGTGAAGTGACCCGCGCCGTAGTTGAGCAGCAGTCGATTCTGCTGCCCGTGGTCGGAGCCCGGCACGGCGCCGTTGCCGAACACGATGTCGAGGTCGCCGTCGCCGTCGACGTCGCCCAGGGCCACCGACGTCGTGACGTCGTCGTCGACCGGCAGGCGGCCCGCGGTGGCGTCGACGAACCGGCCGAAGCCGTCGTTGAGAAGCAGCCTGTTCTGGCCCGCGCGGGCGACGATCATGTCGAGGTCGCCGTCGCCGTCGACGTCGCCGAGCGCGGAAACGCCGCCGCTCCCCGGCAGCGCGTGCAGCGCTTCGAACTGGTGCTGGGCGCGGACCGGCACCGCCAACGCTGTGGCGATGGCTGCGGCGAGCACGGTGCGGGACTGCACGGCGCGAGGCCGATGCGCAGGGAACGAGGGACTCGGGAGGCGAGGGTTCATGGTTCGCTGTCCTGGGAAGCGGTTCGACTTCGAAGGGATCACCGGAAGGAGGCTCCGGGCACCCGTGTATGCGAGAAGCGACCGCCTGGACCGGCCACGATTCCCCGCCCTCGCACGGATCGCAGCGCTCGCCGCCAAGAAACAGTCATGGGCGGCGTTTTCATGTCCGGTCGCAGCCACCTGCTGACGCACAATCCCCACTGATTCGCCTCGCGCGGGATCCAGCTTCGTCGCAGGCGACTCATCGCAGCGACTACGGGGCTGCCCGAGCCGCTGCATGCCGGCAACCGAGGTCCACCATGCCCGTCGATCCCACCCCCGAGCGGCAGCTGTTCGACCAGGCGCTCGATCGCCCGGCCGAGGAACGCGACGCCTTCCTCGACGAGGCGTGCGCCGGCGACCCGGAGCTGCGCGCGCGCCTCGACAAGCTGCTCGCGTCGCTCGACGCCGCCGATGAGTTCTTCGCCGAGCCGACGCCGCGCCAGGGTGGCGCCAACGAGCGAGTTGGGGGGACCATCGGCCGCTACGAACTGCTGCAGCAGATCGGCGAGGGTGGCTTCGGCACGGTGTGGATGGCCGAACAGCGGGAACCCGTTCGCCGCAAGATCGCGCTGAAGGTGATCAAGCTCGGCATGGACACCCGGCAGGTGATCGCGCGCTTCGAGGCCGAGCGACAGGCGCTGGCCCTCATGGAACACCCGAACATCGCGAAGGTGTTCGACGGCGGCGTGACGCCGGGCGGGCGGCCGTACTTCGTGATGGAGCTGATCGCCGGTGTGCCGATCACCGGGTACTGCGACCAGGCCGAACTCGACACCCCCGAGCGGCTCGAGCTGTTCCAACAGGTCTGCCATGCGGTGCAGCACGCGCACCAGAAGGGCGTGATCCACCGCGACCTCAAGCCGAGCAACATCCTGGTGACGCTGCACGACGGCGTGCCGGTGCCGAAGGTGATCGACTTCGGCGTCGCCAAGGCGACGTCGGCCGAACTGACCGCGAAGACGCTGTTCACCGAGTTCCGCCACATGGTCGGCACGCCCGAGTACATGGCGCCCGAGCAGGCCGGGCTGTCGGGACTGGACGTCGACACGCGCGCCGACGTGTACTCGCTCGGCGTCGTGCTCTACGAGATCCTGACCGGCAGCAAGCCGTTCGCCACCGGTTCGCTGATCGAGAAGGGCTACCTCGAGATGCTGCGCGTGATCCGTGAGGACACGCCGCCGAAGCCGTCGACGCGCATCAGCACGCTGGGCCAGCAGCTCGCGGTCGTGGCACGCCGGCGGCATGCGACGCCGGCCTCGCTGAGCCGGCTCCTGCACGGCGATCTCGACTCAATCGTCATGAAGGCGCTCGAGAAGGACCGCGCGCGCCGCTACGTGACGGCCAACGACCTCGCCGCCGACATCGGCCGGCACCTGCAGCACGAGCCCGTGCAGGCCGGCCCGCCGAGCGTCGCGTACCGGCTCAGCAAGTACCTGCGCCGGCATCGGCTCGGTGTCTTCACGGGTGCTGCGGTGGTGATGGCCATGATCACCGGCCTCGCCGTCGCGCTCTATGGGTGGCGGGAGACGGACGCGCAGCGCGTGCGGGCGCTGACGGAAGCCGGGCGTGCCAACGCCGTGGTCCAGTTACTCCAAGAACTGCTCGGCTCGTCGGACCCGTCGCAGAGCAAGGGCCCGGACTTCACGGTGCGGCAGCTGCTCGACGACTTCGATCGCGGTCTGGGCGAGAAACTCGTCGGCCAGGAACAGATCGAGGCTGAGCTGCGCACCACCATGGCGCTGGCCTACCGGGGGCTGGCGTTGTACGGGCCGGCGGCGGCCAACGCGGAGGCCGCCCTTGCCATCCATCGTCGTCGGTCTGGGGGCGAGGATCCGGCGATCGCCGAGGATCTCGCCCTCCTGGCCACCGTGCTCATGCGCGACGGCAAGCTCGAACAGGCGGAAGCGCGGGCACGCCAGGCGCTCGAGCGCTACCGGGCGCTGTGTGCCGGCGACGATGCCAGGGTCGCGAGCAGCCTCAACATCCTCGGCGACATCCTCGCCAACCGCGGCCAGATGGCGGCGGCGGAGACGAGCATTCGAGAGGCGCTCGAGATGAACCGCAGGCTGTTCGGCGAGGAGAGCGGCGCGTTTGCCTGGAGCCTGCACAGTCTGGCCGGCATCCTGCGGGTCGAGCGGAAGTTCGACAGTGCCCGGCCTCTGGCGGTCCAGGCGCTCAACATCACTCGCCAGCTCCACACCGAGGACCACCCGAATCTCATCCTGGCCCTCGATGGCATGGCGCAGCTGCTGTTCCAGGTGCAGGAGTTCGCGGCGGCCGAGCCATACCTTCAAGAGGCGTTGGCGATGAGTCGCCGGCTGTTCGACGAGCGGCATCCGCTGGTGGTGAGGGAATTCAGTGCCCTGGCGGAATGCCGGCTCAAGGAGGGGAAGTTCGCGGAAGCGGAGGCCATGCTGCTCGGAGCGCTCCCCAGGGTTCGGGAACTGTCCGGTGCAGGACCACCGGACCTCGTCTGGATTCTCCAGAAGCTGTGCCAAGCCCTGCTGGGCCAAGGGAAGATCACGGATGCCGAGCAGGTGGCGCAGGAGGCGCTCGAGAAGGACCGCAAGCGCTTCGGCCGGGAGGCGCACCGCAGCCTCGCGGACAGCCTCGTCCAGGTGGCCACGGTCCTGCTCGCGCAAGCAAGGCCGGCGGACGCTGAGCCGTTGGCCCGCGAGGCGGTCGAGATGAACCGCGCGCTGGCCCGTAAGGACGCCCCTCGGCAGGGTGAAGACGCGTTGGCCGCGCCGACGGAAGGGCGCCGGGAACTCGCCGGGAGCCTGGTGCTGCTGGCTGCGGTGCTCCGCCAACTCCGCGCCTTGCCGGAGGCCGAGGCGCTGGCCCGGGAGGCGCTCGAAATGGAGCGGCAGCTGTACGGCGCCGAGGGACCTTGGGAGTTCGCCGATTGCGAGGGCCTTCTGGCCGCGATCCTGCTGGGGCAGGAGAGGCAGGAGAAGTTCGCGGAGGCCGAGTCGTTGGCTCAGCAAGCACTCGGCGGTTACCTGAGGCTGTCGGGTGGGTCGGCGCGCGTGGAGGTCGCGAGGGTCCACTCGGTGTTGGCAGGCTGTCAGTTCAAGGCGGCGAGGTACGAAGAGGCAGTGGGGAACTACCGCGAGGCTTCGCGCATCGACCGTGAACTCCATCGAGGCGATGACATGGCTGTCGCAGTGGATCTCAAGAACCTCGGGCAGGCCCTCATGCTCCAGGGCCAGCTGCCGGAGGCCGAGGCCTGTGTGACCGAGGCGCTCGAGATGCGGGCCAGGCTCGGCGACAACGACGACATCGGCATCGCCGGGTGGCTCGATCTGCTGGGCCAGATCCTTCTGCGGCGGGACAAGCCCGCCGAGGCAGAACCGCGGCTGCGCCGTTGCCTCGAGATCCGCGCCAGGAACATTCCCGACTCCTGGCTGCGATACAACGCCATGAGCCTGCTCGGCAGCGCGCTGCTCGGCCAGGGCAAACACGCCGAGGCCGAGCCGCTGCTGCTCGAAGGCTACGAGAAGATGCAGCCGCCGGCCGAGGCCGCCGCCCGCAAGACCGACGCGCTCGCGCGCGTGATCGCGTTGTACGAGAGCTGGGGCAAACCCGAAGAAGCCGCCGATTGGCGCGCGAAACTCGCCGCTGCCACCGCGGCCAACAAGTAGCATGCGGGCCGACCACGGATCCACACCGCGCGCCGCGCCGGCGGATCAGGCTGGACTGCTCCCGTACCGACCAGTGAGAGACCCCCGCGGATCCCGACGCGATGGCGAGGACGTGCTGTTCGCGCGCGTCTACGACGAGCTCAAGCGGCTCGCGCGCCAGCAGATGGCCGGGGAACGTGCCGAACACTCGGTGCAGGCCACGGCGCTGGTCAGCGAGGTGTGGCTGCGCCTGCGCACGCAGCTCGGCGATGTCGACGACAACCCGGGCGGCTTCTATGCCGCCGCCGCCGAGTCGATGCGCCGCATCCTGATCGACCGCGCCCGCAGCCGCGGCTGCCAGAAGCGCGGCGGCAATCTCCAGAGGCTGTCGCTCGATCTCGTCGTCGCGGCCGAGTCGGCCGACCTCGAACAGGTGCTCGCGATCGACGCGGCGATCGCACGCCTCGCCGTCGCGAGCCCACGTTCCGCGGAGCTGGTCCGGCTGCGCTTCTTCGCCGGTCTGAGCGAGGCCGCCGCCGCGTCGGCCCTCGGCATCTCCGAGCGCACGGCGCGCCGCGATTGGATCTTCGCGCGCGCCTGGCTGTTCGAGGCGCTGAACGGGTAGCCGAGTCACGGCGCTCGCCCGAGTGCGAACATTCGCCAGCGTGAAAACCCCCTATCGTCGGCAGCGTGCGGTCCGACAGCGCGAACCCAAGGCACACCGGACACGGATTCCGCGGCCGCCCACCGGAGCATCAGGACGTCGTTCGACGACCGGAAGCCCGAGGGGGCGCCGGAGTTTGCGCCCGCCGCGGCGGGCAAGGGCACCAGGACCGACTCGGGCTTGATCTACGAACAGCTGCATGCGGGCGCCGGTGTGCGGCCAGGCGCGACGCTCGTCTTCACCGTGACGTTGCTCGGCATCGACGGCCAGTGACGAGGGGACCATCTGCGTGAGCACTCACCGCTCGTGCCCGGTCTGCTTGCGCCGCCACTTCTCGGCCTCCTTCTGCCGCGGCCAGGCTTCGTAGAGCGCGGTGAGCTCGCTGACGACGCGCTGCGTGCGGTAGTCGTCGGCGCCGATGATGCGTTCGAGCAGCGCGTGCCCTTCGAGCAGCGCCTGCTCGGCTTCCTCGAAGCGACCCAGCTCGCGCAGGCATGCACCGTGTTCCTTCGCGACGACGCCGACGAGCCAGTGGTCGCTCGGCAGCCTGCGCGCGGCGTCCGCGCGGTTCTCGCGCGCCAGCGGTTCCGCGTCGGCTGCGCGCCCCTGGCGGCGGATCGTTGCGACGAGGCTCTGTTGCGCCTTCACGTGCTCGATGCCGTGCACGCCGAGCGCGTCGAACCCGGCGACCACGCGCCGCAGCGTCGCCTCGGCGTCGGCGTAGCGGCCGAGCTCGCCCTGCGTCGCCGCGAGGCTCGACTGCACCGACAACGTCTTCGGATGGTGCGCGCCGAACACGCGCTCGCGCGCCGCAACGAGTGCGACCAACCGCTCGTGCGCGGCCTCGAACCGTCGCTGCCCGAACAGGTAGCCGGCCCACGCGTCGAGCGTCGCGAGCCGCGCCGCATGGTCGGGCGGCAGGTACTGCTCGGCCTCGGCCATCGCGGCGGTGAACGCCGCCTCGGCCTCGTCGAGCCGGCCCAGGCCCGCGAGCGCGCTCGCGATCAGCGTGCGGGCGTGGATCGTGCGTTCGTCGACCGAGCGCGGCTGGCGCTCGAACGCGCGCAGTGCGTGCGTCGCCAACGTCAGCGCCTCGGCATGGCCGGTGCCTCGTTCGAGCAGCAGCGTCGCGAGGTTGTGGCGTTCGATCGCGGTCGTGTCGGCGCCGTCGCCGTAGATCGTGATGCTGACGGCGAGCGCTCGGCGCGCCTCGCGCTCGGCGAGTTCGAGCTTGCCCTGCTTCTCGTGCACCTTCGCCAGCGCCTCGTCGACGAGCACCTGCCAGCCCTCGCCCGGATCGATGTTGTGCTCGGCGAGCAGCGCCGCGGCCCGCGACAGGTGGCGCTCGGCGTCCTGCAGGCGGCCGCAGCCGAGCAGCGCGTTGCCGACCGCGCGGCGCGCGCCGATCTCGGCGACCGGGTCGCCGAACTGCCGCTCGTCGATCGCCGCCGCGGCCCGGTCGACAGCGTCGACGAGCAGCACGTCGCCGCCGCGCTCGCCGCCGCTCGCGTCGAACAGCACGGACTCCTGGAAGCGGTTGACCTCCCTCAGCGTGGCCGCCTTGCGCTGTGCCTGGTGTTCGGCGGTCGCGACCCTGCTCCAGCCGACCATCGCGACGACGAACCCGGTCGTCACCGCCGCAAACGCGGTCGCCGCGGCGCCGAGCAGCACGCGGTGCCGCCACGCGAGCTTTCGCAGCCGGTAGGTCGCGCTCGGCGGGCCCGCCGCGACCGGATCGTTGCGGCGGAACCGCTCGATGTCGGCTTGGAACTCGGTGGCGGACGCGTAGCGCCGCCCGGCTTCGCGAGCCATCGCCTTCGTCACGATCCAGTCGAGCTCGACGGGCACGGCGAGGTTGCAGCGCGACGGCGGCGCGGGGTCCGCGGCCAGCAATTCTGCCATCGCGCGGGCCGGCGGCAGCTCGGCGAACGCGAACGGTGAGCGGCCGGCGAGCAATTCGTACAGCATCACGCCGAGCGCGTAGATGTCGGCGGGCGTCTCGTCGCCGAGGCTCTTCCGCTCCAGCCGCTCCGGACTCATGTAGGCGAGCGTGCCGAGGATCTCGCCGGTGCGCGTGCAGCGGTCGACCGCGTCGCGGCCGGCGAGGCTGGCGATGCCAAAGTCGATGAGCTTGACGTGGCCGCGCCGGTCGACCAGCACGTTCGCGGGCTTCAGGTCGCGGTGGATCACGCCGTGCTGGTGCGCGCAGTGCACGGCGTCGAGCACCGGGGCGAACAGCGCGAGCACACCCGCGACGTCGAGCCGCTGTTCCCGCACGAACGCGTCGATCGGCCTCGGCTCCTCGACCAGTTCCATCGCGAACCACGGCACGTCGGCACAGTCGAGCCGTGCGCTGCCCGCGGCCAGCACCTGCGCGATCCCCGGATGGCGCAGGCGGGCGAGGATCTCGGCTTCGTCCTCGAAGCGGCGGCGCGCCCGTTCGCTCGGGAACTGCACCGCGAGCACCTTCAACGCGACGGTGCGTTGCGGCCGCTCCTGCTGCGCCTCGTAGACGGTGCCCATGCCGCCGGAGCCGAGGCGGCGACGGACCTGGAAGCCCGCGATGGTCGCGCCAGCGAGGTCGTGGTCGCGCGCCCGCAGCACCGGCGCGGCATCGAGCACGGGCTGGATCTCGGCGTCGAGGCGCAGCAACGCGAGCACTTCGCCGGCGAGCGCTGCATCGGCGCCGCACTGGTCGCGCACCCACGCATCGCGCTCACCTGCCTCCAGGTCGAGCGCCTGCTCGAACACCGCGCGCGCGCGCTGCCACGTCTCCGGGAGCATCGGTCAACCTCGCAGGTGTCTGGCCAGGAACGCGCGGGCCGCGCGCCAGCCCCGTTCGACGGTCCGCAGCGAGCGATCGGTCGCGGCCGCGATCGCCGGGTGGTCGAGCCCACCGAACACTCGCAGTTCGACGATGCGCGCAAGCTCGGGGTCGACGGCTTCGAGCGCCTCGATCGCGTGCTCGACGGCCAGCAGATCCTCGGGCGCTTCGGCGCGGCCCAGCAGGTCCGTCGACAAGGTCAGCCGGTTGCCGCCGTCGCGCTTCTCGCGCATGCGCGCGCGCGCGTGCTCGATCAGCACGCGCCGCATCGTGCGCGCCGCGGTGCGCACGAAGTGCTCGCGGTCGTTCCAGCGCCGGTCGTTGCGCGACAGGCGCAGCCAGGCCTCGTGCAGCAGCGCCGTCGGCTGCAGCGTGTGGTTCGCGCGTTCCGTGCGCATGAGGTTCGCGGCCAGGGCATGGAGTTCGTGTTCGACCGCGGCGAAGAGGCTCGGATCCGGGTCGCCGTCGCCACGTTCGTTCGGTGCGGATCCTGACGTCGCCATCCCGGGCATTATGGCGCGCGCGGCGGACGCCGGCACCGCCGCGCCACCCGGCCGCCCCGGCCGCTACAGGATCACCTCCAAGCGGCTGGTGTTGCCGAACACGTTGGCGGCGCCGGCCAGCGACAACGATGCGCTCTGGATCGGCCAGCAGTCCACCGGCGTCGGCGGCATCTGGAAGTCGTAGTGGCCGACGCCCATTGGCATCGCAAAGGCGCACAGGAAGAACAGCGTGCCGGGGTTCAGGCCGAACAGGTTCTGGAAGCCCGGCACCGGGACCGGCGAGATCCGGTCGAGCGCGATGCCGACGACGCCGATGTCGCCCTTGCGGCCCATCGCCGCGAAGTTCGTCAGGCCGCCCGCGGTCGAAATCCGCGTCTCGAACGTGAGCGCCGCGACCAGCTCGACCAGGCCTTGCGGTGTCGAACCGATCGGCGGGCCGGCGTTCGCCACGACCATGTGGCCGCCCACGAGCTGACCGCCGCCGACGAAGAACGCATTCGTGGAGTTGTACAGCACCGACCATCGCGACGTCGGGTCGACGCCCTCGCAGTAGACGAACTGCTGGGTGAAGCCGACCAGGCCCCGGATGCATGCGCACAAGCCGCGAGCTTCGCCGTGGTCGTCCGCGAGCGGCATCAGGAACGCGGGGTAGGTGTTGGCAGCAAACGTCGGGACCAGGCTGCGGGCATTGCTGACGCTCAACGTCGTCTGGTCGAAGTCGTAGAGCGTGATGCGCGGGTTCGGCAGCCCCTCGCACGCGGCCATCGAGAGCACCCCGTCGATCCTGCAGAACTCCAGGCCGTACGAGCCTCCCGCCAGCCCCGCGATGGACTGCTGGGCGCTCCAGGCTGCACCCACCGACGCGCGATGCTGCACGCCGGGCCCCACCCCGTTCCGGAAGACGGCGATCGTGCGCAGGTCCGGGGTGATCGACAGCTCCTGCACGCCCGGCGCGAGCGAGGCGAAGTCGCTGCGGAGCGTCACCGAGAGGCTCGACAGGTCGTAGTCGTAGGCCACCGCGCTGTACGGGCTCGTCGAGGACGTCTGCCGCGTCATCCCGACGAACGCCTGCGTGGGCGTGGTCCACTGGAACGCCAGGTCGTTGGCGTTGAGCGAGCCCGGCGGCATCAGCATGTTCGCCGACGTCAGCGGCTCGGCGAGGGTCGGCTCGACCCCCTGAGAGACGAGCGCGGTGCACAGCAGGAGGGACGGAACGGCTGGAGCGAAGCGTGCGATCATGGTCGGTCGTGTGTTGGGAATGCCCGAACAGCGCCGTGATCCGTCCGACCCCGCCACGATTCGTGCGCGCAGCCCGCTCACCGGTCGGCTGTGTCGCAGCGCCGCGCCCGAACCTGCGTCCGACGCCGTCTCAGGCCGAGCGCCGCGGCACGAACTTCAGCGCGAGCAGCCCGGCGAACAGCGCGCCGAGCAGGATCAGGCCGGTGCGCAGCGCCGCTCCGCTGGCCGCGTCGATCGAACCCTGCGCCGCGGCTTGGACGCCGCGCACGCGGTGGTCGATGTTGTCGTCGCCGACGACATTGCGCAGCTCCGCCAGCGTCTGCTGCAGCTGGGCCGCCATCGCGGTGACCGACTGCGCCGTCTTGTCGAAGTCGAGCACGTCGAACGGCCGCGCCTTCTCGCCCGGTGCCTTTGGCGCCGGCGGCGGCGCGCCCTCGTAGTCGCCGTTGAGATAGCGGATCGTCTGCTCGAACGTCGCCAGCGCCGACTCGAGCGCCGGCGCCATCGTCGCCAGGCTCTTGCTCGCCGTGTCGACCGACTGCACCAGGTGGTCGGCCTCGGCCAACGTCGCGCGCGTGTCGCGCAGCGTCAACTGCAGCGTCGCCTGCTGCGCCTCGATCTGCTGCAGCACCAGTCCGGCCTCGGCTCGCACGCGCCCCGGCAGCGCGTCCGCGGTCTGCGCCAGCTGATCCGCGGCGACGGCGATCCGCGTGACGCCGTCGTTGAGCTGCACGACCCGCTCGTTCTCGACGACTTCCAGCAGCAGCTGCTGCAGCTGCCAGCGCGTGATCTCGGGCAGGTTGCCGACCGTGTCGGTGAAGTGCTCCGCGGCGAAGCTCACCTCCTTGATCGCGACCGCCGTGTCGCTGAGCCCGGTGCCGAACACGTTGATCGAGCTCAGCGACGGCACCCACGAGAACGGGCCGCCGGGCCGCAGCGCCGTGCGGATCAGCGGCGTGCGCGCGAACGTGCGCGCCATCGGGTTCTGCTCGGCGTAGGCGCGCACGTCGGCATGGGCCTTCTCCGCCTCCTCCGGCGTCAGGTTGGCCACCAGCAGGCGCCGGACCTCCGCTTCGAGCTCGGTGGCCGCCTGGGTGACCACGGCCTGGTGGTCTCCGAACAGGTCCTTGCCGTCCCCGGTCGTGAAGAACGCGTTCATCTGGTAGGTGAGCGCCCAGAGGTCGAGCAGACCGGAGATCGGGTCCTGTCGCCGCATGGCTTCGCGCGCGTCGGTGATGACGCGGACCTTCCACTGCAGCGCGAGCTTGCGCGTGGCGATCGGCGGTTGCGCCGCGAGGACCTTGTCGGCGGCGTCGCGCACCGTCTCGCAGAGCAAGGAGCCGAAGCCGAGCGCCGTCGTCTTGGCTTGCTCCTGACGCTGCTGGCGCTCGAGCTCCTTCGCCTCCTCGCCGGTGATCTTGTCGATCGTGTTGCAGCCGGCGGCGGCGAACGCCACGAGCAGCGCGATGAGCAGCGATCCGGCGGTGCGAGCCACGTCGGCCGAGCACATTACGGCGGCCGTCGAGCCGGGGGAATGCCGCTCCGCCCGGACCTGGCCAACGACCCGGCCCGGCGGTCGGCGCGGCACCACACGCCGCGCCGGGACGCAGCCGCCGGTCCGGCACTACTGGCAGATGCCGAGCAGACCGTTGCTCGCGGTGTAGCCGAACGAGGCCGTGCCGTCCTCGATCCAGTGCTGGAATCGCAACGGGAAGCCCGGCGGCAGGCCCGGTTGCGGGAACGACCATGCCACCGTGCCCGATGCGTTGGTGACGAGCGGCACGACGATGAGCGGATCGGGGACCAGCACGCCGCCGAGCAACGGCGCGTAGGCACCGAGCACGCCGATCACGAGCAGCGTGTTCGCGTTCTGGATCGCGCCGGTCAGCGTCACGGTGTTGCTCGATCCGTTCGTCAGCGGCCCGCTGCCGACGAGCGACGGGGGACCGAGCGAA
>DASUFY010000183.1:0-19021 GCA_036274315.1 Planctomycetota bacterium | reverse complement strand
CGCATCCGCTCCCGCGGCACCCGCAGCCCGCGCACCCCAATCGGATCCGGCCACGACCGGATCAACCGCAGCACCTGCTCGCGCCCCGCCGCCGCACGCACCGCGGCGCGCGGCGTGCGGTTGCCGAGCGCGGGCACGACTTCGTCGAGCCACCGCATGCACTGGGCGTCGAAGTGCTCCTGCAGCATCGCCAGGTCTTCGGGACCCACGTCCTTCTCCTCCCGCGCGCGACGCGCACCCGCGCGCGCACCGGACCCCGGCACCTCGACCCGCGACCCTTCGAACGTGACCCCCGGGATCGCCTCGAGCCACGTCCTCGCCCTCGCCAGGCGTTCGTCGGAGTTCAGGTGCACGAGCAGCTCGTCGCCGACACGTTCCAGCTCGGCGAGCAGGCGCATGCCGCCGGGCATGTCGCGGGCATCCTCGTGCCAACACCACGACTCGACCGCGACATCCTCCACACCATCACCATCCGCACGACCCTCCGGGTCCTCGTCGACATCGTCGCGCGCCGCCAACGCCGCCGCGACCGCCGCCCAATCCGCGACCCGGAACGTGCCCGTCTGCGCACGGATCGCATGCCCATCCGTGTTGACCATGCGCACACCAGCCCCCTCCCGAGCCCCCTCATCCTCCGCGCCCATCCACGCCCACAGCCTGCCGAGCAATTCAGGCCGCCGCTGCAGCTCGGCGCTCGTCAGTTCCCCGCACTCCCGCTCCAGGAACCCGAGCGCCCGCTCGACGCGCGCCGGCGCGAGCGGCGGACCCGCCAACACGAGCAACGGATTGCCGCCGGCGTCGGCGATGCGGCCCGGCAGCACGGAGCCCTCGATCGAGCCGTTCGCGAGCTGGCCGTCGACGATCTCGACCTCGTAGTCGCTGAGCACGTCGGCCAGCGCGACGAGCGGTGGCCGCACGCGGGCGACCCGGTAGAGGCCGGTGCGCGCGCCGATGCGGGCCTGCAGTTCGCGCCGTTCCGGTTCGGGCAGGTCGCCGGCGAGCAGGCGCTCGGCCAGCGTGCGGCGCCCGGCCTTGCCGCGATGGCAGACGACGTACCACTCGCGGTAGGCGGTGTCGGCCAGGTCGTGCGCGATGCCATCGAGATCGTCCAGCGTCTCGGCGTCGCCGAAGAACCGGGCCAGCGCCTTGCGCGAGTAGACATCGGCGCCGTCCATCACCTCTTCCACGCGATCCGCGAGGCGGCGGCGCGCGGCCTGCTCCGCATCGGCGCCGTCGCCCGGCAACGAACCATGGCGGGCGCGGAACGCGTCGATCACCTCGCGGATGCGCGGGTGCTCGTCGACGACGTCGACCTCGATGCCGAGATCGACGAGTCCCTTGCCGAGCGCGGCGAACAACCCGCGATGCACGAACGTCAGCCGCTGCGGCAGACAGCCTTCGCCGTCGTTGGCCTTCGCCATCGTGCGCGCGAACGTGTGTATGGCTTCGTCGATGCCGCCGGCTTCGGGTTCAACGAAGGCCCGCATCGCCTCGAGATGGCCCGTCGCGACGTCGACGACGAACAGCACGTCGGGCCATCGTTCGGTGTCCTCCGCGTCCATCGGCGACGGCTCGACGCCCACGACCCAGTGCGCCGCTATGTGCGACAGCTCCGGCAACGGCCACGGCAATGGCTCGGGTCCGCCAGCGGATCCGGCGGGTGCTGGCACGTTCTCGAATCGCGCGGTGACGTCGCGCACCTTGCCGCCTTCGGCCGCGATCGCGAGCGTCAGCATGCGGCAGCTGCGCTGCGGCTCGAAGACGCTCGGTCGCAGGATGTCGCGGTCAAGGGCCAGCAGGAACGCCTCGAGCACCTGCGCGAAGAGCCGCAGCTCGGCGTTGCGCGCCGGGCGGCCGCGCCGGTCGCCTTCGACGGCGACGATGACCGGGCTCAGGCTGTCGGTCACGCCGGCGGCGCGCGTGAGTTCGAGGTACTCCGGGGCGACTGAACGCGTCGGGTCGAAGGTCAGCAGCAGTATCTTCCCGACGATGGGCGCACGCGGGTCGGTCGACGAGAGCCGCAGCTGGTCGAGGCCGCGGTCCCCCGTGTACAGAGCGAGGCCGAACTCGTGGCCCGCCGCGCCGAGCACGACCGCATGGATGCGGTGCGGCTCGCCGGGCAGCTCGCACGCGAACGCGTGCCGGTCGTCGAAGTCCTGCCACGGTTTCCTGGACTCGAACTTGCGCGCGAGCGCGACGACGCGTTTGGCGAGGGGCCTGGCCAGCATGCCGCGAGCATAGGTTCGATCGCGCCGGATGTCCCCGCGCTAACATCGCCGGTTCTTCCGCGTCCGAGACGACACGATGCGCCGCCACCTGTTCGACCCCCTGACCCTGTTCGCGTGCTCCGCCCTCGCCTGCGCCACGGCCTGCTCGTCGGTCGCCCCGACCACACCCCAGCCCCCGACCGAGCCCCCGAACACGCTCACGCTGCACCTGCCCGACGGCCCGCCGATCGACCTCATCCTGATCCCCGGCCACGGCACCACCGCCCCGTTCTTCCTCGCGCGCACCGAACTCACGCACGCCCAGTACGCCGCCTTCCTCCGCGCGACCCACTACGACGGCAGCGAGCACCCGAGCTCGAAGCCGACCGAACCGTTCCTGCACGACTGGCCCGACCGCACGACCCCACCGCCGGACCGCGCCGACCACCCGGTCTGCTACCTCAACGTGCACCACGCGCGCGCCTTCTGCGAGTGGGCTTCGCGCGCGTCGGGCCGCCACATCCGCCTGCCGAGCGACGCCGAATGGGAGCTCGCGGCGCGCGGGCCCGAAGGGCGCACCTACCCGTGGGGCTCCGACTGGGACCCGACGCGCTGCAACTTCGGCAGCGCCGACGACGGCTTCGCCGAGGCCGCGCCGGTCGGCTCGTTCCCGCGCGGCGCGACGCCCGAGGGGCTGCTCGACATGGCGGGCAACATCTGGGAGTGGACGGCCGAACAACACCTGCGCGGCGGTCCGTGGTGCATGGGGCCCGAGACGGTGAAGAGCGCCTTCGTCGCGCACGAGGACCCGGACCGCGCCGACGACAAGTTCGGCTTCCGCATCGCCGTCGAGCCGTAGTCCCTCACGAACGCGCGCGCAGCCACTCGACCGTGCGCGCGATGCCACTGCGGTAGTCCGTCAGCTCCACCTCACCGACGAGCGCCCGCAGCCGGCTCGCGTCGAACGCCACGGGCTTCACGTACTCGGGCACCATCTGCAGGAAGCCGCGCAGCTCCTTCTGGAACACCGAGACGAGCCGCAGCAGGAACGGGCCGGCGGTGCGCAGCTTGACGCGCGCCCCGAGCAGCTCGCCGACGATACGCACGACGTCGCTGCCGCGCAGCGGGCCCGCGCCGGGCACGATCCAGCGCTTGCCGAACGCCGCCTCGTGCCGCACGACGTCGCTCGCGATGCGCATCGCATCGGCCACGAACACGTACTCGCGCGCGACGTCGGCGCGGCCGAGCCAGTTCATGGTGCGGCCAAGGACGGCGTCGACGATCGCACTCTGCAGCGTGCTCGTGTGCACGCGCGGGCCGTAGAAGTCGGGCAGGTGCAGCACGGCGGCGCCGGCGTCGAGCAGCACGTCCTCGGCGGCGCGGCGGTGCCGCACCCATTCGGAGCCGCCTTCGCGCGGGTGGTCTTCGTCGAGCGGCGAACGCACGAGCGGCAGGTAGGCCCAGTAGCTCGACACGTGCAGCATGCGCGCGCCGGTGCCCGCCGCCGCGCGCGCGACGTTGCGCGCGGCGACCGCGTGCCGGTCCATCGCGTCGGGCGGCAGGCCGATGCAGTCGACGACGAGGTCGCAACCGTGCACGGCGCGCGCGAGGCCCGCCGCGTCGAGCGCATCGGCCGGCGTGAGCTCGACGTCGCGGCCCGCGAACGTGCGGCGCAGGCCCTCTTCGCTGCGCGAGATCGCGCGCACCGCGATCGACCGGTCGAGCAGCGCGTCCGCGAGGTGGCTGCCGGTGGGACCCGTGGCGCCGACGATGGCCGCCCTCTCGAAGTGTAGCGGGCTCATGGCCTCACCTTAGGCCGATCGGGCCGCGGCGCTACTGCGTAGTGTGCACGAGCGTCACGCGCCGCTCGGCGAGGTGCGCGCGGATCTTCGGCCACAGGCCCTCGACGCGCCCGACGCGTTCGGGCGGCGTCACGCCGCGCTGCGTCCAGGTGCCGTCGAGCAGGCATTCGAGCATGCCGGTGCACGTGTAGCCCGTGGTGCGCGCCATCGACGACGTCTGGCTCGCGGCGTCGCCGCGGTCGTCGAGATGGTAGACATGGCGCACCAGCTCGCCGTCTTCGACACCTTCGATCGTGACGCGCAGCACGGTCAGTTCGGGCTCGCCGGGCCGCAGCTTCCACGCGTCGAACAGCAATCGCGACGTGAACGCGCGCGGGCGCACCGGCACGCCGTCGACGTCGACCGGCTCGTCCGAGAAGAAGCCGCCTTCGCGCAGCGCGAGCATCAGTTCGCGATGGCCCGGGTAGCGCAGCGTGCGTTCGACCATGTCGGGCACGTGCGGCATGGTGGAGATCAGCGAACGCAGGCCGTCGGTGTGGAACGCCTCGAGCGTGCCGATGCCGGGGAAGTCGACGTAGCCGGGTTCGGACAGCGCGGGCTTCGTGACCACGCGGCCGTTCTCGACCATTCGCGCGGGGCGCAGGTACTCCTCGATGACGTCGGCCGGCGAGAACGGCGCCTTGTACTGGTAGGGCAACGTGCGCGCGATCGGCAGGCCGCCGACGAGGCATTCGAAGCGCCGCACCTGCATGCGCGCGTCGTGGTACCCGAGCACGAGGTTGTCGATGCCGGGCGCGACCCCGATGTCGGTCACGACGACGGCGCCGGTCTGTTTGGCGCGCGCGTCGAGCGCGAGCGCGTCCTCGGCGAAGAACGAGATGTCGGCGACCTTCGCGCCGGCCTCGACGAGTGTCGTGAGCGTGCGGAAGCCGAGCCAGCCGGGCACCGCGCAGACGACGGCGTCGGCGGCCGCGGCGGCGGCGCGCAGCGCTGCGGCGTCGGCACAGTCGAGCTGGCGCGTGCGCACGTTCGCGACCGACGACAGCGCGGCCAGCGCATCCCCGCGCACGTCGGTCGCGAGCACCTCGTGGCGTTCGGCGACGTCGCGCACGATCGCGCTGCCGACCATGCCGGCACCCAACACGAGGACCTTGGCCATCGTCGCAGGATACCGGCGATCGCGCGCTAGCCGTTCACGAAGTTGTCGGTGCCGTTCGTGAGCACGATCGCACCGGTCCCGGGATCCACGCTCGCCGCCTGGTAGACGAGGTAGTAGCCGATGACGGTCGGATCGTTGGGCAGGTTCAACACCACGGCCGCCTCGCCGGCCGCATCGAGCAGGCCGCCCGCGAACAGCACGGCGCCGTTGAGGCGGAACGTGCCGCCGATGCCGGGGATCATCACCGCGGGCGACAAGAACCCGGTGCTCGCCGCGAGGGCAAACAGGAAGCCGGGGTCGCCTTCGACGTGCAGCGTCAAGGAGCCGCCGATGTTGTACTGATTGCCCGAGGTGCCGATGTTGCTCACGTTGTGCAGCGTCGGCGTGGCGAGCCAGGTCAGGCGGAACGAGATGGGGCTGTCGTCGGCGAACGCGTTGGCGGCAGTCGACTGGCCCGAGCCCGGTCCGCCAAACACGTAGACCATGTGCGGGCGATCGAGGCGCTGCGGATACGAACTCTTCGCCGTGCTCACGAACGTGTAGCTCGCCGCCGACTGCACGATCTTCTGCACGTCGAGCACGAGCGAGCTGATGCCGTCGTGCACGTAGTAGTTCGAGAACGGGATGCCGACCCACGCGGTCGTCGAGTGGGTGACCTGCAGCGGTGCACCGGGCAGCACGACGGTCGGCGTGCCGACGAGGTTGCTCGCGAACGAATACGACAGGCTCGTCGCGGTGGTCGGCGCGGCCGTGATCTGCAGCGACGCGTAGTCGACGGTGCCGCCGACCAGCGCGAAGACTTCAATGCCGGTCAGCACCGCGCCGACGCCGGGCAGTTCGTTCGCGGGCACGAGCAGCTGCGTGCGGGCCTCGGCGCCCGAGCCGGTGCTGAACACGCCGAACGGCGAGTAGTTGCCGTTGCCGCTCTGCACGGAGTCCTGCGGGTGGGCCGTGAGGTTGGTCTGTTGGGCGGGGACGAGGGATGCGGCGCAGAGCGCGACCGCGAGGATGGGCATGGAGCGCATGGTGGGAAGCCGGTGGGCAGAGGCAGCCGGCAGTGTAGGGCCCCGCGGCGCTTTGTGTCGCGCCGTCGCGGCCGCTGCTATTGCTCGCCCCCGCAAAGGCCGTCGATCTCGCGCCAGAGCCGCTCGGCGCGCGCGCGGCCGAGGCCGAGGTCGTCGACGACGCCGGGCCGCGCCCGCAGCGCCGCACACAGCACGACACCCCGCCGCAGCAGCGCCGCCTGCTCGGCGTGGTGCAGCGAGGTCAGCACCGTGATCGGGTGCAGCCCGGCCCGGTCGATGCGTTCGCGCAGGCTGTCGCCCTTCGGGTGGTCCCAGCTCAGCATGGCGAGGCCGACGCCCTTGCCGTAGGTCAGCGCGTCGCTCGTGAAGCGCCCGTTCGTGATCAGCCAGAAGCGCCGGAACGCGACGACGTCGAGGTCCTCGGCGCGCGAGTGCACGTAGAGCGCGACCTTGACGTCGACCTTGCCGTCGCTCTGCACCTTGAACTTGCATTCGCCGAGTTCGCGTTCGCCGCCGCGGTCGGCGACGAGGTCGAGTTCGTGCCGCACGAAGCGGCCCTGCAGCAGCACGCCGGAGCGCGCGCGGAAGCCGTCGTGCCGCCACAGCTCGGCGATGAAGTTCTCGAACGGGAAGCCGTCGGGGCCGAGCCGCTGGATCGCACGCTGCAGCGAGTATCGGGCGGCGGTGTGCCGGCGTTCGCCGCGGAGCAGGCGGTGCGCGATGCGGTAGACCTCGTTGGTCGTGATGCCCTCGTGCAGCTTCGCGCGCACGGCCGCGACGATCTGTTCGATCTGGTCGTGCGAGGCGCCGCTGCGCGCCAGCGAGCGGCGCAGCTTCGGTTCGCGGAACGGCTCGAGCAAGCCCGTCGACTTCGTGACCTTCGGTTCGCTGGCTGCCATGCGTCGTCGCCTACTTGACCACGGCGTGCGCACCGGCGCGATGGTCTGCCCGGCCAGGCGCCACGATGCGGCTCAGTTGCCGATCAGCATCGCGAGCCCGTCGCTGAGCGAGGCGAAGCCGAGGAACGGGCCCGTCGCATCGATGACGAGGTACTGCCCGTAGAGCAGCGTGCCGGCCAGCGACGGGTCGTTCGGGATCGACAGCGGCGTGGCGCCGGCACCCGTGGGATCGAGGAACACCGTCGGCAGCAGCACGATCGGCGGCAGCACGAGCACGTGGCAGGTGCCGAGCGGGATGTTGGTCGCCGCGAAGCCGGCGGCGAGCACCGCCACCGACAGCGGCGGCCCGCTGCCGACCGCGATCCCGAAGCCCGTGTTGCCGATCGTGGGCAGGCCCACGCCGCTGATCTGGGGCACGGCGCTGCCGCTCGCGGCGCACCCGGTGCCGTAGCTGCTGGTCGCGGCGATCGGACCGGTGATCGAGATCACCCACGGCTCGCGGCCCGAGATGCCGTCGTCGCACAGGAACCAGACCTCGTTGCCGATCGCGCGGAACGCGCTGAGCTCGACGGCGCCGACGCCGGCCCACGGCCCGATCTTGCCGACCTGCGTGGTGCCCGGTGCGGTGCCGTCGCTGACCCAGACCTGCAGCCCGGCGCTGCCGTCCGAACCCGCGAACACGACCTGCCCCTGCGCCGGCCGCGCGGCGAGCGTGCCGGCCAGCACGCCGTCGGGGGCGCCGGGATAGACGTCGGCGACGAGCGACACGGTGAAGCCGTCGGTCACCCACAGCTCGCGGCCGTGCACCTGGTCGTTGGCGCTGCAGAACGCGAGGTTGCCGACCGCGACGAGGTCCATGATCAGCGGGTTGCCCGTGCCGATCGGCGGCAGCGCCACGGTGCCGGCCGCGGTGCCGTCGGTGCGGTGCAGCCGCACGCCGAGGCCGGGCACGCTGGCAGTGAAGATGACGGTGCCGTTCGCGAGCTGCACGGGCCGTCCCGGGTTCGAGGTCGCCGAGCCCGGCGCAAGGTCGGCCACGAGGGTGGTGCCGGCAGCCGTGCCGTCGGTGCGCCACAGCTCGCGCCCCGCGGCGGCGTTGCTCGCCGTGAAGTAGGCGACGGTGCCCGCGCCGAGGAAGTCGTCGGGCGACGACCACGCGGTGCCGGGATCGATGTCGAGCAGCAAGCCCGTGCCCGCGGCCGTGCCGTCGCTGACGAACAGTTCCTTGCCGTGGGCGGCGTCGCTGGCCTGGAACACCACGACAGGGCCCACCGCGGCGAACGGCCCGGCGTTGCTCGAGACCGTGCCCGCGTACAGATCGCCGAGCGACGTCGCGGTGCTGCCGTCGCTGACATAGGGTTCGTAGCCCGCCGAAGCACTCGCGGCGCGGAACCACAGCGCCCCGTGTGCGGCGCTGAGCGCGAGCGGGTTGCCGCTGGCGACGCCGGGGTTGATGTCGACCGCGAGGCCGGTGCCAGCCGCGGTGCCGTCGGTGACGACGAGCTCGCGGCCGACGCTGGTCTGGGCCGCCGCGTAGACGAGCGGGCCGAGCACGGTCAGCTGATCGGGCGACGCGATGCCGCTGCCGAGGCTCAGCTCGATCGTGCCCGCGGTCGTGCCATCGCTGCCCCACAGGCCGCGCACGACGCCGTTGCTGGCGCTGAACACGACGCCGTTCGCGGTCGGCTCGAACTCGGCCGGATTGCTGTCGCCCTGCGGCGGGTAGATGTCGGCGACGAGGCCGGTGCCCATGGCGGTGCCGTCGCTCGAATACAGCTCGAAGCCGACGCCCGGGTTCAGGCTGCTGGACGCCCGGAACAAGAGCCGGCCGATGACCCAGGCCATCTGCGACGGCGACGAGTTCGCAGCGCCCGGCGACAGGTCGGCGACCAGGCTGGTGCCGGCCGCCGTGCCGTCGGTGCGCCACAGTTCGCGGCCGTTCGTGCCTTCGGTGCCGACGAAGAAGGCACCGATCGGCGTGGCGACGATGCCCGCCGGCGACGAACTCGTCGGCCCAGGCACGAGGTCGATCGGCGTCGTGCCGGCCGCGGTGCCGTCGGTCGACCACAGCTCGATGCCGTTGGCCGGTGAGTTCGCCGCGAACACGGCCCGCGCCGGCGACGCGATCGCGAAGCCGTTCGCAGCCGAACCCGCCGCGCCGGGCTGCAGGTCGCCGAGTGGGTTCGTGCCGGCCAGTGTGCCGTCGCTGAACCACGGCTCGGGGCCCGTGCCGCTGCCGTCGTCCGCCACGAACAGCGCGCCGCTGCCGAACGCCGTCAGCTCCTGGATGTTCGACGAGGCGCTGCCGGGGCGGATGTCGCGCACGAGGCCCGTGCCCGCCGCCGTGCCGTCGCTGAAGCACAGTTCGAGACCGGTGCCGGCGTTGCTGATCGCGGCGGTGAAGAACAGGCCGGCCGTCGTCCCGACCGTCGTCCCGAAGTTGGTGCTGGCGGTGGTGGGGCTGAGGTCGGCGACGAGCACGGTGCCGGCGACGGTGCCGTCGGTCTTCCACAGCTCGCGGCCGCTGCCCGGCGCGTTGGCCGTGAAGAACAGCAGGCCCGCGGCGACGGTGAAGCTCGTCGGCGAACTGCCGTTCGCGCCCGGCTGGATGTCGACGAAGCGCTGCGTGCCGGCGACGGTCCCGTCCGAACGCCACGGTTCGGCGCCGCCGCTGGCGTCGCTCGCGGTGAAGTACACGTGCGGGCCGAGCGCCGTGAGCGACGTCGGCGCCCCCGAGCCGTTGCCCGGCACGAGGTCGGCCAGCAGGATCGTGCCGGCCGCGGTGCCGTCGGTGCGCCACAGTTCGGTGCCCTGGCCCGGCACCTGCGCCGTGAAGAAGCAGTAGCTGCCGGCCACCGTCAGCCGCAACGGATTGGACGACGCGGGCCCCGGGTTGATGTCCTTCACCGGCGACGTGCCGGCGACCGTGCCGTCGGTGCGCCACGGCTCGATGCCGTGACCGGTCTGGGCCGTGAAGATCGCGATGCCGTTGAGGTCGACGAAGTTGCCGGGGCTGCTGCTCTGCGGGACCGTACCCGGCGGCACGATGTCGCGCGCGATGTGCTGGGCGACTCCCGGCGCCGCGGGCACGGCGAGGGTGGCGAACGCGAACAGGTGGCGAACCGCCGTGGGGCAGCGCATGGGGACCGTCGACGTCGGTTGGGACCGATGTCAGGAATCTAGCGGGCGTGGCGCCAGCCGGGAAGGCGTCGCCGCGACCCAGCCGCCCAGGCGCCGGCGGCTCGTCCGCGCTACGATGCACCCATGAAGGTCCCGGGTCGCATGCTGCTCCTGCTCCTGCTGGCATCGGCGATTCCGGCGCAAGGCAAGAACCTGTTGTTCTACGGCAACAGCTTCACGTACTACGTCTGGGGCTACGGCGTGCCCGAGGCCGTGGGCTGGATCGCGACGGCGGCCGGACATGCGAACCCGACGATCGTGTCGGCGCTCACCGGCGGCGGCACGCTGCAGTACTACGCCACCGACCCCGCGCAGATCGCCGCGATCGGCTCGCTGCCGCCCGGACAGACGTGGGACTGCGTGGTCATGCAGGGCCACGCGCTCGAAGCGACCAACGGCCTCGGCTTCAACGCCGCGACGTTCCGCAGCAGCGCGGTCACGATCATGGGCAACGTGCGCGCCCACAGTCCCGCGGCGCGCGCGGTCATGTTCCAGACCTGGGCCTCGGCGTGGGGACAGATGTACTACCCGATGCCGTGGCCCGTGCCGATGGCGATGCACGACGAGATCCGCGGCAACTACCACCTCGCGGTCGCCGACATCGACGCGGCGTTCGGCGCCGGTGCTGCGAGCAACGCGGCGGTCGGCGACGCGGTCGCGCTGCTCGAGTGGGATCCGGCGTGGTACGAAGCCGACCGGTTCCACCCGAGTCCGTCGATGATCCTGCTCGCGGCGATGTGCATCTACACGTCGGTCTACGGCCAGACGGTGTGCGAGATCGACTTCCAGCCGGCGAGCCCGCTCGGGCAGGCGCTCGCCGCGTTCGGCATCGGCGAAGCCGAATGGCAGCACCTCGCGGGCCTCGCCGACCGCTGCGCCGATCCGGCGCTGCGGCACTATCCGGGCTCCGGCGACCACCTGCTGCTCGAGACCGGCGCTGGCCCGGGGCCGGCGACCGCGTGCCCGCTGGCGAGCATGACCGTCGGCACGTTCGTGCAGATGCGCCTGCGCTCGCTGAACGGCGTCTACGACGGCGCGCCGGGCTGGCTCTTGATCAACCTGTTCCTGACGGGCGCACCGCCGGGCCCGTCGCCGACCTATCCCGAGGTCCAGGTCGACTTCGGCTCGATGCTGATCCTGACCAGCTCCGCGACGCTGGCCAATCCGCTGTCGTTCGCGATCCCCATGCCGTTCTCGTTCCCCGGCCTCTCGGTCCTCGTGCAGGGACTGGCCGCGCAGGAGAGCACGGAGACCGGCAACCCGGTGTTCACGACCACCGACGCGCACGAGCTCGTGTTCTACTAGCTCCGGCGCGGCGATCGCTCGCCCGCAGCGGGCGTCAGTGGTCGGTCAACACGACCTCGAACTCGAGCCTCGGCGCGGTGCAGAGGTCGAGCGAGAAGCCGCCGTCGGGCTCGCCGAGGCAACGCAGCCGGTGGCCGCCGCGGAGCCGGTAGACGCCGGCGTCGAGGCCGCGCCAGGCCATCCAGCGCGCGCCGTTCCACTCGAACGGCGGCCGGTTGACGGCGCGCACGCCGTCGCGGTCGAGCACGAGTTCCATCTCGGCGAACCACGGCTGGATCGCCGCGTGGGCGGTCGCGAGGCGGCAGAGCACGTGGTGGCCGGGGAACTGCAGGTCCTCGACGTGGTCGCGGCCGCCGAGTCCTGCCGTCGCCGACGCGGTCGTGGTGCGCGCCGCGCCGCCGTGATCGACCTGGCCGCGCCACATGCTCGCCGGCAGCTGTGTCGCGAACGTGCCGTCGACGGCCGAGAGGACCGCGCGCCGTTCGCCGTGCTCCAGGTCGTCGAAGCGCAGCGTGGTGAAACCCGGCACCACCGCACCGTTCGCGTCGACGACACGGCCGCGCCACCAGCACGAACCGGGCGCGACGCCGAACTGCACGAACCCGGGCCGCAGCGCGGTCGCGAGCACCTTGCGCGCCTCGCGCGGCAAACCGTCGGCCTCGGCGCACGACACGTCGACGATCTCGCTCGGCAGGCCGCCGAGCGCGAACGTGCCGTCCGCATCGGTGACGGCGACGCTGTGCTCGCGCTCGATCCAGGTCTGCTTGCCGACGTAGGTGTCGCCGCTGGCGTGGATGACGACGCCGCACCGCGGCGAACCGTGCGCGTCGTAGGCGATGCCGTGCACGGAGGCGGGGCCGAGCACGATCTCGCAGCGCGCCGAACGCTGCGTCACGGCGTCGACGCTGCGCCACACGGTCGTGCCGTCCACCCAGGCGATGGCGCCGTGCTCGAGCGGACCCGGGAAACGCACGTCGCCGTCCTTGTCGGTGCGCGCGATCTGCTGCGCGCTGCGTTCGCCGCGCGCGATCTCCATCCACGCGCGTTCCTCGCCGAATCGGGCGCGCAGAGGGAACAGCTGCACGAC
Organism: Planctomycetota bacterium; assembly: GCA_036274315.1. Classification (GTDB taxonomy): domain Bacteria; phylum Planctomycetota; class UBA1135; order UBA1135; family UBA2386; genus DASVAL01. The sequence continues at coordinate 6,357 of DASUFY010000183.1, read as the reverse complement.
CGCGCCGGCGAGCGGCCAGGTGCCCTGCGCGACGTGCACGACGAGCTCGACGTCGCCTGGGCTGGCGGCGTGCGTCGCGGCGGTCTGCGCGTTCGGCGGCGTCGTGCGCTGCGTCGCGCTCGCCGGCGCGCCTGCCGTCGCGGTCGCCACCGCCGGTTCGTCCGCAGTGGCAAGAGCCCGTTCGTCGGGCGCCTGCGACGGAGGCGTCGCGGCCGTGTCCAGCGACCACGCCAGCGCGGCGAGGGCGGTACAGACCGCAGCGACGCAGGCGACGAGCGGACGGCGGGGCATGCAGCGCGGCAGGACGCGCCGGGCCCGCGTTTGCTCCGGGATCCGCCGGCGGGATCCGTTTCCGGCGGGATCGTCGTGCGCCATCGCGCCGCGCGGCAAGCGCCCCGCGTCACCGCGCCCGGTCCGCAGCGCCCGCGCGCGCGGGAAACAGCGTTCGCGCGAGCACGGCGTGCGCCGCGCGGCGCAGCAGGTGCGTGCCGTCGGCGTCGAAGCCGAGGCTGCTCGCGGCGCCCGGGTAGCGGCGCACGACGCGCCAGCTCGCGACGCTCCATACGGACGCGTGGCTGCCGTTGCCGAGCGCGAGCACGCGTCCCGTCGGATCGAACGCGGCGCTGTTCGCGGCGCGGCCCTCCATCCAGAGTTCGGCGACCACCGCGAGCGTGTCGGCCGCGAGCACCTTCGTCTCGCGGGCGTTGCCGTTGCCCAGCACGAGGAACCGCCCGTCGGGACTGATGCGAAGGAACTGCAGGCCGGTCCCGTGGCTCCAGGTGAGCTCCGTGCTGCGCGCGACCGAGCCGTCGGCGGCCAGCGCCAGCAGCGTGTCGCGCTGCGCGCCCGCCGTGTACACGACGGCGCCGTCGGGGCTGAACGCCAACGGCGAGGCCGGTGCGATCAGGTCGAAGTCGTTGCCCGGCGCCCGCGCCATCGATACGTCCGACCAGACGACCCGGGGCGGGTCGCCATCGAACAGGAACACGCCGGCGAGCGTGCGCACGCCGAGCTGCCGCGTGTGCGGCCGCCACGCCATGCGCGGGGGCCCGATCGCGACGTCGGGGCTGGCGCCGCGCAGGGCCTCGGCGGGGATGGTCGCACGTTCGTCGGTCGTGCTGTCCCAGATCAGCACGCGCGACGCACCGCGGGCTCCCGTGCGCACGGCGATGCGCGCGGAACCGGGCTCGGCGACGACGTCGTAGAGGCCCGCCCCGTCGACCTCGAGCGAACGCACGCGGGCGCCGCTGTCGGCCGCGAACACGGTCAGTCGGGTGCGCCCCGAAGAACCCGCGGCGGGCTCGAGCGCCGCGATGCGCGAACCGACGACCGCGAGGCTGTCGACCGGCCAGCCCTCGTCGATCTCGAGCAGTTCGCGTTCGGGGGCCAGATCCACGCGCACGATCGCCCCGTTCTCGTCGCCGACCAGCAGCGAGGATCCGCTCGCATCGATCGCCATCGCGGTCAGCGAACGTGCATGCGTTCGCAACGAGCGGCACGGTCGGAATCGTCCCGTCGACGGCAGGAAGGTCCACTCGAGCACGACGCCGTCGCTGCTGCCCGAGTAGACGAGGTGGGCGTGCGGACTCGGACCGAACGCGACCCGGGCCACCGGCGCACGATGGCCCCGGAGCTCGAAGTGCTCGTCCACCGACAGGTCCTCGCCGAGCCGCCACATCTCGACGACTCCTGCCTCGGTTCCCGCCGCGAGCACGAAGCCGCTGGCGTCGAAGGCGACGGCCTGGACCCAGGTGGTGCTGGTCGGATCCGCGCGAAGGTCCACGTGTTCGAGCGTGCGCAGGCTCCACACGCGCACGTAGCCGCCCTGCATCGCCGCGGCCAGGAAGCGCGCGCCCCCGAACGCGAGGTCGTGCACGGTCGAATCGGCGGCGAGCCGCACGGCGTCGCGCGCCGGCGTCGTGTCGCGCACGGAGATCGGCGTGACGAGCACGTGCTGGTCCCAGCTCCCGGTCGCGACGAGCAGGTCGCCGCGCACCGAGTCGTGCACGCCTTCGCGATCCTCGGGCACGAGCGTCGCGAGGCAGGTCACGAGATGATCGTGGCGAGCGGTCGTCACCGTGCCGCGCCCCGCGTCGAGCGTGCAGCAGCTCGACCCGACCCGCACCTCGATCGACCTGCCCTCGATCGCCGGCGCCGCGAGCAGGTGGCCGTTGCGACCGAACCGCAGGTGCTGGTCGGTGCGAGCGAGCACGTCGCCGGCGTCGCCGGACAGGCGCAGCCGCGTGGACTCGGACATCGCATCGACGTGTCCGTCGGCGGCGAACGCGAGGTCGGCGACCGCGCCGAAGCCGGGATCGAGCCGTCTCCACACGACCGGGTCGGGACACAGTTCGTTCACCAACGCCGCCTCCGCGAACTCGGGCGAGTCGACGCGCAGCAGCGGCGGCCCCACGCTCGCGGCGTCGCGGTCGATGGGTTCGCCGATCGCCGCCGCGGCGGCCGCGTGGGCGCCGCCCTGGTCCCCTTGCTCGCAGCGCAACAGCGCGAGCTGCAGCAAGCCGACCCCGCGCTGGTGTTCGGCCTCGATGCGCGCGGCGGTTGCTTCGCGGCGGCTGTCTTCGGCGTCGATCGCGTAGCGCAGCGCGAGCCCGGCGCCGATTGCCGTGGCGACGACGATCGCCGCCGCGGCGGCGATCGGGCCGCGGTAGCGGCGCACGAGCTTGCGCAGGCGGTAGCCGAGGCTCGGCGGCCCGGCGCTCAACGGCTCGTGGTCGAGATAACGCTGCAGGTCCATCGCGAGCGCGTTCGCGGTCTCGTATCGCCGCGAGCGATCCTTCTCGAGCGCCTTGAGCACGAGCCAGTCGAGGTCGTTGCGCAGCGTCCTGCGCAGCGCGGTCGCCGTCGTGCGCCGTTGCTCCGCGATCGCGGTCGCGTCGAGCAGCGCCGACAGCCGCGTGCTCGGTTTCGGTGGCTCGACGTCGCGCAGCACACGCTGCATCTCGAGCAGACCGGCGCGGCGCAGGTCGTGCTGACTGAACGGCAGCTGCCCGGTCAGCGTCTCGTAGAGCATGACGCCGAGCGCGTAGACGTCGGCGCGCGTGTCGATGTCCTGGTTGGTCGGGTCGGCCTGCTCGGGTGCCATGTACTCGGGCGTGCCGACCACCTGACCCGCCTCGGTGAACAACGTGGCTTCGACGAGCTTCTGACCCATGGCCTTGGCGAGGCCGAAGTCGATGATCTTGACGCTGCGCCGGCTCTCCTCGTCGCTGACGAGCACGTTGCCGGGCTTGAGATCACGGTGCACGACACCCTTCTGATGGGCGTGGGTCACGGCCGCGCAGACCTGCTGCAGGAGCCGGATGCGCGCCGCGAGCGACAGCCGATTGCGGTCGCAGAACTCGTTCAGCGGCACGCCCCTCACCAGCTCCATCACGAAGTACGGCTGGCCGCGCTCGGTCGTGCCGCAGTCGAAGACCCGCGCGATGCCGTCGTGCTGCATCATCGCCAGGGCCTGCCTCTCCTGCTCGAACCGCGCGACGACCGCCTTGCTGTCCATGCCGAGCTTGATCAGCTTCAGCGCGACGCGGCGCTTCACGGGCTGGCTCTGTTCGGCGAGGTAGACCGTGCCCATGCCGCCCTCGCCCAGGGTGTCGAGCACCCTGTATGCGCCGATGCGGTCGGGCCGCTCGGGCTGCGGGCACGTTTCGTCGCTGCTGGGCATCGACACGGGGTGCCCTCATCAGAGCGCCGAGCCCGCCGGCGATCCACGCCCGTGGATTCGCCGCAGCGTTCGAGGAACGGTGAAACAACGGGACATCGTGGCGGCCCAGGCCGCGCGGGTCCGCTTCTATGTTCACCCGCGTTCTTCCACCCCGAGGACACCTCCATGCTGCGCCACCTCGTACTCACCGTGCTCCCGCTCTCCGCCCTCACCGCCCAGGTCCTGCCCGGTGACATCGCGATCACCGGCTTCTCGACCAGCCAGTTCGGCATCGCGACGCCGCCGAGCGTCACCGGCTACACGACTTCGGGTTTCGGCAGCGGCACCTCGCAGGCCATCCTGCACGACCCGGCGACGTTCGTGGACTTCCTCGTCGGCGGCTTCGGCTTCGTCGGCAGGGCGACGATCACCGGGCCCGGCACCGTGTCCTACACCCCGTTGACGCTCGCGGTCGGCGAGGTCTCGCAGATGAGCTGGGACGGCGCCGGCAACATCATCGTCACCGACAACGGCAACGATCAGGTGCGTATGGTCACGCCGGCGGGCGTCGTCATCGACCTGTCGCTCGGCACGCAGCCGTGGGGCACGACGGTCAATGCGGGCGCCTACGATCCGGCCACCGGCGACATCATCGTCGGCAACCAGGGTGGCCTGTTCCGGCTGCCGAACGGCAGCTCGACCGGCGTGCCGATCGTCGGCGGGCTCGGCGGCTACGTGTCGAACGTGCAGTTCGATCCGTACACCGGCGACATCCTCGCGACGGTGCTGACCGCGAGCCGGCTCGTGCGCGTCGACGCCAGCGGCACCGTCACCGACCTGGTCACGCCGGGCACCGTGCCGACGCCGAACGCGCTGCAGGTCGACGATCTCGGCCGGTTCCTCGTCGGCAGCACGGGCGGCAACGTCTACCGCATCGACCTCGCCGGCAACGCGACGTTGATCGCGACCAATACGAGCCCGACCGGAACCGTGTCGGGCCTCGCCTACGTGCACGGCGGCTGCCACGTGTCGCTGTTCGGCTCCGGGTGCGCGGCGCCGAACGGTCCTGCCGTGTTGATCGCCGCCGGCGATTGCGCGATCGGCGCGACGCTGACGACGATCTCGATCCACCATGCGCCGAACGCGGTCGGTCTGGCCGTGCTCGGCCTGGTCGGGCTGACGCCGCCGATCGACCTCGGCCCGCTGCTCGGTGCGACCGGTTGCTCGCTGTACACGAGCCCGGATCTGCTGCTGGGCGGGCTGGCCAACCCGGTCGGCGCGTTCGCCTCCATGATCACGAGCAACGCGACGTTCGCCGGCCAGACGCTGTTCGTGCAGCACGCGGTGCTCGAAGGGCTCACGCTGAGCAGCTTCACGACCAGCAACGCGGCACGCATCGACTACTAGCGACCCGCGGATCAGCGCGTTGGCGTGCCCGCGTGGCAGGCGGCGGCGCCGAGCGGCCGCGGCTCGGCGCCGATGACGCGGGTCGCCGCGGTGGCCGAGATGCACTGGGAGGAAACGGAAAAGATCGCGGCAAGAACGCGGTGCGGGGTGGAAGGTCGGGCGCCAAGGTCTCTGATGGGTCGGCGTCCGCAACGTCGCGGACGCCAACCATGCCCTGCCCCTTCGAAGCCATGAAGCCCACCCATTCCACGATCGCCATCGCACTGCTGCTCACCGGCGCCGCTTCGGCGCAGGTCGTCGCCAGCGACAACTTCTCGTACGTCGGTGCGCTGACCGCAAACGGCTGGACCGCACACAGCGGCGCCGGCAACAAGGTCATCATGTCGAACGGCTCGTATGCGACGCTCGATCAGAGCGCTGGCTCGGGCGAGGACGTCAACCTCGCGTTCCCGGCCTTCGGCGCTGCCGACACGATCTACGCGTCGTTCACGCTGAACGTGCCCTCGGGCAATCCGGTCAACCCGGATGGCGAGGGCACCTACTTCGTGCACTTCAAGGACACCGGGTCGCTGTTCCGCGCGCGCACCGGCGTGTTGAGCCCGGCCGCCGGCGGTGACTTCCAGCTCGCGATCAACGCCGACAACGCCAACCTCGGCGCCGGCGCGCAGTGGCCGGTCGACCTCGTGTTCGACACCAACTACACGGTCGTCATCGACTGGAACGCCGCGACCGGCGAGTCGCATCTGTGGCTGAACCCGTACGCCGAGACCAGCCCGTCGATCGCGCACACCGGCGCCGCGACCGGCACGATCATCGAGCAGTTCGCCCTGCGCCAGTCGAACGACCACACCGGCTTCATCCACATCGACGACGTGGTCGTCGGCCACACGTTCGCCGACGTGCTGTGTGCATCGCCGAACAGCATCAGCGTGCTCGACACGCCCGACTGCGCCACCGCGACGTTCGAGGTGACCGGTTCGCCGGTCGCCGGCAGCACCGTCACGGCGACGCTGAACGGCGCCACGATTCCGCTGGTCATCGCGTCCGGCGCGACCATCAACCTGTCGCTGTTGCCGGTGTTCGCGTGCGACTGCGTGCTCGTGCCGGCGCCCGACGTGATCGCCGTCGGCACCTCGCTGCCGATCGCCATCCCGCCGGCGCTGCCGGCCGGCGTGCGCCTGTTCCTGCAGGGCGCCGACCTGACGGCGACGAACACCGCCGCGAGCCCGTGCAGCGTGACCGGCCTGTTCCTCGGCCTGACCGACGCCGTCTGCATCGTGACCGGCTGA
>DASUFY010000182.1:0-4216 GCA_036274315.1 Planctomycetota bacterium | reverse complement strand
GTCTCGCGCGCGGCGACGACCGCCTGCGCGAAGCTCGGCTCGCCGCCGAATCGCGCGCGCAGCGGCAGCGTGCGCACGAAGCAGCCGACGAGCGGTTCGAGCGCCGGGTCGTCGCGGTTGGCGGTCGTCGTGCCGACGACGCCCTCGGACTGGCCCGCGAGGCGCGCAACCCAGACCTGGACCGCGGCCAGCAGGACGTGGAAGCGCGTCGCGCCGAGTTCGGCGGCGAGGTGTGCGCAGTCCGCGACGAGTCGGTCGGGCAGGCTCACGGCGAACCGAGCGCCGGGTTCGCGCAGCCGGCTCGGCCGCGGCCGCGCTGTCGGCAGCTCGATCGTCGCCGGTGCGTCGGCGAGCTCGTTGCGCCAGAACGCGAGCGCCCGCTCGTGGTCCGCCGCGAGCTGGTCCTGCCAGCTCACGAAGTCGAGGTACTGCAGCGGCAGCGGGCTCCAGTCGGGCGCGCGGCCCCGGCGACGCGCGGCGTAGGCGTGCGCGAGGTCGCGCTGCAGCACGCCGATCGACCAGCCGTCGGCGAAGGCGTGGTGCAGCACGAACGCGAGCCGGTGGGTGCGTTCGTCGAGCGGCGCACAGAACACACGCAGCGGCTCGAGCCCGTCGCCGTCGATCCGCGCGAGCACCCGTTCGAGCTCGGTGCGATCGGCACATCGTGCGAGCTGCGGCGGGCGCGCGTCGTGCACGAGCGAGGCTGCGCCGTCCCGTTCGACGAGGCGCAGCTGCAGCACTTCGTGCCGCGCGTGCACGTCGTCGAGCGCGCGCTGCAGGTCGGGCAGGTCGAGCGCACCCACGGCATCGACGACGCCCGTCATCAGGTAGGCGCGCGAGCCCGGCGTCAGGCGCTGCAGGAACCAGAGGCGCTCCATCGTGGCGCCGGGTCGTTCGACCGCCGCGCGCACGCGCTGCCGCAGCGGCGGAGTCGCGGCGGGCGCCGCGGCGTCGATGGCGGCGGCGAGCTGCCGTAGCGTCGGTCCGGCGAAGATCTGGCGCAGGCCGAGATCGACGCCGAACGTCGCACGCAGGCGCGCGAGCAGCCGCGCGGCGGCCAGCGAGTGCCCGCCGAGCGCGAAGAAGTCGTCGTCGCGACCGATGTCGTTCGCACCGAGCACCTCGGTGAAGAGGCGCGCGAGACCACGTTCCGTGTCGGTGGCCGGCGGCGCGCCCGCGCCGGGCCGCGGGGCCGGGGCGCGCAGGCTCTTGCGGTCGAGCTTGCCGCTCGGCAACCGCGGCAGGCGCGCGAGCCACTCGAAGCGGGTCGGCAGCAGAGCACTCGGCAGGTGCTGGGCGAGATGCTCGCGCAGCTGCCGCTGCAGCAGCGAGCGATCGGTCGCGTGTCGCGGTGTGTTGGCAGTGTGGGCGAGTGCTTCGGCCGCCGGCATCGGTGCGTCGCACCGGCGCGCCGGCGAACGCGCGCCGAGCGGCGCAGCCAGTCCGTGCAGCAGCCGATCGCCGGCGACCGCCGTGCCGAGTTCCCGCGGGCCGCGTGCGCATCGGGACGCGCTCGCCGCGGCGCCCCGCAGCGCACCGACGTCCGCCAGCGACGCGTCGTGCCGCGCCGCAAACGCGTGCAGCGGCACAGCGCAGCGCGCGTTCTCGAGCGGTTCGGCGAGCGCGCGCGCGGGCGCGAACGTCGTGTCGACCGTGAGCACGACGTCGGCCCGGAACCGGCTCATCTCGGTGTCGTCGTCGTTGCACTCGAGCGCGATCCAGGCATCGGCGAACACACCGCGGTCGACGAGCCCGGTGAACAGCTCGGGCGCGAGCAACAGCTCCGGTTCGTCGAGCAGGCGCCGTTCGCAGCGTGCGGCGAACTCGGCGCGCGGCAGGTCGTCGGGCGCGCGTGCGAGTTCGAGCCAGGCGACGAACGCTTCGTGCAGCGGCAGCAGCCGCACGTCGCCGAGCCAGATCGTGCCGCCGGCGGCGAGACGCCGGCGCGCGGCATCGAGCACGCGCAGCAGGTAGGCGAGGTCGGGCAGGTACTGCACGACCGAGTTGAGCACGACGCAGTCGAACGCGTGCGCGGGCAGCTCGTCGAGCGCGTCGGCGGCGAGCTGTCGCGCCGTCACGTGCGCGAGGCCGCGCCGTGCCGCGAGCCCGGCGACGGCATCGACGGCGGCCGCGGTCGCGTCGGTCGCGAGCCACTGCCGGCAGTCGCCGGCCAACGCGGCGACCAGCAGACCCGTGCCGCAGCCGACCTCGAGCACGCGCTGCGGCGCGAGCTGGGCGAGGCGGCCGGCGACGCCGTCGCGCCAACGCCGCATGCTCGCGGCCGGGATCGCTTCGCCGGTGCGGCTGTCGAGCCAGCCGCGCGTGTCGAAGTCCGGGTCCGCGGCGTCGCCCGAGGTGTAGGTGTGCTGCCAGACCCGCTGCCAGCCGTCGGTGCTTGCGGTCTCGCCGCCGACGTCGCGAGCGACGACGTGAACGGCGAGCTCGGGCCCCGCGTCGGTCGCGAAGGTGCTCGCCGCGCATTCGACGACGGCCGGGTGCTGCGCCAGCCACGCTTCGACGGCGCCGAGCTCGAGCCGGTGGCCGCGCAGCTTGATCTGGTCGTCGCCGCGCCCGAGGAACTGCAGCTGCCGGTCCTGGCCCCAGCGCACGCGGTCGCCGGTGCGGCAGACGCGGTCGCCGTCGGGTCCGGTGACGAAGCGCTCGGCGGTCGCTTCGCGGAGCCCGTGGTAGCCGAGCGCGACGCCGCTGCCGCCGATGTACAGCTCGCCGGGCACGCCGAACGGCGCGCGCTGGCCGTGTTCATCGAGCACGTGGCAGGTCGTTCCCGGCAGCGGGCGGCCGATGCGCACCGGGCCCGTGCCCACCTCGTGCACCGTCGACCAGATCGTCGTCTCGGTCGGTCCGTACAGGTTCCACAACCGCGCGCAGCGTTCGCGCAGCGACTGCGCGAGCTCGTCCGGCAGCGCCTCACCGCCGCACAGCAGGTGCAGATCGGTGCGGCCGCGGAAGCCGCTCTCGACGAGCAGCCGGTACGTCGACGGCGTCGCCTGCAGGAACGTCGCGCGCGTCTCGGCGAGCGCGGCGGCGAGGGCTCGGCCGTCGCGCACGAGCTCGGAGCCGGCGATGTGCAGCCGCGCGCCCGTGCACAGCGGCAGCAGCAGCTCGAGCCAGGCGATGTCGAAGCTCGGCGAGGTGATCGCGAGCAGCACGTCGTCCGGGCCGAGCGGCAGCGTTGCGCGCATCGCGCGCAGGAACGCGGCCAGCGCGCCGTGCGCGATCACGACGCCCTTCGGCTCGCCGGTCGAGCCCGACGTGAACAGCACGTAGGCGGCGGAGTCGGCCGCGAGCGGACACGCACTCTCCGGATCGCGAGTGCCCTCGCCGTCGTCGACGGCCAGCACCGGGTCCGCCCCGGGCGCCCGCGGTCCATCGCGCAGGACCAGCACGAGCCGCGGCCGGGCCGCCTCGAGCGCGGTGCGGCGGCGCGCCACGGGCACTTCGGGATCGAGCGGCAGCACGACGCCGCCCGCGTGCCAGATGGCCAGCGGTGCGATCGCGAGCCACGCTCCGCGCGGCAGGTGGCAGGCGACGAGGTCGCCGGGCCGCACGCCGCTCGCACGCAGTGCGGCGCCGAGCCGCGTCGCCGCGGCGACGAGTTCGCGGTACGAGCAGTCCGTGGCGCCGAGCGCAACGGCACTCGCGCGTTCGCCGGCCCGTTCGCGCACGAGGCTCCACGCGTCGCCGGGTCCCGGTGGCAGCGCCGGGCCGCGTTCGATCGCACGCAGCGCCGCGAGTTCGGCGGGCGGCAGCATCGGCAGCCGCTGCACCGCGGTCTCCGGCGCCAACGCGGCGCCTTGCAGCAGCGTCTGCAGTTCGGCGAGGCGCTGTTCGATCGTCGCCGGTTCGTACAGCGAGCGGTCGAACTCCGCTTCGAGCACGATCGTGTGCTGGCGCCGCCGCACGTACAACGTGAAGTCGAACAGCGTGCCCGCGGGCGCCTCCTCGTAGCGCCAGTGCACGCCGCCCGAGCGCACGTCGAGCGTCGCGAAGTCGACGTAGTTGAACATCACCTGGAACAGCGGATTGCGGTCGAGGTGGCGTTCGGGCGCCAGGTGCTGCACGAGCCGTTCGAACGGCACGTCGCCGTGCGCGAACGTGGCCGTCGCGACGGCGCGCACGTGCTGCAGCAGCGCGCGGAACGAAGCGTCGCCGTCGGGGCGGAAGCGCAGCACCGCGCTGTTGACGAACAGGCCGA
>DASUFY010000181.1:0-2264 GCA_036274315.1 Planctomycetota bacterium | reverse complement strand
CGGCGAACGCGGCGTCAAGCTCTCGGGCGGCCAGCGCCAACGCGTCGCGATCGCGCGCGCGTTGCTCGCCGACCCGCGCATCCTCGTGCTCGACGAAGCGACCTCGATGCTCGACAGCGAGAGCGAGGCGCTGATCCAGGCTGGTCTGCAGGAGCTGCGCCAGAAGCGCACGACGTTCGTGATCGCGCACCGGCTCTCGACCATCCGCAGCGCCGACCAGATCCTCGTGATCGAGAACGGACGTGTGCTCGAGCGCGGCAGGCACGCCGAGCTGCTCGCGCTCGGCGGCCGCTACAAGGAGCTCTACGAGCGGCAGCACAGCTACGAGCAGAACCGCTTCGTCAACCCCGGCGAGGACTACGCGCCGGGGCTGGCACACGAACGCTGACGCCGGCGCCCGCTTTCAGCCACGCTGGCCATGGCCGGCCCTTGCACCGTCTCCGCCGGGGCGCCAAGCTGCGGCCATGAGGTCACGAACCGGGTGCGGCACGCTGCTCTGTGCCGTGGGCATCTGCGGCACGGTCGCCGCGCAGCAGGCGACACCACCGCCGGCGCGCGCATCGACGACGATCGAGATCGTCGAACCCACCGCACGTTGGTTCGATCGCGCCAAGCTGGCCAGGCTCGTCGAGCAGATCGTGCCGATGGTCGAGAAGTACAGCGAGCTGCGCTTCACGAAGCCGCCGGTCGTGCGGGCCGCGGACGACGGAACCTGGATCGAGCTGGTGCTCGCCGAGAATCCCGGCGCACGGGACAAGGACCTGACCGTGGCGATCACCTGGGGGCTCTACCTGCCGGAGCGCGACGAGGTCGTGCTGAGCCCGTTCCTGACCGACGCGTTGATGCGGGCGGCCGACGGCAGCAACAGCGAACGCGATGCGTTTGCGCGACCGATGCTCGCGCACGAACTCGTGCACGTGCTGCAGGAGCAACACTACCAGCTGCCTTCTCGCCTGCAGAAGACCTCGGCGGCCTGGGCGAAGCTGATGCTCGGTTCCCTGACGGAGGGGCACGCGACCTGGGTCGAAGAGCAGATCGGCGTCGGTGAGTTCCACTACGCGGACTACGTGCAATGGAGCCGCAAGCGGCATCGAGCAGCGCGGCGCATGGCCTACCTGCGTGGTCGTGACTACGTGGCGAACCTGGCGGCCGAGGGCGGCATGAAGGCCGTGCACGAGGCGCTGGGCGGCCCCGTGCCGACGGAACGGGAGTTTGCGCGGCTGGCGTTGCGCAAGGCCGGCGCCGCGGCGCCGCCGGAGGGGCCCGCTGGCCGCGCAGGCAAGCAGTAGGCAGTCACCCCAACAGTTCCTGGCGCGCGCGGGCCGTGCGGGCCGTGTCGGGTTTGACGGCTGCCGGGTGGCTGGCATCATGAACGGCCCTCCAATCCGGGAGTCGCAACCATGCGCAACCTCGTCGCTGCGGCGCTGCTCGCCGCGTCCCTCTCCGCCCAATCCCCGCTCTCGATGCCGTTCACGGCCAACAACGGCGGTTCCTCCGGCTGGCAGATCTTCTTCGACCTCAACGTGCTCGCTCCGAGCGGCGTCACGCTCACCGGCCTCGACGTCAACTGCGGCACGAGCGCCGTCGGCACGGTCGGCACGATCGAGCTCTGGACCGGCCCGACGACGTACTCCGGCAACGAGACCACCTCGAGCCTGTGGTCGCTGGCGGTCAGCGGCGGTGTCGTGGCACAGGGCAACAACGTGCCGTCCTACACGTGCCTCGGCGCCGGTCTCTTCCTGTCGCCAGGACCCCACGCGATCACGGTGCGCCACCTCGGCGTCAGCCTTCGCTACACGAACGGCACCGGCTCGAACCAGACGGGCGCGACCAACGAACTGCAGTTCTCGGGCGGGTCGGTGACGGCCGCGTTCTTCTCGGGCACGTTCTTCCAGCCCCGCATCTTCAACGGCAACATCTACTACAACGTCGGCAACGTGCCCGGTGCGGGCTGCGCACAATCCAGCACCTACGGCCAGGGCTGTTATTCGGGCACGACGACGTTCTACGAGGCACTCGCCGCGTTGACGGTGTTCGACCTCGCCGGCGCCGCGGGCGCCGAGACCGTGCTCGTCGCCACGCCCGTCGCGAGCGGCTACGTGGTCGCCGCCGGCCCGCCCGCATGGTTCGCGCCGACCGGCGCGCAGGTGCTCAACAACGCCACGACGCCGGTCGCCATGGGTGACAACAACTTCTCGCGGCCGCTGGTCATGCCGTTCGCGTTCCCGTTCCCCGGCGGCAGCACGACGGTCGTGCACGCGGCG
>DASUFY010000180.1:0-6836 GCA_036274315.1 Planctomycetota bacterium | reverse complement strand
GCCGGCCTGGAACAGCACGACCCCGAGCCGGTTGAACGCGTCGGCCGTGCGCGCGCCGACCGCGATGGCGGCGCGGAACGCCTGCGCCGCTTCGTGCAGCCGATCGAGCGCGTGCAACGCGTGGCCGCGGCCGACGTGCAGTGCCTCGTCGTCGATGCCGCGGGCCGCGAGTTGGTCGAACGCGGCGAGCGCGGCCGAAGCGGCGCCGGCGCGCTGATGGGATTCGGCGAGTGCACGCAGCAGCACCGCGTCGTCGGGTTGCAGGCAGTGCGCGGCGGCGAACAACGAGGCGGCCTCGGCGTGCTGTTCGTCGCGCTGCATGCGGGCGGCGGCCGCGCGCAGCTGCCGCAGCAGCGTCGCGATGCTCGGCTCGTCCGGCGGCGGCGGGCCCGCGACGAGGCGCAACGAGTGGCGTTCGTTCGTCGCGTTCGCCTCGACGCACGCGACGAGCGCCGCTTCGAGCTCCTCGCCGTGGCGGTCGGAATGGTAGTGGCCCGCGAGCTGCAGCCCCTCGCGCCGCAGCGAACTGCGCACCTCGGGGATCGCTCCCGCGATGACGAGCGCTTCGGCCATCGCGGCGGCGTCGCGCGGCGGCACCCAGAGCGCGAAGCGGTCGTTGCCGAGCACGTCGGCGTGGGCGAGGAAGCAGGGCACTTCGGTCAGCACGGCCGGCACACCACACGCCATGGCCTCGACCGCGGGCAGGAAGAAGCCCTCCTCGGGCCCGCTGCTCGTGCCGAGGAACACGTCGAGCGAGCGGTAGAAGTCGCCCATCTGCGCGGGCGGCAGCTGCCGGTGCCACTCGACCGGGAACGGCGTGTCGAGTTCGGCGGGGTCGGGTGCGGTGTTGGTCGCGCGCACGAGCACGAGCTTCTGGCCGGCGGCGTGCGCGAGCCGGCACGCGGCGAAGCCCGTGCCGAGGTCCTTCCAGGCGATCTGGTAGGGGCCGACGAGTCCGACGCGCAGCGGCGATGCGCTCGCGCGTTCGGGGCCGGCGTGGTGCACGGCATGGTCGATCGTGTAGGCGACCTGCTTCGCCGCGACGCCGAAGCGTTGCCGCAGCAGCTGCGTCAGGTGCGCGGAGATCGTCACGTGCTGCACGCGCGGCAACCGGTAGGCCGCCTCGATGCGATCGCGCAACGGCGCGTTCTCGGGCGCGTCGCCCTCGTAGCCCTGGCAGTAGTGCACGGGCACACCCTTGTCGGGCCCGGCGCTCGCGGCCCACGGCACCGTCGACCAGAACGTGCCGATGAGCACGTCGCCGGCGGGCAGGTGTTCGGGCCGGAAGCACGGCACCCGCTGGAACGCACACTCGAGCCGCATCCACGACGGTGGGCCCGACCGGCTCAGCACCGTCACCTGGTGCCCGCGGCGATGCAGCCAGTTGGCGTCCTCGAGCGCCACCTTGACGCCGCCCCACAGCTGGTCGGCGGCTTCCAGCAACCACGTGATTCGCATGCGTTCGCCTCTTGCGCTGCGTCTCATCGACGCGATGGCATGGGCCGCTTGAGCCCGGGTGCGGGACCGCGCCCGCGCGTGGCATTCGGCGGCGTGCCCGGGCATGATCCGCCCCCCGCCGTGAACCCCCTGATCCGCGTCATCCCCGCCGTGTTCGTGCGGTTCTTCGCCAAGCCCTACGTCGCGGGCGACTCGCTCGCCAAGGCGATGCAGGTCGTGGTCAAGCTGAGGCGGGAGCGCGGGTTGCTGTCGACGCTCGACCTGCTGGCCGAGGACATCCGCAGCGAGGAACAGGCCCGCACGAACCTCGCGACGTACCTGCAGATGGTCGACGTCGTGGCGGCGAGCGGACTCGACGAAGGCGAGCGCCCGACGCTGTCGCTGAAGCCGTCGTCGTACACGACGCGGCCGCTGCACAACGGCGGTGACGCCGCGGGTTCGTTGGCGGCGATCCGGCAGATCGCGCAGCACGCGGCCGAGAAGCGCGTCGGCATCAGCGTCGACATGGAGAGCCGGCACTGGACGGACTTCACGCTGCAGGCGGTGCGGGCCCTGCACGCCGAAGGGCATCGCGACGTCGGCTGCGTGCTGCAGACCCGATTGCACCGCACCGAGGCGGACCTCGCGACGTTGCCGCCCGGCTCGCGCGTGCGCCTCGTCATTGGCATCTACCGCGAGCCGAGCGACGTGGCGCTGCAGGACAAGGCGGCAATGAAGGAACGTCTGCTCGTGTTCGCCGAGCGGCTGCTGCGCGCCGGCCACTATGTCGAGTTCGCGACCCATGACAGCGCCTACGTGCGGCGCTTCGTCGAACAGGTCGTGCCCGCGGTCGGCGTCGGCCCCGACCGCTTCGAGGTGCAGATGCTCTACGGCGTGCCGCGCGACCGCTTCCTGGCCGATCTGCTGCGGCAGGGCATCCGGGCCCGCCTGTACGTGCCGTTTGCCCTGAGCTGGGCAATGGCGATCCAGTACCTGCGTCGTCGCCTCGACGAGTACCCGGCCATGGTCTGGCTCGTGTCCAAGAACCTCGTGCTACGGCGCTAGGGCGCACGATCCAGGGCCGGTGCGTGCGACCGCGAAGGGCGCCCGCGGGCCAAAAGGCCGGAGGAACGTGGCGGTCCGGCGGCGTTCTGGTATAGTGTTCGCCCCCATGGATCCACTTGCCACCATTGTCGAACGGCTTTGCGCCTGGAAGGACGTCAACCGTGAGAAGAAGGACGGGAAGGACAGCTTCTTCGTGCGAGGTCAGGTGTTCGCGTATCTCGGCAAGAAGGGCGTGGTCGTCAAGCTCGCGCCGCCGCAGGTCACCGAGGCGCTGAAGATCATTGGCGCCAAGCGCATGCCCGACGACGGCGACCCGCACTCGCGCGAGTTCGTCGAGATCCCGGTCACCGGACCGCGCGAAGTCGAACGCGCCATGATGTGGCTGCGCCGCGCCTGCCGCCTCGGCCGCACGGCCGCCGGGCCCGTCTGACCACCACGCGTCTGGCCACCACGCGTCTGGCCTACGCGGTCGGCCGGCTCGTTCGCGACCACGGGACGTCGGGCACGCCCGCCTCGTGGTTGGCGCGCCGTGCCCACGAGAAGAAGAGATCCGACAGGCGGTTGAGGTAGATCCCGATCGCGGCTGGTACGGCGTGCTCGGGCGGGCCGGCCATCAGGTCCCTGGCCAGCGACCAGTAGCGCCGTTCCGCGCGCCGGGCGACCGTGCGCAGCACGTGCAGCAGCGCCGCGTTCCGGCAGCCGCCCGGCAGCACGAACGTGCGCAGCTGCGGCAGCGTGGCCTCCGACGCGTCGATCCAGCGCTCCAGTTCGGCGCTGCCGGGCTCGACGCGCGTCAGGCACGCGCGCCCACCTTCGGTCGCAAGGTCCGCTCCGATGTCGAACAGCGTCGCCTGGATCGTCTCGAGCTGCCGGTCGAACCCGGCGGGCAGCGCCTCGCTGCGCAGCAGGCCCAGGAACGAGTTCAGTTCGTCGATCGTGCCGTAGGCCTCGATGCGCAGGTGGTCCTTCGGCACGCGGCGGTTGCCGAACAGGCCCGTGCTGCCGTCGTCGCCCGTGCCGGTGTAGATGGGCATGGCCGCGTTCGTAGATCGCCGGCGCGTACGGCGCCAGCGCGTCGCCGAGAAACCTCGCGACGCACGGCGAACGGCCGCCTCGGCAGGGAGAAAAAACCGGTCGACGGCGGAGGCCGCCGACCGGTCCTCTGAACTGCGCCTGGTAGAGGTGCCCTTGCGGGCTGTTGGAGAGGATGCCCCTACCTGAACCGTTGGCTTCCCGAGAACTGGCGAAAGACCCCGGGAGCCGCCCAGGTCCGGTTCGGTGCAGAGCAGAGAGCTGTGCGCATGGTTGCGTGGACCGATTCCCGCGCACGAGCAGTATCTTCCCATGCCAAGGGACTTGCAAGAGCCCGGCCGCCGTCGGCGCGAACGCGACGCGAACCCGGCCGCGCGGTTGCGTGCACGGCGCGAAAGGCAAGCGGATCTGCGACGGGCGCGGCGCTCTCCCGCATAATCCGGTCCTTTCCCGGAGGTCCGTCCATGCGCCGCTTCGCCGTGTCCCTGATCGTGTGTCTCGGTTGCGCCCCCGGCGCGGTGCGCGCCCAGAGCCTGCAGCTCGACGTGGTCGGTGGATCGATGCCGGGCGCGCTGGACCTCGACACGTACCCCGGGCTCTACCCGTTCGAACTCGTGATGATCGTGCCGTCGACGCTGCCGGGGCCGACGCCGATCAACCTCTTCGATCCGCTGGACCCGCGTTCGCTCGACATCGGCCTCGACCTGTTGGGGTTCGCCTGGGTCGGCTTCACGGGGGTCGACCTGCACATGCGCGTCAGCACGAGCCTCGCGGCGGCGCCCGCACTGCAGGACCAGGCCCTGTACTTCCAGTCCGTGACCTTCCTGTGGTTGCCGACGCTGCTGCATCGCCTCAGCAATGCGAACGCGATCCGGCTCGGCACCGCGAACACGTTCCGCGACCGTGCCGTCGGCTTCCTCGACGACCGCGCGTTCGCCTCGGTGCTGCCGCGCGCCGACCGGCGGTGGATGGTCGTCGGCGGCGGTCGCGGCCAGCTGCTGGCCCAGGTCGCGCACGCCACGAGCGAGATCTACGACCCGATCACGGACGGCTTCAGCCCGGGCCCCATGATGACGACGCGGCGCTCGCTGCACACGGCGACCGAGCTGCAGGACGGGCGCTGGCTCATCGTCGGCGGCGTCAACTACAACAACGATCCGCAGCCGTCGTGCGAGATCTACGATCCCGTGCTCGACACGTTCACGGCGACGGGGACCATGGCCACGCCGCGCATGGGCCACACGGCGACGCTGCTCGCCGACGGGCGCGTCTTCGTGACGGGCGGCCTCGCCGCGTTGACGGTCACGCCGACGCAGCTGTCGGCCGTGCACGATGCGACGAACACGACCGAGATCTACGACCCGGCGGCCGGCACGTGGTCGCCGGGGCCCAACCTGCTCACGCCGCGCGCGGGGCACGTCGCGATCACGCGGCCGAACGGCAAGATCCTGCTCGCGGGCGGCATCAGCTGGGACACCGTGATCATCGTCGGCTGGCTGCCCGCGGTGCGCCGTTCGTGCGATCTCTACGATCCGGTCGCGAACACGATGGTGGCGGGCCCACAGATGGTCACGGCACGTTCGATGATCGATCCGCTCGCGCTCGGCAACGACCGTTGGCTGCTCGCCGGAGGCATCAGCTCGCTGACGCTGACCAACCTCGGCACGCCGACCGCAGCCGCCGAGATCTACGACGCGGTCGCCAACACCTGGACCGCGGTCGGCCCGATGGCGACGCCGCGCGGCAACCACAAGGGCTGGGCGCTCGGCAACGGCCAGTTCCTGCTCGCCGGCGGCGCCAACGGCAACATCCTGAGCCCCGTGCCCCTGAGCAGCACCGAGGTCTTCT
Source organism: Planctomycetota bacterium (assembly GCA_036274315.1). Classification (GTDB taxonomy): domain Bacteria; phylum Planctomycetota; class UBA1135; order UBA1135; family UBA2386; genus DASVAL01. The sequence continues at coordinate 1,454 of DASUFY010000180.1, read as the reverse complement.
CGCTGAGCACGAACACGTTCGGCGCCGGGCCGCCGATGAACATCGAACGCGCCGGCGCCGCGATGTTCCTGACGCCGCAGGGGCAGGTGCAGCTGTTCGGCGGTGCGACGGCCGGCGGCATGATCTCGCAGACGACCGAGTGGTACTACCGCTGAGCCACCAGCATCCGCTGCTCGAGCGCTTGGGTGCCATGGTGCGCTCGTTGCGCAAGGCGCGCGGTTGGAGCCGCCGCGACCTCGCGCGCCGCACCGGCATCAGCGAACGGTTCCTCGCCGACGTCGAGGCCGGTCAGGCCAATCCGTCCGTGCTGCGGTTGTTGTCCGTCGCCGAGGCGCTCGACGTGCGGCTCACGGCGTTGTTCGACGGCGGTGCGGCTGCCGGCACGCGGCACGTGGTGCTGCTCGGCCTGCGCGGGGCGGGCAAGAGCAGCGTCGGGCCGCTGCTCGCCGTTCGCCTGGGCCTGCCGTTCGTCGAGCTCGACACGTGCATCGAACAGGCCACGGGCCTGTCGCTGAGCGAGATCTTCCAGCTGCACGGCGAAGCGTTCTACCGCGCGACCGAACGCAACGCGCTCGTGCGTCAACTCGCCGGCGAGCCGTGTGTGCTGGCCGTCGGCGGCGGCATCGTCACCGATCCGCAGAGCCTCGCGTTGCTGCGCGCGCAGGCGCGCACGGTGTGGCTGCGCGCCATGCCCGAGCAGCACTGGCAGCGTGTGCTGGCGCAGGGCGACCTGCGGCCGATGGCCGACAACGAGCAGGCCTTCGGCGACCTGCGGCGCATCCTGTCGGAGCGCGATGCGTTGTACCGGCAGGCCGAGATCCACGTCGACACGTCGGACCAGGGCGTCGCCGAGGTCGCCGACGCGGTGCACCGGGCGTTGCTCGGTGCGGCCGTGTCGCGCTGACCCTCATCGGCGACACTCACGGATCGCGCGGCAGCTGGTCGGGCACCTTGCCGTGCCGGTCGCCGCGCACGAGCACGAGGATCGTGCCGTACGAACGGCGAGGACGTGTTCGTCATCGAACGTGATCTCGAGGGGCAGGCCTGGTGCCGACGTGGGCGATGTTGTCGTCCGGTGACCGTCGATCGCAGATCGTCGAGCGCGAAGGTGAACTCCACCTGCCGCCGGCAAGCCGCAAGAACTGCCGCGCGAGCACGCGACGTCGAGCCGCCGCGATGTCGTAAGTAGCGCATGAACATAGATGTAGAGCATGATTGCAAGGTGCTCCGGTCCATCGGGACTGCGTCGCGGTTGCCCTCGCATGGTCACTTCAGGACTCCGAACGCACCTGACTTGACTAGTCAGTCCATCTTGCCGATCGTAGCCCCGATGCGTCTCAGCTACTCGATCTACGAGGCCAAGGCAAAACTCAGCGAGATCCTGCGTGTGGTCAGGAAGGGCCGGCGCATCACGATCACCGACCGCGGCCGCGAAGTGGCGAGGATCGTGCCGA
>DASUFY010000179.1:0-24582 GCA_036274315.1 Planctomycetota bacterium | reverse complement strand
AGCAACGCGACGTTCTGCTCGCGCCGCTGCCCGGCGACGATGCGGTCGATGACCTCCGTGCCGCGCGTGCTGCCGATGCGACACGGCGTGCACTTGCCGCACGACTCGATCGCGCAGAACTCCATCGAGAAGCGCGCCTGCTTCGCCATGTCGACCGTGTCGTCGAAGACCACGAGGCCGCCGTGGCCAACCATGCCGCCGGCCGCCGCGAACACCTCGTAGTCGAGCGGCGTGTCGAACTTCGAGGGCGGCAGGTAGGCGCCGAGCGGCCCGCCGACCTGCACCGCGCGGATCGGACGACCGCTCTTCGTGCCGCCGCCGAAATCGTAGAGCAGCTGCTTCATCGTCAGTCCGAACGGCACCTCGACGAGCCCACCGTACTTGATGTTGCCCGCGAGCTGGAACGGCAGCGTGCCCTTGCTGCGACCGACGCCGTGCGCCGCGTAGGCCGCACCACCGTGCTGCAGGATCCACGGCACCGCCGCGAGCGTGATGACGTTGTTGACCGCCGTCGGTTTGCCCCACAGCCCCTCGATCGCCGGCAGCGGCGGCTTCGGCCGCACCATGCCGCGTTTGCCTTCGAGGCTCTCGAGCATCGCCGTCTCTTCGCCGCAGATGTACGCGCCCGCGCCGATGCGAAGGTGCACGTCGAACCTCTTGCCGCTGCCGAGCACGTTCTCGCCGAGCCAGCCGGCCGCGCGCGCGCGCTGGATCGCCGTCACCAGCACGAGCCGCGCGTCGGGGTACTCGGAGCGCAGGTAGATGTAGCCTTCGGTCGCGCCGACCGCGAGGCCCGCGATCGCCATGCCCTCGAGCAGCAGGAACGGATCGCCTTCCATCACCATGCGGTCGCTGAACGTGCCCGAGTCGCCTTCGTCGGCGTTGGCGGCGATGTACTTCTGGTCACTCGGCGCACCGAGCACCGTGCGCCACTTGATGCCGGCCGGGAAGCCCGCGCCGCCGCGGCCGCGCAGGCCCGACTGCACGACCTCTTCGACGATCGCCGCGGGCTGCATCGCGAGCGCCTTCTTCAGACCCTCGAGGCCGCCGTGCGCTTCGTACTGCTCCGTGCTGACCGGGTCGGTGACGCCGACGCGCGCGAACGTGAGCCGCGTCTGCTTCTCGAGGTACGGAATGCGTTCGGTCGGGCCGAGCCGCAGCGCGTGGGCCTTGCCCTGCAGCAGGCCGGCCGCGAACAGCGCCGGCACGTCGGCCGGGCTGACCGGACCGTAGGCGATGCGACCTTCGGCGGTCGCCACCTCGACCAGCGGCTCGAGCCAGTACATGCCGCGCGAGCCGTTGCGCACGAGCTCGATGTCGGCCTTGTGCCGCGCCGCGTGCTGCACGATCGCGTCGGCCACCGCATCGGCGCCGACCGAAAGCGCCGCACTGTCGCGCGGCACGTAGACCGTGACGCTCATGCGCGACCTCCGGCCACGGCGGCGGCCAGCAGTTCGTCGAGGCGCGCTTCGGTGACGCGCCCCTGCAGCTTGCCGTCGAACAGCAGCGCTGGCGACAGCGCGCAGTTGCCAAGGCAGTAGACGGGCTCGACCGTCAGGCTGCCGTCGGCCGACGTCTGCTTCATGCTGACACCGTGCCGTTCGCGCAGGTGCTCTTCGAGCCGCTCGCAGCCCATCGACTGGCACGCCTCGGCGCGACACAGCTTGAGCACGTGGCGGCCCGGCGGCTTGCTGCGGAAGTCGTGGTAGAACGTGATCACGCCGTGCACGTCGGCCAGCGAGAGGTTGAGCGCGTTGGCGATGCGCGCGGTCGCGGCGGGCGGCACGTAGCCGAGTTCGTCCTGGATCGCGTGCAGGATCGGCAGCAGCGCGCCGGGCAGCTCGCGCAGGCGCGCGATGGCCGCGTCGACCGCGGCGAGGGCAGGGGGAACGCTCGCGCTCGAGGGGGCGCCGCTGGATTCACTGGAAGGCATGCGCGGATCGGAACGGGGTCGGGTCACCGTTTGTATCAGAAACGGGGCCCCAGTCACCACGGCAGCTCGAGCTGCGTTTCGCGTTGCGTTCCTGGTCCGCGGGCTGCGCCGCAGCGTGCCGTGCGGTAGCCTGCGAGCAGGGGCACCGACCGACCATGAAGGCCATCCTGCACACGCTGCGCGTCTCGATGCTCGCGGTCGTCTGCTGCCGATGACGGAGTGCCCGTGGTCCGTTCGGTTGTCGCCGTTCGGTCACCGTTCGCGCGTCCAACTCCACGAATCCGGAGTCCAGCGACCGCTGTGCTGACGCCTCGACAACACGGGTTCGAGGAATCCGCGAACTGCGCGATGCAGTTCCTCGAGCGTCGGCCAGGCGAGCTCTTCCGCTTTCGCCATGGCTTGGTAGGCGGCCCGCCAGGCTGCCGGCGGCGGCGGCACGTCTGCGGGAAGCTCATGTGTTCCGCGGAACTCGAATGTCCTCTCGAACGCCGATCGGAGCGTCGACGCCAGGATCGGACCGACCGTGGCGAGCAACGCGATGTCAGGCAGATCCTTGATGCGCGAGTTCGGGCGGGCGCGCGGAATGGTGTAGGCGTGCAGCTTCTCGGCGACATGCGACGCGACGGGGTAGAGGCGGACTCGTGCCGGCTCGATGCCCGCAAACGCGAGCGTGTCGTCGGCGACGACCTCGTCCGGGTCTCCGACCAGTGGGTCTCCGAACGCGATGTCGACGCCAAAAGGGCGACCGTAGACCTTGCCCGCGAGGCGACACTCGGTGGCGAATCGATAGCCGGCGTACTTCATGCCCTCGCCGCGGAGGTCCGGGTTGCGGCGGTCGCGCTGCACCTCGAAACGCATGAAGTCCTGTAGATCGAGTCGACCGGCTTCTCGTAGCCGCTCCAGCAACTCGTCCGGCGTTCCCATGAGGCGCAGATCCACGTCCTTGGTCGTGCGCGCGCGTGCGAGCCGCAGCTCGAGCACAAGGCCGCCCTTGAGGATCACGGCTTCGCCGATGATTCGCCACAAGCGGGCGAGGAACCGCTCGAACACGACGAGTTGGCGACGACGCGCGAGGTCGAGTCCCGATGCCGACGCATCGCGGAGGCTTGCTCGAGCGCCTGCTTGAACGCTGCCGGAGTTGCGTAGCGAGGAGGAGTCACGCGGGTTCCGTGAGCGATCTGCGAAGGCGTCTGCCGAGGTCCGTGGCCTCCTTGCCGGAGACAAGGCCTCGCTGTCGAGCTTGTCGGATCGCTTGCTCGATCAACTCCGGCGATACGTGCTCCTCGATGCACTCGGCGAGCACCCGAGCTGGCGTGGTGACCGGAACGACCTCGAACCAGGTGCGGCTCCGGTCCGGCAGATCCGCATGGTGCAGCACCAGGCCGTCGGGCACGCGGAGGCGTCGCGCTCGCCAGGCTTCCGGCACCGTCATGTGCACGATGGCCGGAAGCACGTCGGACAGGTCGTGCAGGGCGAGCGACGTTTCGTGTGAGAAGACGCCATCGCGGCCCGACCAGAGCCACAGCGCGACGAGTTCTTCGTGTTCCCCCGAAGGAAAGTGGGTCAGGCGGTAGATGCCGCGCCGAACACGCGCGATGCGCTTGCTCGCGAGGTGCTTCTGCAGGTGTTGGGACGAGTAGCCGCTGGCCTCGGCCTGGGTCAGGGTGAAGAGGCCGGCCTGGGCCGCGGCCGTTCGGTACAGCTCGTCCCAGTCGGGGGAAGTGATGGCTTTGCGTCGTTTGGTCACCTCGCACGAATCTAAACCACAGGTATAGGTTTGTGCAACCCGTTCCAAACGAGAGGCGCGTCCTGCGGTGTCCGTCGAGCGCGGTATCCCCCGCGATCATCCGTGCGACGAGGTTGTCCCTCTCGGCGACGGCGAACTTCGCGAGCAGGCGCGCGCGTCCGCCGATTTCGTCTCGGAGTCGACTCGCGGGAACGCGGCGAAGCTCTCGAGCGAGGTGCTGAGTTCGGTGAGTCCAGCGGGCACGGCAGCGCGAGCTGCGTTTCGCTAAGCGTTCCTGGTCCGCGGGCTGCGCCGCAGCGGGCCGTGCGGTAGCCTGCGGGCCGGGGAACCGACCGACCATGAAGGCCATGCTGCACACGCTGCGCGTCTCGATGCTCGCGATCCTCGCGACGACGGTCCTGGCTCGCGGCCAGCAGGGCCTGCCGCAGCGACTCGACCACAGCTCGCCGGCCGAACGGCGCGCCGCCGTGCAGGCGGTCGGCGAACTCGGCGACCGCGCGCGACCGTTCGTGCCCAAGCTCATCGAGCACCTCGGCGACGCCGATCTCGACGTCGCCCTCGCCGTCGTCGAGGCCTGCGCGCGCCTCGGCGTCGCCGCCGACGTCGCTGCGGCGGCGGCGTCGCTGCAGGGCCGGGCGCTGCTCGCGGCGGCGGCTGCGCTGGGTCGCGGCACTGCGGCCCCATCGGCCAACGCCGCGGCGGGCCGACCTGCTGCCGCGATCGAACGGCAGGCCGTGTTGTCGCCGCTCGTCGATGCCGCGTTCGACAGCGACGACCCGCGCGAACGTTCGCTCGCAAGCTCGGCGATGGGCATGCTGACGGAGTGCGGCGTCGCCTTGGGCAGCAAGCTGCTGGCTGTGCTGCAGGAGAAGGACAGCGTCGCGGCCGCGGCGGCGAGCGACACCGTCGCCCGGCACAGCGATCGCCTGGGTCCGCTGATCCGCGCCGTGCTCTCGGCGACGCCGAGCCTGGCGAGCAGCAACCTGGTCGCAGCCCTGCCAGAGAGCACACCCGAGCAGATCGCGCTGCTCGCCGACCTCGCGAAGCTCTGCACGGGACAAGCCCAGCGCGATGCCCTGTTCCGGCTCGGCGGGCTCGGCCCGCGCGCCGGCGACCAGCTCGCCGCAGTCGAGTCCGCGCTCACGGCACCGCTGGCCGCTGCGCGCCAGGCCGCGGTCTGGGCCGCGGCCATGCTGTCGACCGACGAGGATCGCACCGCGGCGATGCTGGCCACCGCGCTGCTCGACACCGACCCGACCGTCGTGCGGCAGGCGCTCCAGTCGCTGCAGGGCCAGCGGCTGCGGCTGCAGCGTTCGACCGAACGCCTCGTCGCGCTGCTCGACGACGACGTCTGTCGAAGCGACGCCGCGCAGGTGCTCACGACCGTGCCGCGCGTGCTGCGCGATGCGCTGAAGCCGGCGCTCGAGTCGAGCTCGACCGCGACGCAGGCCGCGGCGCTCCAGGCACTCGCCGGGCACGGCCTGTTCACCGAACGCGACCTCCAGCTCGTGCTCGGTTGGTTGCACAGCCGCGAGGATCCCGTGCGGCACCCCGCGCTAGACCTCGTCACGGCCCTGGCCGGTTCGCAGCCCAAGCTCATGCCAGCCGTGCTCGACCTGCTGCGCGGCACCGATCGCACGCGCGCGATGGCCGCCGCGGCGTCGTTCGGCCCGGCGGCGGCCGATGCCGGCAAACGGCTGCTGGTCGCGGTGAAGGACAAGGACCCGGCCGTGCGGGCCGGCGCCGCCACGGCCCTGGCACTCGTGCTGCCGGGGCGGCGCGAGGCCATCGATGCGCTCGTGCGCGGCGCCAAGGACGCCGAGTCGGGTGCGGCGTGCCTCGATGCCCTCGGTCGCATGCAGCAGGGCGGCAAGCCGGCCGTCGACGACCTCTGCCGCCTGCTCGCGCAGAAGGACTTCAAGCACCGCCGCAGCGCGATCTCGGCGCTGGCCTGGATCGGTGACATCGACGACGCGGCCGTCGAGCTGCTGCGCCGACTCGTCACCGACGGGCGCGACGACGACGAACGCAGCAGCGCGGTCGCGGCGCTGCGTCAGGCCCGCTACTACAGCGTGCCGTACGACGCGGGCAAGTTGCCGAACCGATGGCGCGGTGTCGTCAAGACGCTGCTGGAAGCGGCGCGAACGGACCCGATGCCGGTGCGCATCGCCGCGATCGAAACGCTCGGCGCGCTGACGCTCGACGACACCGTGCTGCCGTTCCTGCGCGAGGGCCTGCGCGAAGAGGGGCCGGTGCTCGCCGCGGTGCTGCGCAGCCTGTTGCAGGCGACGTGGACGTGGACGCCGGCCGAGATCGAGCGCGTCGGCAACGTGCTGGAACATGGGCTGCCCGCGTTGCGCGAACCGGCGGCGTTGGTGCTCGCGCGCGGCGGGCCGGGCCGGCTCGTCGGGGCGCTCGCCAACCAGGACCCGGCGGTGCGCGACGCGGCGCTGCAGGCCGTGCAGGCGCTGCCGCGCGGGACCGACTGCCACGACGAGCTGTTCGCCGCGATGTCGACCGCCAACCGGCACGCACGGCAGGGCCTGGCCTGGTACTTCAGCCGCTTCGCCAACGACGCGGCGACCATCGACCGGGCGCTCGCCGAGTGGGACAAGGCCGGCGAGGACCTGGCGCGGCGCCGCACGCTGGCCGAGATCGCCGCCGCGTGGGTCCGCGGCACCAGCAGCGAGAAGGCTCGCCTCCTGAAGAGGCTCGAGGCCGACGACGACCCGATCGTCGCGTTCCACGCCGCGACGGTGCGCGAGTGAGAACCCGGACGCCGCTCAGCCCGATCGCCGCGCCGCGACGACGGGACGCGGCCTACACCACTCCCCGCCAACAGGGTCCGCAGCGCTGACCTACCACTGCCGCTCGAGGTAGGACCCAGCGCGCACAGCGTGCAGGGCATCGGTGATGTTCACGAGGTGCTGGCGGATCCGTGGCCAGCTCGTCGTGGGCAGCACGAGTATGGCGAGCCGTCGGCCAGTCAGATTCTGCTGGTAGAGAATGTTCTGGTCGGTGCTCACGATCAGATCGAAGCCCTCTGCCTCGGCAACGGTGAGCAGATCCCCATGTCCAGCGTCGACCATCCGCACTCGCATGCCGTCATCACCGTGTGCCCCGCAAGTGCGCCGCGCATGGGGCAGGCGTGCCCTGATCGAGGAGAATGCGCATGACTCGAGGGGGTGGCAGGAGCTTTGCCGCAGGACTCTCAGGCAACCGCCAGGCTCTTGACCGCATGCTCGAGCACGGCGAGCACCTGTTCGCGGGTCACACCTGGAAACCAGACGAGAAAGTCGTCCATGCTGGCGCCTCCTTCGAGATTCTCGAAGAGCGCCTTCACGGTCACGCGTGCCCCACGGAACACCCATGCACCGCTCATTCGTTCCGACAGGCGCTCGACTGCAGGGCACGTGGTCCAATCGATCATGTTGGCACGCTACCCCTCCACGACGAGCGTCAAAACCGGCGAAGCCTCGCCCGAGTCTTCAGGCTCACGGCGAGCAAGAGCCGAGAACGCGACGCGCGGGGGCGCAAGACGCTGCGTCGTTGACGCGGAGCGGCAGGCTGCCCGTCGAGTTCCCCGTCGCGCGCGTCGGCCGCGACGGGATCGTTGCCCCCCTCGACCCACTGGTAGCTGTGGGCCAAGATGTCGCGGTGACCACGTCGGATCCGGACTTCCTGGCCAGATGGGAACAGCTCGGGAGGTTCTTCATGGGCACATCGGATGTGCATCGGGCCGCGGATCGTCTCTGTCAGAAGCTCGACGAACTGGCCATCCCCTACGCGATCTGCGGTGGTCTCGCCGTCAATGCACACGGCCACCAGCGCGCGACCACGGACGTCGACGTGCTGCTGACGCCGGCGGGGCACGCGAAGTTCAAGGCGAACGCGCTGGGGCGCGGCTGGCTCGAGAAGTTCCAGGGCAGTCGCGGGGTCAAGGACACGGAACGCAACGTGCCGATCGACTTCCTGCTGACGGGCGGCATTCCGGGGGATGGCACGCCGCGCGGCGTGACGTTCCCCGATCCGGCGCTCGTGGCCATCGATCGGGAGGGCAAGCGCTACCTGGACCTCGCCAGGCTCGTGGAGCTCAAGATCGCCAGCGCCCTCTCGGCGCCGGATCGCCCGCGCGACTTCGACGACACGATCCAGTTGATCCGCTCCAACCAGCTCGGCGAACACTTCGCCGACCAGCTGCACCCGTACGTACAACCCAAGTACCGCGAGCTCTGGGGCTACGCGCAGCGGCCGAACGTGCTGCCCGAGTGACTTCGGTCGAGGTTCGGGGCACCGACCGGATCGAGCGCGATCGCGGTTCCGGGTCGTCCGGGACCTGGCTCGAACGACATGCGCGCGTCTGCTGGCTGCTGGGTAGAGTCGCCGGCGCCTGGGAGTTTTCCGACTTCCAGCAGAGGAACCGGACCGCGCGGAGTCTCTGTCCTGCAGCATGACGACGAAGCCCGACGACCTGCAGCGGCTGCTGGCCGAGGAGCCGTTCGTGCGCGCGCTGGCGCACAGCCTCGTCGCCGACGAAGCCGACGATGTCGTGCAGCAGGCGTTCCTGCGGGCGCTCGAACATCGCCCCGGGAACATCGTGCGGCCGCGCGGCTGGCTCGCGCGCGTGGTGCGCAACCTCGTCGCCGACCAACGCCGCTGCCGCGAGCGGGCCGATGCGCGGCAACGGACTGCAGCAGTCGTCGATCGCGTGGTGTCGTCGAGCGAACTGCTCGAAGGCGAAGAACGGCGCCGCGCGCTCGTCGCCGCGGTCGACCGGCTGCCTGCTGACCAGCGCACCGCCGTGCTGCTGCGCTACTACGACGGCCTGCCGCCGCGCCGCATCGCCGCCGAACTCGGCGTGCCGGTGACGACCGTGTCGAACCGGCTGCACGACGGCTTGCAGACGTTGCGCACCCGGCTCGACGCCGAACACGGTGACGATCGGCGCGCGTGGCTGCTGCCGCTCGTGCCGTTCGCGTCGTGGCCGCGTGCGCTGCCGTGGCGCGAACTCGCCGCGCCGACCGCCAAGACCCTCTGCCTCGGAGCGACCGTGATGACGACGAAAACCAAGATCGTGGCGGCGCTGGCCGGCGTGCTCGTGCTCGCCGTGGCGTGGTCTGCCTGGCCCGGCAGCGATCCCGGCAGTCCGCTCGACCTGCGAACCGGCGACGGGCGCACGGTCGCGCACAGCCACCTGGAACCGGCCCGCCCCGCGGGCACCGCACCCGAGGAACTGGCGCGCGAACCAGCCGACGCGCCGAAGGTGCCGGCGGCGACCACCGGGTCGCTGGTCGTGCGCGCGCGCTACGCCGGCGAACCCACCGTCGCCGCCGGACTCATGATCACCGTGCGCGGGCAGGGCTTTGACTTCCGCAAGGGCCTGCTGCGCGCCGTCACCGACGCCGAGGGCATCGCGCGCTTCGACGGGCTGCCGCCGGGCACCGTGCTGGTGGGCACGCCGGTCACCTTTCGCCGGGGCGCGCGGGCCGAGATCGCGGCCGGGTCGACGTGCGAGTGCACGCTGCAGCTGCGAGGCGGCATGACGTTGACCGGCATCGTCGTCGACGCGGGCTCTGTGCCGATCGGCGGGGCGCTGGTCGAAGCGGCGCCGTACGGCGCCGCGGGCGTCGACGCCGACCAGGTCGCGGTCACCGCCGCCGACGGCACGTTCACGATCCGCGAGTGCGAGACGGACTGCCTCGTGGGCGCGCGGGCCGAGGGACACGCTGCTTCCCAGATGTACTTCGCGCAGGGCGAACCAGGCGGCACCGAACGCGTGCGCATCGAGCTGCGGCCCAACGGCGGCGCCGTCGAAGGGATCGTGCTCGGGCCTTTGGGCCAACCGGTCGCCGGCGCCGTCGTGCGCGCCGGCGAGGGCCGCACCGATGGCATCGTGTCCACACTGCAGGGTGCCCCGCCGCTGCCGGCGCAGGTGCGCACCGACGCCGCGGGCCGTTTTCGCGCGATCGGCGTGCCGGCGGGCGCGCAGCCGGTGCAGGTCCGCACCACGAGCCTCGCGCCATGGCTCGGCACGTGCGAAGTCGGCCCCGGCGCGACGGTCGCGTTGCGCATCGTGCTCGCGCCAGGCATCACGTGTTCTGGCAGCGCGCGCGACAACGGCGGCCAACCCGTCCCGGATGCGAGCATCACCGTCGGCGACGTCGGGGACTTCGTGCAGGTGCACACGCGCACCGCCGCCGACGGCACGTTCACGCTGACCGGCCTGCCGGTCGGCGAGTTCGTCGTGGCGGCGCGCAAGGACCGCGTCGGCCAGGCCACCGCCCGCCTGCGCGGCCAGCCCGGCGACTCGCTGCGCTGCGAGCTGGAGCTCAGCTATGGCCTGGCGCTGCGCGCGCGCGTGCTCGACGAAGCGGGAGCGCCGGTCCATTGGGTCCAGATCCGCGTCGAAGCCGAAGGTGCCGGCGCGCGCTGGACCGCTGGCGCATCCAGCGGCGACGACGGGCGGTTCGTGATCGGCGATTGTCCAGCGGGGCGGACCCTCACCGTGCAGGCGACTGCGAACGATGGCCTCTTCCTGCAACGGCGCGCAATCGAACCTGGCGGCCCCGAGCTCGAGCTCCATCTCGTGCGCGACACCACGCCGAAGGCGCACATCACGGGCCGTCTGCTGCGGCCCGATGGCAGCCCTGCCGTCGGCGAGACCATCGAGGCCTACCGCCCAGACGCCGTCGCTGCCGCAACTGCGCGTCGCCGCCAAGGTGCGCGACGACGGGAACTTCGTCATCGAGCTGCCGGGTGGCGATTGGCACGGGCGGGTCGGCGTGAAGAACCACCCCGAGATCCGCTTCGCCCCGGGCGCGCTCGAAGGCGGCGCCGTCTGGGACGCCGGGGTGCTGCAGCTCACGGTCGGCGGCACGCTCGTCGTGCGCGGCGACGGCGGCACGGGCAAACTCGAGTACTACGTGCTCGACGCGCGCGAGCGATTCGTCTGCAGCCTGTACACGCCGGTGCCGCCGCTGCGCTCCGAACTGCTCGCACCCGGCGACTACCTGCTGCTCGGGCACAGCGAGGGCCTCGCCGCGCAGGCGATGCCGTTCACGATCCGCCCCGGCAACGAGACCGAACTCGTCGTGCCGCGCCAGCCCGGCGTGCGCCAGTGGATCGAGTTCGTGGTCGCCGCCGGCACCGACCCGCCGCCCTGGGTCGAGTTCGACGTGCGCCGTGACGCCACGCTGCTCGCCTCGCTCTCGGTCGGCAAGTCGCTGCGGCGCGCGCTGTGGCTCGCGCCGGGCAGTTACACGCTGACGACGCGCAACCGCGCGCCGAAGGCGACCGTCACGTTCACGGTCGGCAGCACCGAAGGCCCGCCGCTGCGCGTCGCGCTGCGCTGACCGCGGCCCGGCGCGGCGCGGCGCTTGCGCTGAAACCGCGGCTCGACCCAGGAACGCTCGGGCCTTCGCGCCGGTGCCGAGACGATCTGCGCGCTGCTCTGTGACCGCTTGCCTGGCAAGGTGTCGGGTGGCGGCTACGCTTGCGTCGTGGTCCTCGACGACACGCACCCGGAAGTCCGCCGCGTCGAGTTCGCGCGCCTGCGTCGGATGACGATCGAGCAACGCATACACGTCGGGCAGCGGGCCCATCCCGTCACGACTTCCGTGGAGCAGGGCCGGCAAGAAACCGCGCCTGGTCCACCTATGCTCCCGAACGGCCTTCGACGATGCTCCGCGCCTTGTGCAGCAATGCCGTGCGCTCGTTGCCGGCCGGCTCGGCCGTGACGTCCTCGAGCAGCGCGTCGAGCACCTCGCCGATCCAGCGTCCCGGCGGGCGCCCGAACTCGCGCATGAGGTCGTCGCCGTCGATCGCGAGGTCGCGCGTCGACAGCGCCGCACCCTTGGCGAGCACCCGTTCGACGTGCGATCGCAGCGCCTGGATCGGCAGCAGCAGCTCGGGCTCGATGACCTCGGCCTTGGCGCGCGTGTCGGCCTCGCTGAGCGCATAGAGGTCCTCGAGCCGGTCCTTGCCGACGCGCCGGATCCACCGCCGCACGGCCGCATCGGTCCACTGGTCGTAGTGGAACAGGTGGTGCCGCACGAGGGCCGTGATGCGCAGCCGCTCGTCGTTCGAGAACCTGAGGCGCTCGCAGATCGGCTCGGCGATCTCGGCGCCGACGCGATCGTGTTCGTAGAACGTGTAGTCCTTCGTCTTGTCGCTGAACGCGCGCGTGCGCGGTTTGCCGACGTCGTGCAGCAGCGCCGCGATGCGCAGCACGGGATCGCCGACGCACGCGTCCATGCAGGCCATGCCGTGGCGCCAGACGTCGAAGCTGTGCCACTTGTTCTGCTCCATGTCGACGCCCTCGAGCAGCTCGGGGCACGTGACCGCGAGCATGCCCGACTCGCGCATGACTTCGAACGCGCGCGACGGTCGCCGGGCCCGCATCGTCTTGATCCACTCGTCGCGCACGCGTTCGGCGCTGACCTTGCGGAACGTGTCGAGCGTGGGCCCGATCGCGGCGAACGTCTCGGTCGCGAGGTCGAACTCGAGCGTGGCCGCGAAGCGCGCGGCGCGCAGCACACGCAGGCCGTCCTCGGCGAAGCGCTCGCGCGCCACCCCGACCGCGCGGATGACCTTGGCGTCGAGGTCGCGGCGGCCGCCGTGCGGGTCGATGAGCGCCCCGCTCGCGGGATCGACGGCGATCGCGTTGATCGTGAAGTCGCGCCGCGCGAGGTCGGCCTCGATGTCGCCGACGAAGCGCACCGCGTCGGGCCGCCGCCCGTCGCTGTAGCTCGCTTCGCCGCGCAGCGTCGTGACCTCGTAGTGTCGCCCGCCCATGACGAGCGTCACGGTGCCGTGCTGGAGCCCGGTCGGGATCGCGCGCGGGAAGATCCGCATGAGCTCGTCGGGACGCGCGTCGGTCGCGAGGTCCCAGTCGGTGGCCGGCTTGCCCAGCAACGAGTCGCGCACGCAGCCGCCGACGATCCACGCGCGCCGACCGGCCGCCGCGAGCTGGCCAATGAGCGTGAACACGTCCTTGGGGACGAGGCGCAGATCGAACGTGGTCATCGTGGTTGCGACCCGGCCTGCCGGCGGATCGCCGCGCCAGTGGATGCAATCCCGGCGCGCAAGGCAAGGTCCTTCGTCCGCGCCGGCGCGGCGCGATCGACCGGCTGGAGGTGCGATGGCGACGCGGCCCGTGCAGACGCGGCCAGGCCTCGCCATGCTGCCGGCATGGACCCCCGCGCCACCCGGCAGGCCCGCCGCGAACTCGCCGCCGAGCGGCACGCCGAGCGCACCAGGCGGGGTCGCAACAGCGCGGGCCTCGCGCGCTGGCGCCGGTTCCGGCGCCGCGTCGGCAGCCTCGTGCTCGACCTGCTGGCGCCGGTGACGCTGCGCCTCCTGGCGCTGACCTGGCGCGTGCAGCGCGAGGGTGCGGCCGGCCGCGCGCTGCTGGCGAGCTCCAGTCCGTGGATCGTCGCGATGTGGCACGGGCGAATGGTCACGCTGATGCCGCTGTCGCTGCACAAGGACCGCGACATCCACGTGCTCGTCTCGCCGAGCGACGACGGCGGCCTCGCGACCAAGGCGCTGCGCAAGTTCCGCTTCCGGGCGATCCGCGGCTCGCTGAGTCACCGCGGCGCCCGCGCGCTGCGCGAGATGACCGACAGCCTGCGCGGCGGCGAACAGCTCGTCGTCACGCCCGACGGCCCGCGCGGTCCGCGCCATTCGATGAACGTCGGCATCGCCTGGCTCGCGCGCGCGACCGGCGCACCGATCCTGCCCGTCGGCGTCGCGTGCAGCCGCGCCTGGCACCTGCGCAGCTGGGATCGCTTCACGATCCCCAAGCCGTTCGCGCGGCTCGCCGTGCTCTACGGCGACCCCGTGCGCGTCGAACCGGACGCCGCGGACAGCGCGCTCGAACTCGTCGCGACGAGCCTGCGCGAACGACTGCTGGCGCTCGAGCGGGCCGGCTTCGCCGTGCTCGCGACCGACGACGACCTCGACGAGCCGGAAGACCGCGCGCCTGTGTGATGCCGGTGCAATGGTGCCCACACACCGATGCCGGCGTCGATGCGTCCACGAGACGACACGACCCGGAAACCGCCTGACCAGCGGCATCCGGGTCTTGAAGACGGGCCTCGCAGGCCGAACCTGCACCGAGGCCCGCAGCGAACCGACGAACGGTTCGGGGCAGGTCGCGGCGACCTGCCTGATGCTGCGTCCTACAGATCCTGGGGACGAAGCGTCTTGCGGCCGTTGGCCTCGGCGCGCCTCTCGGCGCCCGAGATCATGCCGCGCACGGTGGCGTCGAGCGCACCGTAGAAATCGGACGACACGTTGCACTTCTTGACCGCAGCCTTGGTGCGGGACTTGGAGATGATGAGGTCGCCCGTCGGCTTCGCGCCCTTCTTGTTCTTCTTGGCAGCCATCTGGTGTCTCTGTTCGGAGTGGACTTGGTTGGCGGAAACTGCAGCGAAAGTGCCGCAGCGACCGCGAACTCGCGCGATGTTTGGCGGTGGCCTCGCTGCTGTCAACGGAAAACCATGCGGAAACCGGCCCTCGGAGCCCGTTCTCGGGGTTTCCCGCCGAAGGCGGAAAAGGGCCGTCGCGGCCGGCGCGGTGCACAACGATCCACAGGCGCCAGCACGCCGCTGCACACCCTGCTCGCCGCGGCGACGAGAACCGGGCGCGCTCGCGCGCTCGGCAGTGGCCCGACGCGGGCGACGGGCTAGAGTCAGCGGCCGTTCACCTCCATGAGTTGGCGTCGTATCCTCCTGTTCTCGCTCGTGTTCCTCGTCGCAATGGGCGGCGCGACCTGGGCGCTGCTGCAGAATTCCGACGCGGCCACGCACCTGCTGCGGCGCGAGATGCAGGCGCTGCTGGCCTGCCCGGCGCAGCTCGAGAGCAGCACGATCGACCTCGCCGCCGGACGCCTTTCGGTGGCCGGCGTGCGCATCGACGATCCGACGCGACCCGGCCAGCCCCTGCTCGTGATCCGACACGCGGCCATCGACGTCGGCGCCGGGTTCTCGGGATCGCTGATCTCGGTGCACGACGTGCTGCTCGAGGACGTCGACATCGACCTGGGGCCGAGGCTGCCGACCGCCGCGGAGCTGCTGCGCGGCGCGGTGCCCGAGTCGCGCGGCGCGCCCACCATCCCGCCGATCGAACTGCGGCGCGGACACGTGCGCTTCACGCCGCGCGCGGGCGTGCCCGCCGTCGAACTGCAGGAGGTGCATCTGCTCGTGACGCCGCTGCGCGACTCGCCGTCGTGCGCCGAGATCTCGGGCACGGCCGTGCTCGTCGACCTCGGCGCGCCGCTGGAACTGCGCGGCACGGCCGATCTGCGCTCGGGAGCCGCGCGGCTGGCGGTGACGCTGCGCGATCTCGCGTTCGACCGCGCCACCCGGGCGCGCGTGCAGCAGCTGTTCGAGGTCGACTTCGGTGCGCTCGACGCCGCCGCCCACGTCAGCGAACTGACCGCACAATGCCAGGTGCCCGCGCGCGCCGCCGGCACCGCGGCGTCGCCCGTGTTCGCCGTCGCCGGGGAACTCGACGGCGTGCGCGTCGGCGGCCCGGACCTGCCCGACATCGTGCGCAGCGCGAACGTGACCTTCCACGTCAGCAACACGAACGGCGGCTCGGTGACCGCGCGGCTGCGCCAGGACGATGGCACGGGCCATCTCGACGTCACCGCACGCGCGACCGATCTCGCGACGGAGCTGCAGCTCGAGGTGCGAGCCGAGGGCAAGGGCATCCGCATCGACGACCGGGTGCTCGACGCGCTGCGCACGTTCGCGGTCGGTCGCGAGGTCACGGCCGCGCTGCAACCGACGGCGGGGCTCGCCGACCTCGACCTGTATCTGCGCAATCCGCAGGCGCGCGGCGGCCTGACCGAACTGGACCTGCAGCTGCAGGACGTGGCGATGGCCTACTTCGGCTTCGGCGACGAGAACGACCGCGCGTCGTTCCCGCTGCCGCTCGTGCAGGCGCGCGGCCGCGTGCGGCTGCGCGACGACGTCGTGCTGCTCGAGGACCTGCAGGCCGCGATCGCACCCGAGGCGGGCGGCGGCACCGTGCATCTCACGGGTCGCGTCGAGACCGACAAGCCGGGCGGCGAGGACGCGACGCTCGACATCCAGGCCAGGGGAGTCGCGTTCAGTTCGCACCTGCGCGAAGCGCTCACGGCGCTGCTGCGCGACGACGGCCAGCTCTACGACAAGTTCACGCCCGACGGCCGCACGGCCGTCGACGTGATGATCCGCCCGCAGCAGCAGCTGCCGGGCGGATGGTCCGTCGAAGTGCGGCCCGACGCGAAGCCGACGCCGGCGACGATGCAGTGGGCGGGCTTTCCGCTGCGCCTCGGCGAGCTCCAGGGCAGCGTCACCGTGCGCGCCGATGGCGCCGAGTTCCACCTCGAAGGCACGCACGGCGGCGGTCGCCTCGAGCTCGATGGGCACATCCCGACCGACAGCACGCCGATCGACAAGGGCAACGGCTTCGAGGCCGTGATCGGCATCGAAGGTCTCGCCTTCGACGACGACCTGCGCCGGGCCGTGCGCACGATCGCGCCCGAGGTCGACACCGCGTGGCGCGAGAGCACGCCGAGCGGGCGCTTCGACGGCCAGGTCAAGGTCTGGCGACCGGTGCCCGACGACCCGCTCTACCACGACGTGCGGCTCGACCTCACGGGCGTCGACCTGAAGCTGCCCATCGCACCGTGGCGCGCCGTCGACCTGCGCGGCCAGGTGATCGCCCAGGGCGCGAACGGCACCACGCGCATCGATTTCGACGCGCTGCGCGGCCGGCTCGAGCACGGCGCGGGCCGGCCGGCCCAGCTCGCGATGCTCGGCAGCCTGCAGACCGGCGAGGCGCTGCGCACCGACCTCGCGTTCGTCGTGCGCGAGCTCGAACTCGACGCGCAACTCGGCACCACGCTCGAACAGCTGCAGGCGCTCGGTTCCGGCACGTGGGACGCGCTGCGACCGTCGGGCAAGGTCGACCTCGTCTGCCGCCACGAGCGCGATCCCGGCCGTCCCGACCGGCTCGGCCTCGTCGTGCAGCTCGTCGACGTCGGCTCGGACGCCGCCATCCTGCCGAAGCCGGCCAGGCACATGACCGGCGAACTCATGGTCGCCGACGGCCAGCTGACCTTCAGCGACGTGCGGGCCGAGATGGGCGGCAAGCTCGTCAAGTACAGCGCCGGGAGCGTGCACAACCGGCCGGCACCGGACGGTCGCACGGAGATCCGGTTCACGATGGATGCCAGCAGCGTGGTCATCGACGACGGCATCGCCAACCTGTTCGCGGGACCGCTGCATCAGGCCGTGCTCGATCGCCACCTGACCGGCCGCACCGACGTCGATCAGCTGCAGCTGACGTTCGCCGTGCCGGGCGAGGGCAACCCGCGGCCGTTCGAAACCACGTTGTCGGGCCAGCTGCGCCTCTACGACGTCGAGATGTCGCTCGGGCACGGTGCCGACGGCATCCGCGTCCAGGGCATCAGCGGCGTCGTCAACCTGCTCGAGAGCACCGTCTCGGACGACGGCGGCGGGCTGCGCGGGCTGCTGCGCCGCGGTTCGTTCCGGGTGTTCGGGCAGCCGTTCGAATCGGTCGAAACGGATTGGACGTCGGACGCCGAACGCATCGTGCTCAACACGCTGAGGAGCAGCTTCCACGGCGGCACGGTGAACTCCGCCGGCGTCGACCGACCGGCGTTGACCTACCTGCTGCCCTCGACGACCGTGCCCGAAGGGCGGCTGTCGGCCGAACTGGCCTTCGAGAAGGTCGACGTCTACGCCTTCCTCGACACGGGCGGCTGGACCAACCCACCCTATTCGGGCATGGCCAGCGGCCGCATCTCGCTGGCGCGCCTCGACGGCAGCGACGTCGTCGGCGCCGAGGGCAGCGGCGAGCTCGAGATCGAACACGGCGATCTCGGCGTCGTGCCGTTGTTCACGGCGATCTACGCGCAGCTGCCCGCTCCCGACCGGCCTCACTTCAACTACCTCGAGTCGCGCTTCCGGCTCGTCGATCGCCGCGTCGACTTCGACACGCTCAACGTGCGGTCCAACCTGCTGGCCGCGAACGGCAAGGGCACGCTCGACCTCGATGGCTACCTCGACATCGAGATGAAGCTCGACAACCTGCTCGGCACGTCGGCGGACCCGCTGCTGATGCCGCTCATCGACCTGCTGACGACGAGCATCGTGCGCTTCCACCTGTTCGGCTACCTGCGCGACCTGCACGCCGAGAAGCGCTGGGTCACGGAGCGCTCCCCGAGGCGACGACAGATCATCCCCATGCCACCCGCGCGGCCGCGCCAACCGCTGCCCGCGTTCTGAGTCCACCATGTCCTCCCTGCACGCAGTCATCATGGCGGGCGGCTCCGGCACGAGGTTCTGGCCGGCGAGTCGCAAGAAGCGCCCCAAGCAGTTCCTGCCGCTGGCCAAGGGCCAGCTGCTGATCCAGGCCACCGTCGACCGTTTGGTCGGGCTGTGCGATGCGGCGCACGTCTGGATCGTCACCAATCCGGCGCAGGCGCGAGCGATGCAGAAGATCCTGCCCGCGTTCCCGCGCGAGCAGATCCTCGTCGAACCCGAGGCGCGCGACACCGCGCCGTGCATCGCGCTGGCCACCGCGACGATCGCCGCGGCCGATCCCGGCGCGACGATGGTGGTGCTGCCCGCCGATCACGTGATCGAACCCGTGCCCGAGTTCCACCGCATGCTGGCCCGCGGCATGCAGATCGCGAGCGACGACGAGACGCTCGTCACGTTCGGCGTGCAGCCGACCTTTCCCGCCACCGGCTACGGCTACATCGAGTGCGGCCCGGCCCGCGACGGCGGCTCGCCGCGCGCGTTCGCGGCGCTGCGCTTCCGCGAGAAGCCCGACCTGGCCACGGCACAGCAGTTCCTCGACCGCGGCGGGTTCCTCTGGAACAGCGGCATCTTCGTGTGGACCACGACCGCGATCCGCGCCGCGATGCAGCACGGCGACCCGGCGCTCGGCGACGCCGCGGACCGCATGCTGGCCGGCGCTCGGAAGCACGAGCGCGCCGCGATCACGCGCGCCTTCAAGCGGGCCCCGAAGGTGTCGGTCGACTACGCGGTCATGGAGAAGGCCGCGAAGGTGGCCGTCGTCGAGGCAACCGTGCGATGGGACGACGTCGGCAGCTTCCCCGCGATCGCCGCAGTCGGCACCGGGGATGCGGATCGGAACTTCTCGCTGCTGACCGGCGGTGCTGCCCAGATCGCCTTGCAGAGCCACGACAACATCGTCTACGCCGAGGGCAAACGCACGGTCGCGCTGTTCGGGGTCGACGACCTCGTCGTCGTCGCCGTCGGTGACGCCGTGCTGGTCTGTCCCAAGGCGCGCGCTTCGGACCTCAAGCAGCTCGTCGAACACGTGCGCACCCAGGGTCGCGCCGACCTGCTGTGAGCGCACCCCGCCCGCGCCGCATCCTCGCCGTCGACTACGGCGATGCCCGGACCGGGCTCGCGGCCACCGACTGGACCGGCGCGATCGTCGTGCCGCTGCCGCGCATCGACAGCCGCGACGAAGCCGCGGTCATCGCGGCGATCGCGGCCGTCGCGCGGGAACGGGAGACCGAACTCGTCGTGCTCGGCATGCCGCTGTCCCTGCAGCGCACGGCCGGAGCACGGGCGCAGCGCACGGCGGCGTTCCAGCAGCGCCTGCAGCAGGCTCTGCCCTGCCCCGTCGTCGCCGTCGACGAGAGCCTCTCGACCGACGAGGCGCACGCGCGGCTCAAGGCCGGTGGGCTGAAGGCGAAGCGCCGCAAGGACCTCGCCGACAGCGTCGCCGCGCTCGTGATCCTCGAACGCTACCGGGCCCACGCCGACCGCGCGACCTGATGCGGCGCGCCGAGCGCTCGTGCTGCCGCCGGCGGGCGAACGAAAGTGCCTGGTCTCCGTAAGCCGGGTTCTGGTGCCGCCCGAAGGCGGTGACGGCCATTTCTCTAGGACCGTCCTCACGGACGGTCGCCAACGACCTACCCGAGGACCTGAGCGCGGGCCACGCGATCCTCCTACTCGGTCTTCCTCCAGGTGGGGTTTGCCGTGCCGGACCGGTCACCCGGTCCGCGGTGAGCTCTTGCCTCGCCGTTTCACCCTTGCCGTCGCCAGCAAGCTGGCCGTCCGGCGGTTTGTTCTCTGTGGCACTTTCCCTGTCCTCGCGGACGGTGGGCGTTACCCACCACCTCGCCCTGAGGAGCCCGGACTTTCCTCCCGCGGCAACGTGCCGCCGGCGGCCGTCCGGAGACCAGGCTCCCGCAGCGTAGCGCCCGGCGAACGACGTGGGAACAAGAGCTTCCGGCGGCGGCCGGGTCCGACCGCGGGAAGCCGCCTGCCCGCCGTCACGGTGTCGGCGCCGGGTCAGGGGAGAAACTCGGGCCTGCGCTTGCCGCATCGACGTAGACGTGTAGTCTGACCAGCCCTCGCTCGGGCAGCACCAGCTGCCCTGCTGTCTCGACACCTTGTTCCGCATCTGAGGTCGCCGTGCGACTCATCCCATGCCTCGCCGCGGGGTGGCTGCTCTTGAGCCCCGGGGCGTCCCAACAGGCCCTCCCCAAGGTCCCGCATCCCGCCTCCGCGTTGCGCGCCGACGCCCCGCGCGAACCGGGGGCGAGCAACTCGCCGTTCCGCCCCGTGAACGAAGGCTTGCCGGCGCCGTCCGCATCGATGACCACTGGCGCCGCCCTCGGTGGCGGTACCGATTCGTCGCTGCCCGTGCCCGAACCGAGTGCGTTGTTCCTGGTCGGCACCGGCCTGCTCGGCATCGCCTTGACGGCTCGGCGGCGGCGCGGCGCGCGCCGGACGAAATCCTCCTGAGCCCCTCGACGCCGCAGCGCGGCGTCTCACCGACCGGGAGCCGTTCTCGGACCGGTCCGCCGTCAGCCGTAGCGCGGCACGTGCCGGCGCATGCGCGCCGCCTTTGCCACGATGGCCGCGATCGCGCCTCGATGCTCGCCCAGCGGTTCGCCGAGGTACTCGCGCAGGAAGCGCAGCCCGGCGCGGGGCGACACCGGCACGGGAACCGACGCCCACAGGCCCGCGAGGTCCTTGAGCACCCATCGACGCCAGCGCCACCGCGGTCGGAAGACGCGCTCGACGTCGAGCAGCGCCGGCGCCTCGTCGCCGCGCGGATCCGCCGCGAAGACGTGGCTCCAGTACAGGTCGCGATGCACGAGGTGTTGGTCGTGCAGGCGCCGCACGACGGGCGCGACGACGCGGCACGCGTAGGCGACGACCTCCGGCAACCAACCCTCGTCGGCGGCCGCGACGGCCCAGGCATCCATCGCGCGGCCCGGCAGCCCTTCGGTCACGAGCAGGCTGCGGTCGCCGCGTCCGATCCACGCGATCGGGTCCGCCGTGTGGATGCCGAGCAGCGGCAGCAGGTGCAGCCAACGCCACTCCGCGGCCGCGTCGGCCCGCCGTCCGCGCCGCCACTTGCCGAACAGCCACCGCTCGCCCACCTGCACCGCGACCGTTCGCCGGGTCGGCACGCACCGAACGGTGTGACCGACCGAACCGTGCCACAGATCGTGCAACGCCGCCGCGTAGACGCCGGTGACCTCGAAGCTCTGCGCCGTTGGCGGGTCTGGCTTGTTGCTGGCATGCATGGCCGGCGGTTACGTTCCCCGCCCCTCTCGCGTTGCGCAAGCAGGCACTCCCCCGGCATGAACCAACACGTTTCCGGCGAAGACAACCCCTTCGAGGCCATGCAGGCCAGGTTCGACCTGGCTGCCGCGCGGCTCGGCCTCGAACCCAACCTGATGGCCATCCTGCGGGCCTGCGAACGCGAGATCACGATCAGCATCCCGGTGGTCATGGACGACGGCTCGGTGACGGCGTTCGAAGGCTACCGCGTGCAGCACTCGACGCTGCGCGGCCCGGCCAAGGGCGGCATCCGCTACGCGAGCAACGTCACTCGCGACGAGGTGCGGGCGCTGGCCGCCTGGATGACGTGGAAGTGCGCCGTCGTCAACGTGCCGTTCGGCGGCGGCAAGGGCGGCGTCATCTGCGATCCGTTCAAGATGTCGAAGGGCGAGCTCGAGCGCGTCACGCGCCGCTACATAGCCGGCATCATGGACATCCTCGGTCCCGACCGCGACGTGCCCGCGCCCGACATGGGCACCGACGGGCAGGTCATGGCCTGGATCATGGACACCTATTCGATGCACCAGCGGGCCTACCTGCCGGCGATCGTCACGGGCAAGCCGATCAGCCTCGGCGGCTCGCTGGGCCGAATCGAGGCGACGGGTCGCGGCGTCATGCTCGTGACGCGCGAGGCGCTCAAGCATCTGGGCATGAACCCCGCCGACTGCACGGCGGCCGTGCAGGGCGCCGGCAACGTCGGCCTCATCTCGGCGATCCAGCTCGCGACCCTCGGCGTGAAGATCGTCGCGATCAGCGACGTACACGGCGGCCTGTACAACGCGAAGGGACTCGACCTCGAGGGCATCCGGACGCACCTGCTGCGCAATCGCAAGCTCGACGGCTTCGACGGTGGGGAGCGCATCAGCAACGCCGAGATCGTCGAGCTCCCGGTCGACATCCTGGTGCCGGCCGCGACCGAGAACGTCATCACGAGCCGCAACGTGCAGAGCGTCAAGGCGAAGATCATCACCGAGGGCGCGAACGGCCCGTGTACGGCCAACGCCGACAAGGTGCTCGACCAGAAGGGCACGTTCGTGATCCCGGACATCCTGGCCAACGCGGGCGGGGTCACGGTCAGCTACTTCGAGTGGGTGCAGGACCGCATGGCGTTCTTCTGGACCCAGAAGGAGGTCGAGGACCGCATGGAGCACATCATGGTCGAGGCCTTCGCGGCCGTCGTCGACATGGCGCGCCGCTTCCAGGTCAGCAACCGCATCGCCGCCTACATGCTCGGTGTGAACCGCGTGGCCGAGACCGCGCGCATGCGCGGCATCTATGCCTGACGCGGGCGCCCCGGCCGCACGCCGTCAGTCGTTGCCGGGCCGATCCTGGCGGCCGCGCTTGATCTCACCGCGGCGCTTCTTGTCGTCGACGCGGCGGCGCTGACTGCCGCGCGTCGGTCGGGTCGCGATGCGGCGCTTCTTGCGCACGAGCGCCGCGGCGAGCAGCGACTGCATGCGCAGCATGGCCGCCTCGAAGTTCTGGAACTGGCTCCGGTGTTCGCTCGACACGACGCACAGGCGGCCCTCGGCATCGAGGCGCGCGCCGAGCACCTCGCGGATGCGGGCCGTGTCTCCGGGTCCGAGCACGGCTTCGGCGGCAGCGAGGTCGAGTCGCAGGTCGACCTTCGTCTCGGTCTTGTTGACGTGCTGGCCGCCGGCCCCGCCGCTGCGCGAGAAGCTGACGTGGAAGCAGTCCTTCGGCAGCACGCGGCCGTCGCGCAGCACGAGTTCAGAGCGCGACACGGTCCACCCAGGTCCGTTGCGGTTCGAGTCGCGTGTGCCAGCCGTGGGCGAGCCACGCCGCTCCGCGCGCGGCGGCGCGCGCCTCGACGAGCTGCGGCGGCACCGCGCCGAGCGCGGCGAGGCGCTGCGACACGAGCGCCGTGACGGCCCCGGCCCCGAGCAGCACGCCCCCACCGAGCGCGACCGGCAGCGCGGCCCAGTCGAGCTCCGCCTTGCGCACGGCGGCAGCAGCAAGCATCGCGAGCGCATCGACGGCCCCCGCGAGCACCTCGTTGGCGACCGGATCGCCGGCCGCGACGACGTCGAGCACGCGCGGCAGCGCGGCCGCGACGCTGCCCGGGTCGAGCTGCTGCAGCGCGGCGCCGAGCCGCAGCGGCGAGGGTGCGGCGAAGTGGTTCGTCAGCGCTTCGGTGAGCGCGGTGGCGGGACCGAGTCCGTCCTGCGCGAGCAGCACGGCGGCCGCCGCGCGGCGCACGACGTCGTAGCCGCTGCCCTGGTCGCCGAGCAGGTAGCCGCGGCCCCCGACGCGCTCGAGTCCGCCGTCGTTCCGGCGCGCGACCGCGAACGAACCGGTGCCGGCCCAGAGCAGCACACCGGGCCCGTCGCGCAGCGCCGCGGCGGCCGCAGCGAGCACGTCGCCGACGACGGCGACGGGGAACGTGATGCCGCGCGCGCGCAGGCCGGCGCCGATCGCCGCGCTCGTGCCGGCGTCGCCGGCGCCCGCGAGCGCAAGGACCGCGGCCGAGGGCTCGACCCCGCGACACGCCGCGGCCAGCGCCGCGAAGAGGCCGTCGGCGGTCGCCTCGATGCCGTGCACCGCGGGCTGCACGGGGCGTGCGTGCCCACCCGCGCGGCTGCCGGTGGGCCACCACTCGTAGCGGCAGTGCGTGCCACCGACGTCGAGGCCGAGGAAGTTCACTGGCGCAGGCTAACGTTCGGCGCGGTTCAGGCCAGCACCTGCGCCGGGTCGGCTGCCGTGAGCACCCGCTCGGCCCACGTTTCGAGCTGTTCGACGCTGGCGGCCCGGATGCGGGCTTCGATCGCCGGCGCCACGCTGCCGAAGCGCCGGTGCAACAGCCGCAGCGTCAACTCGGCGCGACCCTCGGCCCGGCCGGCCAACACCCCCTGGGCGAAACCGCGGTGGAAACCCTCGGCGCGAAACTGGTCGGCGATCGTGTTGCTCATGATGCGTGCCTCCTCGTGCACGAGTGCCGCGGCGGCGACGAACTGTTCGCACGGAACCTCGAGCTGGCAGGCCAGGTAGCCGAACAGCGCGGCCGCGGTCCGGCGCCCCGCGGGCTCGCGCCACAACGCGCGCAAGAGATCGAGCCAGCGGCGCACGAACTCGGCTGGATCGTGGTGCCGCGCGCCGCGCACGAAGCGCAGCAGCAGCAGCGTCGACCGCACGGCCAACGTCGTGCCGCGCTCGCACAGCTGCGCGGTGGTGGCCGCGGCGAGGTCGTCGAGCAGGAAGTGCACCCCGGGCTGCAGCGGCGACAGGATCGCCTGGGCCGCCGGCGG
>DASUFY010000178.1:0-20046 GCA_036274315.1 Planctomycetota bacterium | reverse complement strand
GGCGTGCCGATCACCAAGTACTGTGACGACAACCAGCTCACCCCGCGCGAACGGCTGGAGCTGTTCGTGCCCGTCTGCCAGGCGATCCAGCACGCCCACCAGAAGGGCATCATTCACCGCGACATCAAGCCGTCGAACGTGTTGGTCACGCTCTACGACGGCAGGCCGGTGCCCAAGGTGATCGACTTCGGCGTGGCCAAGGCGACCGAGCAGAAGGTGAGCGACGGCACGTTGTTCACGCAGTGCGGCACGCTGGTCGGCACGCTCGAGTACATGAGTCCGGAACAGGCGGAGGCGAGTGCCCTGGGCGTCGACACACGCAGCGACATCTTCTCGCTGGGCGTGCTGCTGTACGAGCTCTTGACGGGCAGCACGCCGCTGACGCGCGAGCGGATGAAGGAAGCCGCACACGCCGAGCTCCTCCGCATGATCAGGGAGGAAGAACCGCCCAAGCCGAGCAGTCGGCTGAGCGACTCGCGCCAAGGACTGGCATCGATCTCAGCCAATCGCCACACGGAGCCAGCCAGGCTGACGAAGCTGATGCGCGGCGACCTGGACTGGATCCTGATGAAGTGCCTGGAGAAGGACCGCGCGCGCCGATACGAGACCGCCAACGGGTTGGCCGTGGACATCCTGCGTCACTTGAACGATGAGCCGGTGACGGCGGGCGCGCCCAGCGCGGGATACAAACTCCGGAAGTTCGTGAAGCGCCACCGCGCTCGCGTGATTGCCGCGGGCATCGTGACGGGGGCGCTCGTGCTGGGTGTGATGGGCACGACCGCGGGCATGGTCTGGGCGTTTGGTGAGAAGGACCGCGCCACCGCCGCGGCGAAGCGTGCCGAGGCCATCAGCGAGTTCGTGACCACGGCGCTCAATGCCGGCGATGCCACGATGTCCGGCCATGTGGGAGGAACCGAGGGGGCGGGCCAGGACATGACGATCCTGGCGGCGATGGAAAACGCGGTCAAGTACATCGACTCGGGCCGCTTCAAGGACGACCCGGAGACCGAGGCGGGACTGCGAAGCACGATCGGCACGATCCTGAGGAACAATGGGCGCATGGCGGAGGCCGAGCCGCTGTTTCGCGCGGCGCTGGCAGGGCGCCGCCGCGTGCTGGGCGACGAGCATCCCGACACGCTGCGCTCGATCAACGACATGGGCGTCCTACTGCAGGCGCAGGGCAGGCTGGTCGAGGCCGAGCCGTACTGCCGCGAAGCACTGGCAGGGCGCCGCCGCGTGCTGGGCGACGCGCACCCCGACACGCTGGCCTCGACCAACAACATGGGAAGCCTTCTGCAGTCGCAGGGCAAGCGGGCCCAGGCCGAGCCGTACTACCGCGACGCGCTCGAGAGATCCCGGCGCGTGCTGGGCGACGCGCATCCCGACACGCTGACCACGATCAGCAACATGGGCACCCTGCTGCAGGCGCAGGGCAGGTTGACCGAGGCCGAGCCGTACTTCCGCGAGGTGCTGGAAGCAAACCTTCGCGTGCTGAGCCACGAGCATCCCAGGACCCTGACCTCGAAGAACAACATGGGCAACCTGCTGCGGGCGCAGGGCAGACTGGCCGAGGCCGAGCCGTTCACGCGCGAGGCGCTGGAAGGATCCCGCCGCGTGCTCGGCGACGAGCATCCCAACACGCTGACCTCGATCAACAACATGGGCAACCTGCGTCAGGCGCAGCGCAGGCTGGCAGAGGCCGAGCCGTACTTTCGCGAAGCGCTGGTGAAGCGCCGCCGCGTGCTGGGCGACGAACATCCCGACACGCTGAGCTCGATCAACAGCATGGGCAACCTGCTGCAGGCGCAGCGTAGGTTCGCCGAGGCCGAGCCGTACTTTCGCGACGCGCTGGCAGGGCGCCGCCGCGTGCTGGGCGACGAGCATCCCGACACGCTGAGCTCGATCAGCAACATAGGCTTCGTGCTGCAGGCGCAGGGCAGGTTGACCGAGGCCGAGCCGTACTACCGCGACGCGCTGGCAGGCCGCCGCCGTGCGCTGGGCGACGAGCATCCCGACACGCTGACCTCGATCAGCAACATGGGCAACCTGCTGCGGGGGGAGGGCAAGCTGGCGGAGGCCGAGCCGTACTCCCGCGAGGCGCTGGACAAATCCCGCCGCGTGCTCGGCGACGAGCATCCCAACACGCTGACCTCGATCAACAACATGGGTGCCCTGCTGCGGGCGCAGGGCAAGCTGGCCGAGGCCGAGCCGTACTACCGCGAGGCGCTCGAGAAGCGCCGCAGCGTGCTGGGCAACGAGCATCCCAACACGCTGACCTCGATCGGCAACTTGGGCTTCTTGTTGCAGACGCAGGGCAGGCTGACCGAGGCCGAGCCGTACTATGAAGAGGCGGTGGAGACGAGCCGGCGGATCTTCAAGGGTGACCACCCGATCGTTGCGGACGCCTTGAACTGCCTCGCGTCCGTGCGCCAGGCGCTGGGTCGCGCGGCGGAGGCCGAGCCGCTCTTCGTTCAATCGCTGGAGATGCGCCAGCGGATCTTCAAGGGCGACCACCCGGACGTGGCGGCGAACCTGAACTTCCTCGCCCGCGCCCGCCAAGCCATGGGCAAGACCGCCGAAGCGCGGCAGGGTTTCGACCAGGCCATTGCGATGCTGCGGCGGTTCTCGCCCGACGGCTCAACGCTGATGGCCCGTGTGCTCTGGTACTCCGGCAGCGCCCGCTTCGAGAACCAAGCTGGGGGAGATGCCGCGGCGGCCCTGCCCGAACTCGAAGAGGCTGTGGCGATGGCCGAGAAGTCGCCGCCGCCCGAGAACCCGCACCTCGCGGAGTACCGCGAGACGCTGGCCAGGTGCAGGGCCGCGTTGGCGGAGCAGGGCAAGCCCGATGCGAAGGGACGCGGGCGATGACAGACGCTTGCTCGCCGTAGCGCGGCAGGACGTCTCGTCGGGAGATCGCCGATCCGAAGCGAACGCGCTGTCGCCTCAGCGCTGCCACGGCGGCGGCAACAACCGCCGCTTGCCGTCGCTGCTGCGCTGTACCGTGTCCGCGTCCGGCGCCGCGAAGTCGCGATCCCAGAGCTGGCACGTGACCTGCTTGTGCCGCTGGTCGAGCCCCTCGCAGTAGTTCGTGTAGATGCAGCGCCGCACCTCGGCGCCGCGGCCGAGCCGCATCTTCTCCCACCAATCGGGATCGGCCAGGCTCTGGCGCGCGGCCGCGACGAGGTCCGCCTCGCCGTTCTGCAGGATGCGTTCGGCCTGCGCGAACTCGCAGATGCCGCCGGCGGTGACCACGGGCGTGTCGTGACCGGCAGCGCGCACCGCTCTGCGGATCGCGGCGGCGAGCGGCACGTTGCGGCCGAACGGCCCGCGCGCGTCGCTGCGCACGGTCGGCATGCACTCGTGCCCCGATGGGCCCGTGTACGGATACGCGGCCTCGCCGACGTGCGGCTGTCTGGCGTCGTCGAACTTGCCGCCCTTGCTGATCGACAGGAAGTCGAAGCCCGCGCGCGCGAAGGCCGTGCCGTAGCCGATCGCGTCGTCGAGGCGGCTGCCGCCGTCGATCACCTCGTCGCCGAGGAAGCGCGCGCCGACGCAGAAGTCCGGACCGACGCGCGCACGCACGGCGTCGTACACCTCGAGCGGCAGCCGCAGCCGGCCGGCCGGCGAGCCGCCGTAGCCGTCGTCGCGCACGTTCGTGCGCGAGAGGAACGAGGCCATCGTGTAGGCGTGCGCGTAGTGCAGTTCGACGCCGTCGAAGCCCGCTTGCCGCGCGCGGCGGGCGGCGTCGGCGAACAGGCTGGGCAACGCGGCCGGCAGCGCGCGGATGTGCGGCAGGTGCAGGTCGTTCACCTCCTCGCGCTGGCCGAACGCGTAGTCGCGGAACTCGCGCGCCGTCAGCATCGCGCGCAGCACGTCGTCGTCGCAGCTCGCGAGCTGCTGCCGGACGTGCTCGTCGTCGGCGGCGGCGGCGGCGCCGAACCGGTCGCGCACGGCGTCGCGGTGGCGTTCGGTGATCGCGAGGAAGCGCGCGAAGAACCTCGCCTTCTCGGGCCGGCGCCGGATCGACAGGAAGTCGAGCACCTGCAGGAACAGCCTGGTCCTGCCGCCGCTGCGTTCGCGCACGGTCGCGACGAGGTTCCTCAGGCCCGGCACGAAGCGATCGTGGCCGACGCGCAGCAAGGGGCCGCTCGGCACGTCGCGGATGCCGGTCGCCTCGACGACGAGCACGCCGGGGCAGCCGTCGGCGAAGCGGCCGTACCAGTCGATCACGTCCTTGGTCACGAAGCCGTCGTCGCTGGCGCGCCACGGCACCATCGCCGGCACCCAGGTGCGCGAGGTCGCGGTCACGGGGCCGAGCGCGATCGGCGAGAACAGCAGCGAGCGCGCGGCAGCTTCGGGGGTCGGCCAGTGCGCTTCGGGCACCGCGTGTTTGATCACGGCCGTCTTCGGAACCGACATGTCGCTCAGCCGCCGCGGCGCTTGGGCGGCTCGCGGAAGCCCTTCGGTGCGCGCCGCACCTGACCCATCGCCTGCGGCGGTCGCTCGAGGCCCAGCGCGAACCACTGCATGTCGAACGGTTGCATCGTCATGCGCGTGCGGTTCTGCAGGCGCAGCAGGTTGTCCTTCGTCGGCGCGCTCGTCGCGTCCTTCTTGAGGAACTTCGCGAGCAGCGCCTGCGCCTCGTCGCTGCGTTCGGCCTTGTGCAGCATCCACGCGTAGGTGTTGTGCATCAGCGCGTGCTTCTTGTTGAAGGCCGTCGCGATCTGCAGGATCTGGAACGCGCGCTTGTGGTCGCCCTTCTTGTAGTGGATGCACGCGAGCAGCAGCCGCGCGTCGGCGGCGCGCGCCGAGGCGCCCTCGAGCAGGGCCACGGCCTTCTCGGTGTTGCCGCCGTGGTAGGCGAGCATGCCCATCTGCGCGACGATCTGGCCCTTCAGCAGGGGGATCCACTTGCCCATCGGCAGCATGTCCTCGAGGCTCTGCATCGCGGCGTCGAACATGCCGGCCTCCATCTGCTTCTGGATGCGGCCCATCGCCGGCTGCAGCCGCGAGGCGAAGCGCCGCGCGATCACGATCCAGGTGACGATGAAGAAGATCACCGAGAAGAAGATCGCCCAGCCCCAACCCCACCAGTCGAGGAGGAAGCCACCGAAACCGAGGAACAGGGCGATCGCGGAGCTGAGAAGGACGGAGTACACGCGGGCGGGCTCGGGGATGGAAAGGTGGAGCAGTGTAGGGTGCGTCGGCGTCGCTGGCGAACTTCCTGTGGCGACCCGTTCGGTCCGGTGCCGCCGCCCCGCTCTGACGTCCAGTCCCCTTTCCGAGGAGCACGCATGCAGACCTACGTCATCGAACGCAAGATCCCCGGCGCCGGCAAGTTGACCCCCGGCGACCTCCAGGCCATCGCACGGAAGTCGTGCGACGTGCTCGATCAGCTCGGCAAGGACGTCCGTTGGCGACAGAGCTTCGTCACGGCCGACACGATCTTCTGCATCTACGACGCCAGGAACGAACAGCTCGTGCGCGAGCACGCGCGGCGCGGCGGCTTCCCCGCCGATCGAGTGCTGCCGGTCGCCAGCATCATGACGCCGGACACCGCGAAGGGTGCGCCGGGCACGGCGACGGGCTAGACGGCTGCCGGCGCGCCTCTGCGTCGCCGCCGACCTCAGTGGCCCAGCGCGTCGATGCGCACGAGGGCCTGCGTCCGCAGTTCGGTGTCGGCTGCGCGCTCGTCCGGCAGGGCCTCGAGTTCGTCGAGGCAGCGGCGCAGCAGGTCGCGCTGGTTCGGCTGTGCGGGCTGGCGCAGGATCGCGCGCAGGAGATCGACGCGAGCCTTGCGGTCGTCGGGTCGCGTCGCACAGAAGTCCGCGCGCAGCGCGATCGCCTCGGCCATTCGACGCTGCTGCTCGAGCAGCCGGATCGCCGACAGCCAACCCTGCGTCAGGTTCGGAGCGGAACGGCGCGCGGTCGCGAGCAGGTCCAACGCTTCCTGCAGATCACCCGCCTGCCAACGCAGACCGGCCAGGTTGATGCACGTCTCGCCGTCCTCGGGCGCCAGCTCGAGCGCGCGCCGGAACGCGGCCTCCGCCGCCGGCCGCTGCTGCTGGGCCTGGCGCAGCTTGCCGAGCTCACGGAACCCGCTCGGGTCCGCAGGCGCCACCTTCAGCAGCGCTTCGACGGCGGCATCGGCTCCCTCCAAGTCGCCAGCGCGCCGCCGCGCCTGGGCCAGTGCCTTCCAGCCGTGCGCACGCTCGGGCCACGTGGCGACCACCTGCTCGAGTTGCACGGCGGCTTCCTCGGGTCGGTTCTCGTTCAGCAGCGCGATGCCCATCACCGAATGAGCGGACGCGTTGCCCGGGTCGAGCGCGCAGGCGGCTGCGGCGTCGGCCAGCGCTTCGGCGCTCTTCCCGGCGGCGAGGAGGAACTCGGCGCGACCCACGAGCGGTGTCGCCGATCTGGGGCCGCATGCGACCGCGCAATCGTACTCCGCTCTCGCGTCGTCGGCGTGACCGAGTGCCGCGAGCGCTGCGGCGCGCGCGACGTGGGACATGTAGTACGCCTTGCCCTGCCCGACGGCGACGTCGGCCTCGGCCAGGGCTCGCACCTTGTCGCCGAGCGCCAGCAGCACGCGGGACAGGCCGACGTGCGCGATGCTCCAGTCACCGGGGCAGGCGGCGGCGCGCTCGTACAGGGCGCGCGCTTCGTCGTAGCGCCGTTCGAATTCGTAGATCTTCGCGAGGCGCGTGTAGGGCTGGGGCAGTTCGGGCGCCAGCTCGCTCGCACGTTCCAGCTCGCGCCGGGCCTGCTCGGGCTCGACGCCCTGCAGCGCGAAGCCGCGCCAGTAGGCGGCGAACGGCGAGTCCGGCCACAGGTGGCGCGTGTCGGCCGCGAGGTCGCGGATGGCCGCCGCGTCGCGCAGATGCGCGAGCGCGTGCAGGCACTGGCAGTGGAACAGCGCGCGCGGCGCCTCGGCCCGGTCCATCGCGCGCCGCAGCGCGTACGCCGCGTTGCGGTAGACGTCCATGTCACCGTTCGCGTGGCCTTCGTCGAGCAGGCGCATGCCGCGCAGGAACCAACCCAGCGCGCTGACCGGCTCGAGCGAACGCCACTGTGGACCGAACTGCGCGGCCGCGTCGGGCACCAGTTCGCGCAACAGTTCGAGGTGGCGGCGCGACGACTCCACGTCACCTGCGCGCCAGGCCGCGTCGACCATCGCGGCGCGTGCCTCGGGCAGATCGGGCAGCAGCGCCAGCGCATCGCGCGCCTGCTCCAGACCGAACCCGGGCTCGTCGAAGTCCTGGTGCAGCAGCATGCTCTCGAGCAGGTGTTCGGCCTTCGGCAGCAGTTCGCTCGTCGCGCCGACCGCGATGCGCGGTTGTTGCCACCAGATGTAGAACGAGAGTCCGGCGACGATGGGCACGCCGAGCGCGAGCGTGGCCGCGAGCGCGGCTCGCAGCGGCTGCCGCTGCGCGGTCTGGAGCAGGCGGCTCAGGCGACCGCGGCGGCGCGCGCGCACAGGGCGCCTCTCGAGCACGCAGCGCAGCTCGCCGGCGAACTCGCCCATCGTCGCGTAGCGCCGCTCACGCTCCTTCTGCAGCGCCTTGTCGAGCACGCAGGCGAGGTCCTCGGACAGGCCCGCACCGCGGCGGCGCAGCGCCTTGGGCTCGGCCAGCCGCACGCGCTCGAGCACCACGTCGGTCGTGTCGCCGTCGAACGGGCGCTCGAGCAGCAGCAGCTCGTAGAGCACGACGGCGAGCGAGAACACGTCGGTGCGCTGGTCGACGCGCGCGGGGTCGCCGGCGATCTGCTCCGGCGACACGTAGTACGGCGTGCCCGCGAAGTCGCCCGAGCGCGTCAGGTTGGGGTCGTTCGCGTCGCGCGCGAGGCCGAAGTCGGACAGCAGCACCGTGCCGTCGCGCCGCAGCAGCACGTTCGCCGGCTTGACGTCGCGATGCAGGATGCCCTGGGCGTGCGCGGCCGCGAGCGCATCGGCGATGCTGAGCACGCACCGCACCGCGGCGTCGACGTGGCTCGAGCCCTCGAGCTGCCCGCCAGCGGCCGGCTCGCCGAGCACACGCCGCTGGGCGTCGGCGAGGCTGTGGCCGTCGAGTGGTCGGTCGCGTCGGGACGAGACCGCCCGCAGCACGTCCGCGAGCGTGCAGCCGGCGACGAGTTCCATCGCGTGGAACGGGATCCCGTCGGCGAGACCCGCTTCGAACACGGGCACGATGTGCGCATGACTCAGGCGCGCGAGCAGCTCGGACTCGCGGCGGAAGCGCGCGACGACCTGTGGAGCGCTGGCCAGCGGCGCCGCGAGCACCTTGACCGCCACACGCCGGCCGAGCGACTGCTGCACGGCCTCGTAGACGATGCCCATGCCACCGCGCCCGATCTCGCGCACGAGGCGGTAGTCGCCGAGTTGCTGCTCGGGCGCGGGCCCGCCGGCGGCCGCTGGCATCGCCTCGCGCACCATCGGCTCGAGCAGTTCGCGCAGGTCGGCATGTTGCGCGAGGAACTCGTCGTGCGAGACGTCGGGGCGTTCCTTGTGCAGAAGCCACAGTTCGAGCGCTTCGGTCAGCCGCTGCACGGAGGTGCGGTCGACCACGGCCCTACACCTCCGGCGCGTCGAGCGCGCCGGTGCGCAGCTGCTCGAGCTTGTGCGCCAGCTTCGGCAGCGCGCGCTGGAAACGCATGCGCGAGGCGTCCTCGCTGAGGCCCATGCGTGCGCCGATCGCGGCGAACTCGAGCTCCTGCCACTGGCGCAGCAGCAACACCTGACGGTCCTCGGGCTCGAGCAGTTCGAGCGCGAGGCGCACCCACGCTTCCTGCTCGTTGCGCTCGGCGACCGAGCCCGGCTGCGCCGTCGACCGCTGCGGCAGGTCGAGATCGAGCACGGAGTCGCTCGGCAGCGGCTGTTCGCGCGCCGGTGCGCGGCAGGCGGCGGCGTGGTGGTCGTGGGCGTCGCGCAGGTGGTTCTCGAGGATGCGGGCGACGAGCGCGCGGAAGCGCCGCCGGTCGTCGGTCACGAAACGCGGTGCGTACTGCAACACGCCGATGATCGCGCTCTGCACGTAGTCCATCGTCTCGCCGCGCGCGCGCAGCAGCGGCCCGAGCCGCGCGTGCACGTAGGCCCGGATCCACGGCAGGTCGCGCGCGACCAGCACGTCGATCGCGGCGCGGTCGCCGGCGTGCCATCGCTGCAGCAGGAGCCGCGTGTCGTGGGCTTCTTCCATGCGGGGCCGGATCCGGCACGAACGTGCGCGCCGGCTCGTCCGGGCGATGATCGGAGGCGCTGGGTGGGATGGCAAGGCGGGGTGGGGGCAGGGAGGTGAACGAAGCCCAGAGCGAGAGCGAAGCCGACCGGCGAACACGATGGTGCGACTTTCGGCCGCACCGGCACGGTGGCCCGGCCCGGCCGCCGTGCGGGTGCGGCGCCCGGAGCGCGAAGGAAACGCTGCCATGGTCGGGTGGGCGTCGCCTACGATCGGCGCGGCCGGACCTCGAGCCTTCTCGCAACCCATGCGCTGCGCACCGTGAACCCCACCTCCCGTTCGACCTTGATTCCATCGTCCGCCGCCCGCTCGGGCGACGACCCGATCTTCGAGCTCAACGCCGAAGCCAGGCGCCGTGCGGCCGCCGGCGAGCCCGTGATCAATTGCACGCTCGGCGCGATGATGGAGGACGACGGCCGCCTCGCCGTGATGCCGACCGTGATCGAGACGCTCGCGCGCGTGCCGGGCCACGAAGCCGCGGCCTACGCACCGATCGCGGGCGACGCGCCGTTCCTGCGCGCGGTCGTCGCCGATGTCTACGGCGACGGGGCTCTCGCCGCGCAGACCGTCGCGGTCGCGACGCCGGGCGGTTCGGGCGCTCTCTACCTGGCGGTCACGAACTTCCTCGAGCCGGGGCAGGCGCTGCTGACGACGAACTACTACTGGGGCCCGTACCAGACCATCGCGGCCCACGCCGGCCGGCGGCTCGAGAGCTTCGAGATGTTCGCGCCGTCGGGCGGCTTCCACTTCGCGGCCTTCGAGGCGGCGCTGCTGCGTCAGATCGAGCGGCAGGGCCGCGTGCTGCTGTTCCTCAACTCGCCGTGCCACAACCCGACCGGCTATTCGATCGACGACGGCGAATGGGACGTGATCGCGGGCATCGTGCAGCGCGCCGCCGACCGCGCGCCGATCGCGGTGCTCGTCGACATCGCCTACGCGCGCTACGGTGCCAAGGTCGCGCCGGACTGGGCGCGGCACGTGCCCCGCATCGTGGGCTCGGCCACCGTGCTCGTCGCGTGGTCCGCGTCCAAGTCCTTCGCGCAGTACGGCGCGCGCACAGGCGCGCTGCTCGCGACGCACCCCGACGCGGCCGAACGGACCCGCATCCAGAACGCGCTGGCGTTCGCCTGCCGCGGCACCTGGTCGAACTGCAACCACCTCGGCCTGTTGGCGATCACGCAGCTGCTCACGGATCCCGCGCTGCGCGCGAGGGCCGACAAGGACAGGGAACGGCTGATCGCCGTGCTCGGCGAACGCGTCGCCGTCTTCAACCGCGAGGCGGCAGCGGCGGGCCTCGCCCACCCGCGCTACGAAGGCGGCTTCTTCGTCGCGGTGTTCACGCCCGACCCGCAGCAGTGCGCGGCGAGGCTGCGCGAGCAGGGCATGTTCGTCGTGCCGCTCACGGTCGAGAACGGTGGTGCCGTGCGCATCGCGCTGTGTTCGACGCCCGCGAGCCAGGTGCCGCGCCTCGTCGCGGCGCTCGCCCGCGCGGTGGGCGCGGGCGGCTGAACCGGTCGGGCGATCGCGCGGGCATGGAAGACGTCGCCAACGGGCCCGGTGCGCGATAACGTCTGCCGCCCTCCGCCGACGGGGCGACCGCGAGCGCTTGAACCCCCTGCGCCGCGGCCAGACAGCTGGCGGGAAACCGAGAGCGACCATGCAACTGACCGGCAAGGACCATTCCCTCACCTTCGCGCGCATCGTGCTCGGCGGCAGCGCCCTGCTGCGCGGCATCTCCGACACCTTCGGCGTGTGGGGTGGACCGCACCTCGGCACGACCACCGCCGACATGGCTGCGACCACCACCGTGTCCCCCGACACGCTGTTCTACGTCGTGTCGGTCGGTCTCATGGTGCTCGGTCTGGCCATGGTGCTGGGGGTCATGACGCGCCCGGTGGCCGTGTTGTTGATCGTCGTGGTGGTCTGGCACGGCCTCGCCAACCACCGCTTCCGCGCCTTCTTCGTCCAGGACCAGGGATGCGAGCATCTGCTCGCGGTCGTTGCCCTGGCGCTGCTCATCGCCAGGCACGGCCCCGGGGCCCTCAAGGTCGAGTTCCGCAGCAAGGGGAAGTGATGTCGCGAACGCCGAGTCGCGCGCGCGCGAGGTGATGCTCGATGGGCATGTGCCTCGGACTCGCGACGCTCAGTGACGCGAACATCGAACGCGTGCTGCGAGATCCGCCGCTGGTCTGGTGCGTGGTTGCACCTGACGACCCGGAGCCGTTCGAGGAAGCTCGCGCGGCCCGGCAGAAGCCGACGTTGTGGTCGCTGCTGTTCGGTCGTCGCCGGCAGGCTGCTGCCGCCGGCGGCCTCGAGCTGCGGCCGCCCGAAGGCGCTGGCACCGATCTCGACAAGGCATGGCATGGCATCCACTACCTGCTGACCGGCACGGCATCGGCCGGCGATCCACCGCTCGACTTCCTCGTCGCCGGCGGTCGGGCGGTGGGCGACATCGATGTGGGCTACGGTCCGGCTCGCGTGTTCACGCGCGAGCAGACGCGCAGCGCATGCGACGCGCTTCGAGCCGTCACCGACGAGGACCTGCGGGCCCGGTTCGACCCCGCCGACATGCTGGCCAAGGAGATCTATCCCGAGATCTGGGATCGTGCACCGGAGCACGACGACACGCTCGGGTATCTCATCGAGAACGTGCAGACGCTGCGCCGGTTTCTCGAGCAGGCGGTCGCCCAGGACCTCGGCATGGTCGTCTACCTGACGTGAGTGACGAGCTGTCGCGCCAGCTCCAGCACGCTGAGCGGCGCCGAACCCTCGGCCTTGTTGTTGACGACGACCGTGACGGGCACACCGAGCGTCAGTGCGGCGTCGCACAGCGCGGCGATCTCGGTGCGGTTGGTCGGGTCCGCGTCGACGATGCGGTCGAACGGCTCGTAGCGCGCCTTCGCCTGCTCGTAGTCGAGGCCGCGATGCAGCATCCACCGCACCGCGATCGGTCCGTCGATCGGCACGAGCTCCCGCTGTCGTGCGATCGAGGGCATGCGCGGATGCACGGAGAAGCAGTGGCGCGCGGAGCTCGCCGCGAGCGCCTGCACGTAGCGTGCGGTCAGCAGGGCTTCGTCGCGCAGCTCCACGGCGTAGTGCACGCCGCGCGGCAGCCGCGAGAAGAACGCGTGCAACGCGTCGGCGAAGGCCTCGGGTCGGCGCGTGACCGCGGCACCCTGCGGTGGGAACTGGAAGACGAGTGGTCCGAGCCGGGAGCCGAGTCCTTGCAGCGCCGGTGCGACGACGAGCTCGGTGGTGCTGGCGACGTCGAGGTAGCGCGGGTTGTGGCCTTGCTGCTCGCGCGTCGTCGGCGACGTCACCTCGGCCCACGCCTTGACCAGGAACCGGAAGCGCTCGGGCACCGCCGCCGCGTAGGCGGCGAAGTCGGCCGCGGCGATCGGTGCGTAGAACGTGCGGTCGATGCCGACCGCCGACAGCAGCGGATGCCGCGCGTAGGCGTCGAGGCCGTGCCGCGCCAGCAGCCGCTGCGCGGTGCCCTCGGCGTAGACGATGCCGCGCCACCCCGGGAACGTCCAAGACGACGTGCCGAGCCGCAGTCGGTCCGGCAGCGCGGCGGCGAGCTCGCGGATCGCCTCGGCGACCGCGAACGGCGCCACGGCCGGCGCATCGCGAGGATCGGGATCGAGCGGGCCGAACAGGCCCTGCTGCACGGGCGAGCCAGGTCGTGGCGCACGGCGGCGGTTGGTCACCGCAGCATGCTAGCTGGCGCCGCGCGCGGCCGGGTCCGCCGGTGCGGCGCCGAAGCAGGGCTCGAGCCCCCGGCTCAGTTGCCGACCACCAGGTAGAGGCCGTCGGTGGCCCGGATGCCGATCGGATCCGGCGTGAACAGGAACACGCCCTGCGCCGTGAAGTCGAACCCGACCAGGGAGGGGTCGGGCGGGATGGTGAACGGCGTCGTCGAGCGGCCGAGCGCGTCGGTCACGTCGGTCGACATGGTCAACATCCGCGTGACGTCGACGTAGGCGGTGCACCACGACCACAG
This sequence comes from Planctomycetota bacterium, assembly GCA_036274315.1. Taxonomy (GTDB): domain Bacteria; phylum Planctomycetota; class UBA1135; order UBA1135; family UBA2386; genus DASVAL01. The sequence goes on along the minus strand of DASUFY010000178.1, from coordinate 6,810 downwards.
CGGGATGTGCACCGGCGGGCCGAAGCTCGCCATGTGCAGTACGAACCAGTTCGGCAGCGCGTGGCGCACCTCGATGTCGACGGTCGTGCCGATCAGCGGCGGGTCGCTGCGCAGCTCCGCGTACTGGCCGCTCGGCGTGCAGCCGATGCCGACCACCGTCGCGCTGGCGCTGCCCGAACCGACCGGCAGCACGTTCACGGTCAGGGTGCAGGTCGAGAACTGACCGAGCTGATCGGTCGCCGTGTAGACGATCGTGTGCGGACCGACCTGCGCCGCCGTCGGCGTCCACGTCATCGTCGTCGTCGCGGTGACGTTCTGCCCCGCCAGCGACAGCGGCAGCGACGGCGTGTGGGTCAGGCCCGCGGGCAGCGTGCCCGCGGTCAGCGTCACGGCGTTGGCCGGCAGCCCGGTCGCCGCCGACGCGGCGACCTGGACCGTCAGCGGCACGCCGACGAGCGCCTGGAAGGTCTGGCCGCATGGCGTCGGCGCCACGAAGAACGCGCCGCTGCCGCCGCAGGTGAAGCTCTGACCGCGGATGAAGACGTTCGAGTCGTAGACGTCGTCGCCGGCGTCGGCGACTGCCAGCTTGATGTGATTCGTACCCGGCAGCAGCGTGCCGGTTGCCGTCAGCACGACGGTCAGCCCGTCCATCTCGGTGTCGAACGGGCCGTTGCACGGGAACGCACCGATGGGCAGGTCGGCGCAGCTGTTGTTGTGATAGAGCCCGCAGTTGCCGCCAGCCGACGACGAGTAGGGATTGCCGCAGTTGATGTTGTTGATCGCCACCGACGTTCCGCCCGGCAGCGTGGCGATGTTGACGCCGTTCAGGAAGAACCCGAACACGTCGTTGTACGGCGAGTTGACCCACTCGTTGTACTCCTCGGACGAGAACACGTACTGGAACGAGACCTGGCCGCCGGTCGCGCAGACGAAATCGAACTCGAGCGTCGATGCATCGAACGTCGTCGATGTCGTCAGCCCGTCGAGATCGATGTCGCCCGGCATCAGATTGGACGTCGACGTCCAGTCGCTCGTGTTGGGTCCCGGTACCGAGTTGATGTCCCCGGACGACAGCATGATGCCGTTGTCGAGGCCGATGATCGGCAGCCCGCCTTGGAAGGTGCCGGCCGCGACCGGGCTGCCGTGCAACACGATGTTCGACGCGGTGACGCCGCTGCCGAGCAGGGTCTGTACCAGCTGCTGCGGAGTCAGCAGGTTCATGTCGGTCGTGACGATCGAGTCGGTGCCGGCCTTCGGCACGGCGTTGCTGTGGGTCCCAGGTGCCAGCACCGGGCGTTGCACCTGGGCCGACAATGGCGAAACGAGACCGATCGCGGCGAGTCCGCCGGCGATCAACAAGGCATTGCGTGTCATGGAACTCCTGCGTTGCTGCGAGGGCAACGAAGTTAGTCCGCGCGCGCAGGCAGCCTGCTAAGCAGTTGGTCGGGCGCTGGGCGGCCCGAAGGTCGGGGGGGACTGCAGCCCCGCGGCCCAGGGCCGATGCGGCAGAGTCGTCGCCTCGCGCCGGGGACGAGCCACCCGGCACGCGCGAGCTGCTACACTGCGACGTCACCCCGACAGGAGGATTCGCATGTCACACCACCGTCGCACCGCGACGCTCGCCGTGGCCCTGTTGGCCAGCGCCACGGCACCACGCACCCAGGACCCTGGCGCCGCACCTTCGGCGACCGACGCGTTCGCCGCCGTCAAGAAGGACTACGACAAGGCCATGAAGGACTTCGAGGCGATCTACGCCGCGGCCAAGACCGACGAGGAGCGCCAGAAGACGTTCTCGCACTATCCGCAGGGCGAGACGTTCGCGCCGCGCATCGTCGAGATCGTGCAGAAGTGGCCGGCCGACCCGGTCGCCGTCGAGGCCACGAACTGGCTGCTGCCGATCTCGAGCGGCCAGGTGAAGGGGCTCGCGGAGCTGTTCGACGTGCTGCTCGGCAACCAGATCGACAACCCGAAGCTGGCCGACACCTGCAAGGCCATGCAGTACAACTCGGTGCCGAAGGGAGCCGCGTTCCTGCGAACCGTGATGCAGAAGAGCCCGCACGCGGAGGCGCAGGGTTGGGCGTGCTACGTGCTCGCGAAGCAGATCGACAGCGAGGCCGGTCTCGCGGAGCGGCTCCAGCGCGGTGCGGGCAAGGACCTCGTCGAATGGCTCACGCAGTCGCGCGGCGAGCAGGAGGTGGCGCGCATGAAGGCTGCCGACCCGGAGGCGCTGCGGCAGGAGGGTGCGGCGCTGCTCGAGCAGGTGATCGCCAAGTACGGCGACCTGAAGGCGTACCGCAAGACGCTCGGCGAGCAGGCCAAGGGCGACCTGTTCGAACTGCGCAACCTCGCGGTCGGCATGGTGGCCCCCGAGATCGAAGGCACGGACACGGACGGGGTCGCCTTCAAGCTGTCGGACTATCGCGGCAAGGTGCTGTTCCTCGACTTCTGGGGATTCTGGTGAGGCCCTTGCCGGGCCATGATCCCGCACGAGCGGTCGCTCGTGGAGAAGCTCAGTGACAAGCCCTTCGCCCTGATCGGCGTCAACAGCGACAAGGACCTCGACGAGCTCAAGAAGAAGCTCGCCGGAGAGAAGATCTCGTGGCGCCACTTCTTCGATGGCGGCAGCACGAGCGGTCCGATCGCGACGGCGTGGAACGTCAGCGGCTGGCCGACGACCTACGTCATCGACGCCGAGGGCGTGATCCGCTTCAAGAATCTGCGCGACCAGGATGCCGAGGACGCGATCGAGAAGCTGCTCGCGGCGATGGAGGCGAAGTCGCCAGTGAAGAAGTGAGGCCGCGGCGGCCTCGATGCCGAATGGACTCCGAACGCTCCCTCGTCGAATGGGCTGCCCAGCTGCGGGCCGACTGGACTGCGCGCGCGGCGCTGTCGTCGCGCGACTTGTTCGTCGCATCGCACCCCGGGTGGAACGACGAGGCAGCCTGGGAGAAACACGCCGCGACCGAGGTCGAGCTGTTCCTCGCCGGACTCGACCTCGCGTGGCTGCGCACGGTCGACGTGCTCGAGATCGGCTGTGGTTCGGGCCGGCTCGTGCGCCTGCTCCGCGCCGCCGCGCGGTCCTACACGGGTTTCGACATCGCACCGGGAATGCTCGAGGCGGCGCACCGGCGCGCCGCGGGCCTCGCCGGCGTGCGGTTCTTCCTCGGCGAGGGCCTCGGTGTGCCGGCCGCGGCACGCGATCGCAGCTACGGGCTCGTGCTCGCCTGCGCCGTCTTCATCCACTGTCCGCGGCCGGTCATCGCCGCCAACGTCGCCAGCGCCTGGTCGGTGGTGCAGCCCGGCGGCCAGGTGCGGTTGTCGGTGCTCGCGTTCCCGGACGACCCGGAGGGCATCGTCGGACCGCAGGACGCGGTCGAACGCGCGGCCGCGGTGCTCGCCGACGACATGCGGGCCGTGATCGAGAGCCTGACGCCCGAGGAACGGCGCCTCGCGTTCGACACGTACTACATGGGCGACCGGTTCCGCTACGCCGACCTCGCTCCGTTCCTGCGCAATCTCACCGGCGGCGAGGTCGCGCTCTATCGCGGGGATCCCGGCGCGATCTATGCCGCGGTGACCAAGGCGAGGTGACGGCTCGCAGGCTCCGGGTGGCTCCTGGCTGCGCGTCGGCGCCGCAGCGTCGTTCTTGACCCTTCCTTGAGCCCGGACGCCGGGCTCGCCTACGGGAATGTCCCGGTGCTGACGGAACCCCCCCGCGCACGCCCCGCGTCCAAGGTCGTCGATCGACCCCAAACCCCCACCCGGCCCGTCCGCGCCCGTGGAGATCCAGGAAAGGAGTCTGCTCACCATGGCCTTGCAATCGTCCTCGCTCCGTCTCGTCGAACGCCTGTTCCTCACGTTGTCGCTGGTCGCCGTGTCGGCGGCCCCGATCCCGGCGCCCGCCTCGCCGCCGCCCATGCAGGATCCTCAGGACATCGCGCTGCAGAGCTGGCGCGATCATCTGCAGGGCATCGGGTGGCCGCAGGAGCTGCGCGAGCGGTGGGCGCCGCGCTTCCTCGGTGTGCTGCGTGAGTCCGTTGCCAACGAGCACGGCGGCAACACCATGACCTGGGACGGCAGCAAGCCCGGTCTGCTGTCGACCGTGACGCTCGTGCTCGACGCGAACGGCAAGCCGGTCCAGCGCCCCGTCGTGCAACTCGCCGACGTGTTGGAGGCACGCTAGCCATGGCAACCTCGATGCACAGACTCGGAGTCGGCCTCGCCGGCGTGCTGGCACTGGCCCTCGCTCCATCACAGGCTCGCGCGCAGGTGAACATCGTCCGCGTGCTCGGTGCCGGCGCGCCACCCGCGACCGTGGCGGGCGGCGGCAACCTGACTGCCATCTTCAACGCGGCCGCCGACTGGTGGGAGGGCACGTTGGTGACCTCTCCGTACACGGTGACCATCACCTACCAGTGGGGGCCGCTGTCCGGCAGCACGCTGGGTCTGCACTCGCTGGTGTCGCAGGGCGGCTCGCCGAATCGCGAGACCGCGGGCACGATCACGTTCGACAACGACGGTACGAGTTCGTGGTTCCTCGACCCGACACCGTGCGCCAACACCGAGTTCACGACGGGACCGACGCTGGCTTCCGCCAATCTCGGCGGTGGCCTCATGAACACGGGCCGCACGTACACCGGGGGCACCGGTTCCGCGTCGGGCCGCACGGACCTGTTCTCGGTCTGCCTGCACGAGATCGGTCACGCGCTCGGACTCAGCTCGGCCAACACGAGCTTCGTCGCCGAGGCCGGTGTCGACCTGAGCATCGACGTCACGGCACCGCGACCCTTCCCGGGAGCGGCGATCCCGACGGTCAGCGGCGCGCACCTCAACCTGACGAGCGCGCTGATGTTCCCGAGCATCGGCACCGGCCTGCGGCACCTGCCGACGGACGCGGATGCGCTCGCCAATGCGCAGGTCAGCCAGATGACGAACATCATGACACTGACCTCGTGCCCCGGCACGCTCGGCGGCAGCCCGTTGACGACCACCTTCGCCAACGACAACGGCGGCAGCTCCGGCGGCGCCGTCTACTTCGAGCTCGAGTGCCTGGCGTCGAGCGGGCTCACCATTCCCGACATCGCCCTCAACGTCGGTGGTGCGGGCGGTGCCGCCGCGAACTTCAACCTGTACCTGCAGATGCTCTCCGCTCCGAACACCACCGACCCGATCGGGTTCTGGGGCCTGCCGGTCGCGACCGGCGCTGCCGCGTCGACGCTGCCGGCCGGTACGCCGACGCACTTCTCCGTGAGCCCGCCGCTGCAGCTCGGCCCGGGCTGCCGCGTCGGTGTCGCGATCGCGGGCAACTTCGCGCATGCGTACACGAACGGCAGCGCGGCGTTCCAGGTCTACTCGACCGCCGACCTGACGCTGGCCGCGTGTTGCGCGACGAACAGTCCGTTCACCGCACCGGTCTTCTCACCGCGTGTGGTCAACACTTCCATCTCCTACAACCTGGGCGGTGTCTGCCCGCCGGTCGCGACCTGCGTTGCGCAGGGCAACGGCTGCGTGAAGGAGTTCACGTCGTTCTACGAGGTGCTGACGGCGACCGGGATGGACCTGAGCGGACGCAGGCTCAGCGCCATCAACACGGGCACGCTGGCGGCGCCATCGTACGACGTGACGACGGTCGCCGCCGCGCTGCAGCCGATCGGTTCGGTCGGCGCCGCCGCCGCGCTGGTGCTCGCCGACGACCAGGTCGTCGCCGCGGGCACGCTCGGTCTGCAGGTCAGTTCGAACTGCCAGATCTTCAACGGACCTGGTGGCACGCCGGGATTCGTCCCGACGCCGTCGATCTTCCTGGGTGGCCCGTGCAGCTACACCTCGTCGTGGACCGACCTGAACCCGGCCGCGCCGGGCAGTGGTCAGGTGTTCTACGAGCAGAACGCCGGCAGCGGCGTGGCCCAGATCACCTACAACGGCGTCTACGGCTTCGGCACGACCGGCGCCAACACGGTCCAGTTCCGGATCAACACGGTCAACGGCAGCTTCTCCATCACCTGGGGCGCGCTCGCCACGACCAACGTGCGACCCTGGCTCGTCGGCTTCTCGCCGGCCGCGGTCAGCCTCGATCCCGGCCCGACGGACATCTCGGCCACGCCGCTGATCCACACGTTCGCCGTGGACAACCCGGGGCTGGGGCTGGTCTGCGCCAACCGTCCGGCTCAGGGTGGCGCGTGGAACGTCACGACGACGAACATCCCCGCGAACGCGTTCCTCCACCTGCGTGTGCTCGGCCTGAACCGCCCCGGCGTGCCGCTCGGCATCATCGGCTTCCCGCCGAGCTGTACGCAGTTGGCGAGCCCGGACGTGATCGACATCGACGTGCTGCCGTCGCCGGCCCCGAGCAGCATCAACTGGACCCCGCTGCCGTCGATCCCGGCCGGCTTCATCGGGTTCGAGGTCAACGCGCAGGCGGTCACGCTCTTCGGCGCACCGCTGTTCAACCTGAACTCGCGAGCCAGCAACGGTCTCAAGGGCAGGGTCGGCGCCCTGTGAGGCGGAAGCGGACTGCCGTCGCTGTTCGCGACGGCACGACGCAGCCGTGCGACGCTCCCGCCTCAGACACGCCGCCTCTCGGTGTGGCTCGAGTACACGGTGAGTCGATGGCCGTCGGGATCCCTGACGGTGAAGAACCTGTGTCCGCTGCGCTCGTCGTCTTCGATCGCGGACGGCGCCAGGTCGTGCTCCACGGCCCTGGCGCGCGAAGCATCGAGGTCGTCCGCCATCAGGTCGAACGGCGCCGCGCGGCCGGCGCGTCGCTTCCGGGTCGGGAACAACAGCAGGTGCGTGCCGCCGCGCAGCTCGAGG
>DASUFY010000177.1:0-30870 GCA_036274315.1 Planctomycetota bacterium | reverse complement strand
AACGCTTCAACAACATGCGCAACTCGATCGAGACGATGCCGCGATGCGGCAGGTGGAGGCGGTCCGTCAATCTTTTGACGGGGTCGGCCGGGCGGCGGGGCCGCCGCGATGCACTCCGCGTTCGCTTGTTTGAGGTCTAGGAGGAACGGCACTGTCGGAGTCAGCTGCTGCACAGTTGACCATGACCCCGTCGCACCAGGCATCGGATCGTAGATCGCGACCATCCGCGAGCCCGTGAAGTCCGCATACGGGTGCGTGATGTGCGCGCTCCAGTCGTCGCCGCCGACGATGAACAGCCGGCCATCCGGGAGCCAGCAGTGGCCAGAGCAGAACAAGCCTTGCATGCCGTTGCTGACGGTGTATCCACCGACCGTAGTCGTGCCGTTGTAGATCGGTGGTGCAGAGACGGCCGGGATTCGCCAGTACCCGTACACCACCGTCACCGGGCTTGCGTCAGCATCCACGATCGCGAACTGTTGGTCGTAGTCGCCAGGGGTGGTGGCCAAGTAGGGAAACCAACAAAGGAAGCTCAAGCCCTTGCCCCAGATCAAGACCTTGCCGCGGTTGGAGCCGACCGGGATGAGGTGAGCGTGGATCGCATACAGAGCCTCGGTGGAGCCAGAACAGCCTGCGTAGTTCGTGGGGAACTGCACCACCGGCAACCAACTGCCCACAGCTTGGGCGCGCGCCAGTCCTCCAACGGGTCCAACTACAGAGAGAGAGAGAGAGAGTTACGGCGATCGCGGACGCGTGACGCATGGCAAGTCCTCCTTCGACTGACCCATCGGAACGGAACGAGGGTGAGTGTCCCTCGGCGTTCCGCTTCCGCAAGGGGGGAAGAAGAACGGCGAGAACGGCGCGACATCAGCAACACCCGCAAACTCCACCCCGACCCGGCGTTCGGGCCGTGGTCGCCTCGCCAAGAGAACGTCACCGAGCGATGGGCACCGTGGGCTCGCACCGCATGGCCGTCATGACGCTGACTTGCAGGGCCAGCGCTTCCGCGTAGCGTGCAGGCCCGCTACGCCGACCCCCGAGCATCCCCGTGCCGTTGCGCTTCCCGACCGCTGCGAACCTGTTGCTGCTCATCGCGGCGACAACATGCGCGATCGACTTCTACCGCGATGCCGCCGCGTTCGACGCAACCACGATCGGCAACGACGCCGCGTCGCTGTACCTGCGCAAGTTCGCTCGCCTGCGCGCGGACCTGCCCGCGGGGGCTTCGGTGCGCTGCATCGGCGAGGAGCGCGAGCTCGGTGCGGCCGAGCAGGGGCTGTTCGATGTGTATGCCGTGGCCGTGCGCGCGCATCTGGCCGGCGCCGCCATCGAGCCGCAGCCCGGCGTCGATGCGGCGTACGTGAAGCAGATCGCCGAGGGCTACCTCGCCGAGGATCCCGATGCGAAGAGCCGCGACGTGGCCGAGGTGCGCGCGTTCCTCGTCGATTGGTGGAAGGGCCTCGCGCGCGGGCTCGAGCTCGGGCTCGAGCGCTTCGTGCTCGCTCCGCACCTGGTCCGCGAGAAGGGCTCGACGGACTTCGTGGTGGGCGACTTCACCGAGGGCTACGACTACACGAGCCAGGCGGCACGCGAAGGGCTGACCGTCGTGCACGACTTCGGCGGCGGCGCGGTGCTGTTCCGCGCAGGCAGGTGATCGCCTTGGGACTCGTGAGCACGGCGCTCTGCCTGGTGATCGGCTGGTACCTCGTGCGATTGGTCTGGCCCGCGGACCTGCTCGTCGTCGGGCGACCCGTGCGGGCCGTGTTGGCAGTCGGAATGGGGATGGGCCTGGTGTCGCTGTTGTACTTCGCCAACCTGATCGTCGCGGATGGCAATGGCGGCGCATGGATCCTGCCGAGCGAAGTCGTGCTGCTCGTCGGGCTCGTCGTCACCAGCTGGCTCGTGCGCATCGGGCCTGGCACGCAGGTCGTCGTCGAACGCCGGCCGCGTGCATGGGGCATGAACGTGCTGGTGCTCGTCGCCGCCGGTTGCGCGATGGGCTCGTTCGTGCTCGCGACGCTGCGCGACCCCCACGGCGTCGCCGACGCACTCGGCATCTGGAACCTGCGGGCCCGTCTCCTGTTCGACAGTGGCGCGACCTGGCGGCAAGCGTTCGCGCCCGAGATCGCCGTGACCCACCCCGACTACCCGCTGCTGCTGCCGGGCTTCGTGGCGCGCACATGGGAGAGTCTCGGCGAGGCGTCGACGCTCGTGCCGGCGGCCGCCGCGTTCGGGTTCACGTTCGGCATCGCGGGCCTGCTGTGGGCGAGTCTTCGCCGGCTGCGCGACGATCGCACCGGGTGCCTCGCGGCCGCGGCCATGCTCGGCTTCCCAGCGTTCGTCGCGGCGGGCCCGAGCCAGAACGCGGACGTGCCGTTGGCGTTCTTCTTCCTCGCCAGCGTGGCCCTGCTCGCGCTGCACGATCACTTCGCGCGCCGCGATCTGCGCCTGGTGAGCCTGGCCGGCTTCGCGATGGGGCTCGCGGCGTGGACCAAGAACGAAGGGCTGCTGTTCCTGGTCGCCTTGCCGGCGGTCCGGCTCTTCGCTGTGCTGCGTCGCGACGCGGGATCCGGCGCGAGAGAACTCGCAGCACTCGCGATCGGCGCCACACCGGCCGTCTTCGCCCTGTTGTGGTTCAAGCTCCGTCTGGCGCCGACCAACGACCTCGTGGCGCAGGTGGGCAGCGGCCGGTTGTCGGACCGCATCGTCGACCCGAGCCGCTACGCCGAGATCGTGCAGGCGCTGGTTCGCGAGACGTGGTCACTGGGCCCCGTCATGGGCATCGGCGTGTTGGTGTGGTTCGTACTCTGCCGCGCCGGCCGGATCTGGCTGCCGATCGCGGTCGTCGGCGTGATGCTGGGTGGCTACTGCGCCGTCTACCTGCTGACGTCGGCGAACCTCAGCTGGCACCTCGCCACGTCGATGCAGCGGCTGTTGCTGCACCTGCTGCCGAGCTTCGTGTTCGGCGTGTTCTCGGGCGGCTTCGCGTCGAGGGGCACCGCCACCGCTGCGTGAGGCGATCTCTGCCGGCCGCGCTGCACCCTCAGTCCCGGGCCCAGGCAGCGATCGGCTCGAGCGAGAACTGCTCGACGGCGATGCCATCCCCGCCGACGAGCAGCTGGTGATGTATGAAGCGGCGGGGTTCGGCGAGGCGCGAGGCGAGAACGTCGACCTGCGATCGGCGGTAGCCGGCATCTGGTTTGCTCGCCATATTGAGTAATCTTGCTCAATACGTTGAGTAACTCGAGCCGTCGCTCGAGGCTCCCCCGAACTACCCGAACCGCCCCGACACGTAGTCCTCGGTCTCGCGCACGAGCGGCTTCGTGAAGATGTCGCTCGTCGGCCCGCACTCGACGAGCCGCCCCAGGTACAGGAACGCCGTGTAGTCGCTGCAGCGCGCCGCCTGGTGCATGTTGTGCGTGACGATGAGCACCGAGTACTGCCCCTTGAGCTCCCAGATCAGGTCCTCGATCTTGCCCGTCGCGATCGGATCGAGCGCCGAACACGGTTCGTCCATGAGCAGCACCTCGGGCTCCGCCGCGATCGCGCGCGCGATGCACAATCGCTGCTGCTGGCCACCCGAGAGTCTCAGCGCCGAGCTGTGCAGGCGGTCCTTGGCCTCGTCCCACAGCGCCGCGCCGCGCAGACTCTTCTCGCACACCTCGTCGAGCAGGCGCCGGTCGCGCACGCCGTCGATGCGCAGCGGGTAGATCACGTTCTCGTAGATGCTCATCGGGAACGGGTTCGACTTCTGGAACACCATGCCCATGCGCTTCCGGAGCTCGATGACGTCGACGCGCGGGCCGTAGATCGTGTCGCCGTTGAGCTTCATGTCGCCGGCGATCGTGACGTTGTCGATGAGGTCGTTGAGGCGGTTGACGGACCGCAGCAGCGTCGACTTGCCGCAGCCCGAAGGCCCGATCAACGCCGTGACCTTGCCGCGCGGGATGCCGATCGTGATGTCGTGCAGCGCCTTGCTGGCGCCGTAGAACAGGCTGAAGTTCTCGATGCCGACGACCGGGTCCTCCGCCGCGAGGGAGGAGTGGATGCGCGACTCGACCCGGTCGCCGCGGTTGATGGCGTCGATCAAGCCGGAGACCTGGGGGGACGGTTGCTGCATGGTTGTGTCGGCGGTGCGCGTGGCCACGCCGTGGGCGAGGATCGGAGCCGGGCGCAACAACCTCGGCATCGGGCGCGGTTGCCGCTCGTTGGCTGATCGGGGAGGGGGTATCGAGGGTTCCGCCATGGTTGCACGTCAGAATTGCGCGCCGACGAAGCGGGCGCGCATGCGGCTGCGCAGCCAGATCGCCAACAGGTTGAGCAGCGTGATGACCGCGATCAGCAGCAGCGTGGTCGTGAACACCATCGGCTTCGCGGCCTCGCTGTTGGGGCTCTGGAAGCCGAGGTCGTAGATGTGGTAGCCGAGGTGCATGAAGCTGCGCGACGGGTGCAGGTAGGGCGCCTCGCCGTCGAGTGGCAGCGCCGGGGCGAGCTTGGCGGCGCCGACCAGCATCAGCGGGGCGACCTCGCCCGCGCCGCGCGCCATGGCGAGGATCAAGCCCGTCATGATGCCGGGCATCGCGCGCGGCAGCACGATGCGGCGGATCGTCTGCCACTTGCTGGCGCCGCACGCGTAGCTGCCCTCGCGCATCGAACCGGGCACGGCGGCGAGGGCTTCTTCGGTCGAGACGATGACCACCGGCAACGTCAGCAGCGCGAGCGTGAGCGACGCCCAGACGATCGCGCCCTTGCCGAAGGTCGGGCTCGGCAGGCGCTCCGGGTAGAAGACGGAGTCGATCGAACCACCGACCACGTAGCAGAAGAAGCCGAGGCCGAACACGCCGAAGACGATGCTCGGCACGCCGGCCAGGTTGTTGACGGCGATGCGCACGGCGCTGATGACGAGGCCGGCGCGCGCATACTCGCGCAGGTAGAGCGCGGCCAGCACGCCGAACGGCACCACTCCGAGCGACATCAGCAGCGTCATGAGCACCGTGCCGAAGATCGCTGGCCAGACGCCGCCTTCGCCCGAGTTGCGCGGTTCGTCGGTCAGGAACTCGCGCCAGCGCGACAGGTAGAGCGAGATCTCTTCGCCGAGATCGAGCCGGTTCGGCGTGTACGCACGAACGATGTCGGCGACCGGGATGCTCGTCTCCTTGTCGTCGATCGTGCGCACCACGAGCGCGTGTCGCGCGTTCTCGCGGCCGAGCGCCTCGATCCTGGCGCCCAGCGCCTGCCCGCGCTTCTCGCACTCGGATCGCACGCGTTCATAGGCCGCCTTGGCGTCGCGATGATGCGGGCTGTCCTCACCGCTCTGCAGCATCGCCTTCTTGGCCGCCAGGCGCGCGTCCTCCTGTCGTTCGCTGAGTCGCGCGAGTCCCTCGCTGCGCAGCGCCTTCTCCTCGCGGAAGCGGTCGCGCACCGCGTCGTGCTGGCGCGCCAGTTCGTCGACGATGGCGGCGGGGGTCGTCGCGACGTCCTTGCCGTCGATGCGGTATGCGACCGGGTAGCCGTAGAAGCGGCCCCAGGTCTCGCGCTCGACGACCATGGCCCACTCCGGGCGCGTGCGCGTGGCGACCAGGTAGTCGGGCACCCAGGTGAAGTGCTCCCCGCTGAGTTCGAAGTTGCCGGTGCGCAGCAGCGATCGCGACGACGTGCCGCCGAGCTGCACGAGGCGCTTCGTCGCGGCTTCGCGCACCTCGGCCGGCAGCGCGTCGAGGGTCTCCGCGCCCGGCTTGAAGCGGCTCTTGCGTGTCGGTTCACCGAGATGGCGCTGGCCGTCGAGCGTGTGCACTTCGACGAGGGGCTGCGGCCAGAACGTCGCGGTGCCTTCGCCGAAGACGAGCAGCAACAGGCCCGCGATCATGAGCAGGCACAGCACCAGGGCGCCGCCGCAGAGCCAGAGCTGGCCTTCGCCACGAGCGAGCTTCGACTGGCCCGGCGGCGACAGGCGCCGCAGCGGACTCGTCGTGGGTGCCGCCGGCGCGCGGGCAGTGGAGGCGGCGTTCATAGTTGCCAGGCCCGGCGGCGGAAGCGCTGGCGCACGACCTCGGCGAACGTGTTGAGCACGAAGGTCATCGCGAACAACACGAGCGCCGCGAGGTAGAGCACCCGGTAGTGGGAGCTGTCGCGCACGGCCTCGGGCAGCTCGACCGCGAGGTTCGCCGACAGCGTGCGGAAGCCGTTGAACGGGTTGATGTCGAGCAGGGCCGTGTTGCCGGCGGCCATGAGCACGATCATGGTCTCGCCGACCGCGCGACCGAGTCCCACCATCACGGCGCTGAACACGCCGCTCATGGCCGTCGGCAGGATGATGCGCACGGCGGTCTGCCATGGCGTGGCGCCGGCACCGAGCGACGCGGCGCGCAGGTGTTCCGGCACCGCGGACAGCGCGTCCTCAGTGATCGTGTAGATGATCGGGATCACGGCGAAGCCCATGACGAAGCCGACGACGAGCGCGTTGCGCTGCACGTAGGTGGAGACGAGGGAGCCGCGCAGGTCGAACCCGGACAGCGTGAGCGTGCCGGCGACGAGCGCGGCGAACAGCAGCGCGGCGCCGGTGCCGAGCAGCAGCCTCGAGACGCCGCCGGTCGCGCGGTCGGCGAAGAGCCGGGTCCGGCCGACGCATGCGGCGGCAAGCAGCGAGACCACCGGCAGCGTGGCGACGAACCAGCCGCCGAACGCGGAGTCGGACGCCGGCTTCGCGGCACCGTCGTGACCGCGCGTGAGCCAGAGCTGGAAGTCGCCGCCGAACAGCACGCTCTCGGCGAAGCGGCCGGTCAGCCACCCGAGACCGATGCCGATCGGAACGGTCAGCGCGATGCCGGCCAGGCGCATGCGTTCTGCGCCGAGCCGCCGGCTCTGCGGCAGCGCCTGCGTGGCCTGCGCCAGCAACAGCCAGGTGAACGGCACGGTCGCGAAGCAGGCCAGCAGCGTCAGGAGGTTGTCTTCCACCCACGGGGCGAAGACGAGCGCGGCGAGGAAGCCGAGCACGACGCTCGGCAGGCTGGCCATCAGCTCGACGACGGGCTTGATGCGAGCGCGGCGCCGCGGGTGCAGGAACTCGCTCGTGTAGATCGCCGCGAGCAGCGCCAGCGGCACGCCGAACAGCATGCAGTAGAGCGTGGCCTTGAGCGTGCCGAACACGAGCGGCCACAGACCGAACTTGGGTTCGACGTCGTCGGTGCCGCTCGTCGACTGCCACGCGTGCACCGGCTTGGCGTAGCCCTCGTACCAGACCGGGCTCGCCACGGCGGCCAGCGTCACCTCCGGGTGGCCCGGGTCGAACGTGAAGTGATGCAGGGCGACCGTGGTCGTGGCCAGCAGTCCATCCTCCTTCGGAGCCATGGACACGGCGACCAGCCCCTCGGTCTCGGGCAGGCTCGCGCTCGCGACGAGTCGTTCGCTCGTGGCGTGGAACACGCGCAGCGAGTTGTCGGCGTAGCCGCACACGAACACGCGGCTGCGGCTCGAGGCCGCGATGTCGCGCACCGCGACACCGGGTCCCGGGAACTCGTGCGCGGCGACCAGCTGCGCGCCGTCCCTGCCGGTGGCGTTCGGCGGCTTGGTGCGGAAGAACGACCGCACGCGGCCGTTGTCGTCACCGACGAGCAGGGTGTTCCTGCCGACGAGGAAGTCGAGAGCGGTGATGCGGACCTCGGGTTCCTGCACGAGATCGAGCGTCTCGGCGAGGGACAGCGCCTCGCAGTCGCGAGCGTCGATGCGCGCGAACCGACCGTCGTTCCAGAGCAGGTAGACGTTGTCGCCCGCACCGGCGAGCAGCAGGTGGTCGGGTTCGGAATTGCCGATGCCCAGCGCGGAGAGCGCGATGTCGCCGCCGACGACGGTGGTCACGACCTCGTCGGTCATCTGGTTCGTGCGTTGTGAGATCGCGCGCACGAGCAGCTGGCCGTTCTCGGTGATCGCCGCGATGCGTTCCCCCTGGTTCGTCTCGGCGAAGTCGAGCCGCAGCACGGGCTCGGGCGCGACCTGCATCGGTTCGCCGTGCTTGATGCGCAGCGAGTGGCGCCGGAAGCCGGCCGGAGTGCGCTCGACCCACGAGCTGCCGTCGCGTGCACCCTTGCCCATGGCCAGCTCCCGCAGCGGCGCGGGCACGTCGCCGGCGGCCACGTCGGCGACGCCGATGACGACGTCGGCGAGCTCGACCTTGCGGTCCGGGCCCGTGAACGCGATCCGGCCGTCGTGCACGGCCAGCAGCTTCTGGGTCTTCGCGTCGTACGCGCGCGCGTCGGCGACGAGCCTGCCGTCGGCCAGGGCCATGGCCAGCACGTTGCCGTCGCTGCGCAGCTGCCAGACGAGCTGCTGGTAGGGATCGAGTTCCTGGTGCGCGATGCGCGCCTCGGCCGTCGGCGGCTCGGTCTCGACGGCCGGCGTCGGTTCGAGGTCCGCGCCGGACAGCAGCGGCATCGCGACCCAGACGAGGAAGCCACAGACCAGCGTCACCGCGGCGATCGTCGCCATGCCCCCGAACGTGATGCACGCGCGCGCCGCAAGGTCGCCGAAGCGGACCAGGCGGGAACTCGTACGTTGGCGTTGGAAGCCGGTGAAGCTGGGCTTGGACATCGGACTCGGGAGCCTGGGCAGTCCCGGTGCCTCTGGCGGGTATCAGCCGTCCGAGGCGACGCCGACCTTCGCGAGTTCGCGCTTGGCGAGCTTGCCCGTGAGCGGGTAGTAGCCTTCCTGCGCGACGTCCATCTGGCCCTGCTTGCTGAGCACGAAACGCAGGAACTCGCGGCGGAGCGGATCGAGTTCCGTGCCGGGCTTCTTGTTGACGTAGATCCAGAGGAAGCGGGCCAACGGGTACGTGCCGTCGTAGGCGTGGTCGGGCACGGCCTCGATCGCCTTCTGCTTGGCGTCGAGGGCGAGCGGGACCGCACGCACGTCCGCGGTCTTGTAGCCGATGCCCGAGTAACCCATCGCGTACTTGTCGCTCGCGACGCCTTGCACGACCGCCGAGCTGCCGGGCTGTTCCTTGACGGTGTCCTTGTAGTCACCCTTGAACAGCGCGTGCTCCTTGAAGTAGCCGTACGTGCCCGACGCCGAGTTGCGGCCGTAGAGACTGATCGGCTTGTTGGCCCATTCGCCCGTGAGGCCGAGGTCGCCCCAGGTCTCGAGCGCCTTGTCCGCGCCGCCCTTGCGCGTCTTGCTGAAGATCGCGTCGACCTGTTGCAGCGTCAGCGAGGCGAGCGGGTTGTCCTTGTGCACGTAGACCGCGAGCATGTCGATGCTCGTCGCGAGCACGGTCGGCTTGTAGCCGAAGGTCTTCTCGAAGTCGTCGATCTCGGCGCTCTTCATGGCCCTGCTCATGGGTCCGAAGTGTGCGGTGCCAGCGATCAGGGCCGCGGGTGCGGTGCCGGAGCCCTTGCCCTCGATCTCGATCTGGACGCCGGGGTACATCTTGCGGAAGCTCTCGGCCCAGCGCGTCATCTCGTTGAGCATGGTGTCCGAGCCGACGCTCTTCATCGCGCCCGCGATGCCGCTCGTCGGCGCGTAGACCGGCAGCTCCGAGTCGACCTTCATCGCGGCTTGACCGTCTTGCTTGTCCTGGGCGCAGACGAAGGAGGAGATGAGGGGAGCGCCGACGGCCAGCGCGAGTGGAAGGAGGGTGGTCTTCATGATCGGTCGTTCGGAGTTGGTTGCGGGCCGTGCCGAGCACTTCCGCGGGTGCTGCCAAGCTAGGAACGAACGTGAAGAAGTGGCGAAGACATGGTGAGGGTTGCCGCCCCGGCGGGCCGCAGCGGCCGTGCGGCGCGGTGTGGCGCACCTTGGTCGGCCCTTGATGCAGCCTTCATCGAATCGCCTAACCTCTGGGACGCGCCCTGCTCCGGCACCGCGCGGTACATTCGGCGCACCGACCATGAAGCACCTGCATCGCGATCTCGATCTCCTGCGCAAGCGCCTGCTGGACCTCGGCGGCCGCGTCGAACTGGCCGTGCGCCATGCCACCGTCGCCCTGTTCGATCGCGACGCCGAGCGCGCCCGCAAGGTGCTGGAAGGCGAGCCCGACATCGATGTGCTCGAGGTGCGCATCGAAGAGGAGTGCCTGAAGACGCTCGCGTTGCATCAGCCCGTCGCCGGCGACCTGCGATTCGTGATCACCGTGCTCAAGGTCGACAACGATCTGGAACGCATGGGGGACTCGGCCGAGAGCATCGCGGCGCGGGCGTTGCAGCTCTGTGCGCTGCCCGCCGTGGACATCCCGGCGCAATTCCCGCACATGGTGCAGGCCGCACGAGGCATGACACGCAAGGCGTTGGAGTGCCTCGTGCACGCCGACGTGGCGCTGGCGCAGCAGGTGTTGATCGACGACGACGTCGTCGACGCGGCACACCGCGGCATCTTCGAGGTGCTGCAGGAGCGCATGCGCGCGCAACCCGACCAGATCGAGCAGTGTGTGCTGTTGTTGTCGGTGTCGCGCCAGATCGAGCGCATCGCCGACCTGGCGACCAACATCGCCGAGGACGTGATCTTCCTGCACGAGGGCGAGATCGTGCGGCACAAGCGCGTGAACTGAACCCGCCCGGTCGGCGCCACGGTAGACGCAAGGCAGCTGTCATATTCGAGTTAGGACGGAGATGCCGAACGTGGTCCGGCCCCGGCCGCCGCGATCGAGCCGGGCTGCTGGCGCCGGTCTCGGCCCGGTCGCCGCCGCTCGCCGGGCTTCGCACCCGCCGCTGCGTCGCTGCGGGCGTGCCGCTGCGACCGCGTTGTTTTCACCAACTGAAGCTTGTCGGTGCCGCGGTGGTTCGCTTGCATCTTGGGTCTCCTACGCCCTCTTCGATTCGATCGACGACCCCTCCCATGAACGCTCGCAAAGCCCTGATCGCCGTCTCTGCCCTTTCGACGGTTGCGCTGACGTCCTGTGGCACGCTTCGCCGCGCCGGCAAGGACGTCGTCATCGGCGCACTGACCCCCGCGGTCGCCATCTACGGCGGCGCGACGGACGGGTTCGCCAGCGCCAAGAGCGTGCGCAACGGCCTCGAATCGGGCTCGGTCACCGAGGTGATCTCGTTCCCGTTCACGTTTCTCTACCACACGTTCGAGCACACGATCTACTGCGTGATCCACATCGTCGACCTGTTCGGATGCCCGTTCTACGGCTTGGCCGAGATCGCCCCGAACGGCTCGAATGTCACGCCGCTCGACTTCTACACGGGCACCTGGTTCGACAAGGCCTCCGACCACAAGGTGGTCCGCGGTGGCACCGACTCGCAGACCGGCGAACCGATGCCGGAGAGCGGGAAGTAGCCTCCCGACGCCGCAACGCGGCGTCTCCACCGACCGGTGAAGCGCGCAGCTGGCGCCGCTGCGCGGCCCGAGAAGCCATCGGCCCGTGCGCGGGTCCGCGCGCCCGGTCGCAGCCGCGAACGTCGGCAGCAGCGTGACTCGCCTGGGCCGCCGCTGCCTGCGCGCCCCATCCGCCATGCTCGCCTTCGACATCGCCGAGTCGTTCGAGACGGCACCGGTCCGCGTGGTGATCGGCGTCATCGGCACAGGACTGCTGTGGCTGCTCGCGCGCGAGGTGCGCCGCATCCCGGGCAAGCTGCTCGTGCTCATGGGCACGGCGTTCCTCGACATGGTCGGGCTGCTCATGATCGTGCCGCTGCTGCCGTTCTACGTGAAGCGGCTCGCGGCCGACGGGGTCACGGTCTTCGGCGCCACGCTCGAGGTCGGCCTGCTCTCGGGCATCGTCGTGTCGTCGTACACGGTCGCGCAGCTGCTCAGTGCGCCGCTGTGGGGTCGCTTCTCGGACCGTCTGGGCCGGCGGCCGGCGCTGCTGATCGCGCTCGGCGCGTCGGCGACCGCCTACCTCGTGTTCGGGTTCGCCGACTCGCTGTGGCTGCTGGTGCTGTCGCGCGTCGTGCAGGGAGCCGGCGGCGGCACCGTCGGCGTGATCCAGGCCTATGTCGCCGACTCCGTCGAGCCCGAGCAGCGCGCGCGCGCGCTGGGTTGGTTGTCGGCCTCGACCAATCTCGGCGTGGCGCTCGGTCCGGTGCTCGGCAGCTGGGCGTACTCGATGCGCGAAGTCGATCTGTGGCCCGGCGAGGCGACGATCGCCATGGGCACCGCGGCGCCCGGCATCGTCGCGGCGGTGCTGTGCCTGTGCACGCTCGCATTCGCCGCCAAGCATCTCGAGGAATCGAACACCGAGCTGCAGTCGCATGCGCCGGGTGCGCCCGCGCGCCGTTCGGTGCGTGGTTCGGTCTTGCAGGTGCTCGCGCATCCGCGCGAAGCGGCCTCGCGGCTGATCCTGACCTACGGCATCGCGATCGGCTCGTTCCAGGGCATCAGCGCCGTGCTGGCCCTGTTCCTCGCCGCGCGCTTCGGGGTGGACGAGCACACGATCGGCTACTTCTACATGTACATCGGCGCGATCTCGGTGTTCGCGCGTGTGCTGCTGCTCGGGCGTCTCGTCGACCGGTTCGGCGAGGCCAGGCTGTCGCGGCTCGGCATCGTGACGCTCGCGACCGGCGTGCTCGCGATGGCGTTCGCCGGCTCGTTGCCGGTGCTGGCGCTCGCCGTCGCGATGCTGCCGCTCGGCACGGCGTTCACGTTCCCGTGCGTGACGGCGCTGCTGTCGCGCGTCGTCGCCGGCCCCGAGCGCGGGCTCTACATGGGCCTGCAGCAGACCTACGGCGGCATCGCGCGGCTCATCGCGCCGATCTTCTACGGCTGGGCGTTCGACCACCTCGGTATCGCCGTGCCGTTCTACTTCTCGGCGGCATTCGTGTTCGCGACCGTGTTCCTCGGCTTCGGTCTCGATCGCTTCGTGGGAACGCACAAGCAGCCCGCGTGAACGTCAGCGATCGGCGAGCACGCTCGCGGCGTAGGCGATCACCGCGGCGCCGAGCGCGAGTTCGCGTTCGTTGACCATGGGCAGGTCGTCGACCTCGGAGTGGTGGTAGTCGAAGTAGCGCTGGCCGTCGACCCACAGGCCGAAGCACGGCACCGCGGCCTTGGCGAGCGGCCCGATGTCGGCGCCGCCGGCGCCGGCGCCGCTCGCGAACACGCCCGCGCCGAGGTCCTGCAGCGGCAGGAACAGCGCATGCACCGCCTCGGCCTCGGCATCGCGCAGCGAGCACGAGAAGCCCTGCGGCGAGAAGCCGCCGCCGTCGGTCTCGATCGCCGCGGTGTGCTTCGGCAGCTCGTCGGCGTGGGCCGCCGCATAGGCGAGCGCGCCGCGGAGCCCGTTCTCCTCGTTGGCGAACAGCACGGCGCGGATCGTGCGCTTTCCCCGGATGCCGCAGGTCTCGAGCAGGCGCAGCGCTTCGAGCACGTGCGCGATGCCGGCGCCGTCGTCGTGCGCGCCGCGGCCCAGGTCCCAGGCGTCGAGGTGGCCGCCGATCAGCACGATCTCGTCGGGGTGTACGCTGCCGCGCAGCTCGCCGATCACGTTGGCGGCGGCAACGTCGGGCCGCGTCTCGCACCCGAGCACGAGGTGCACACGCACGGGTCCCTGCTTCATGAGCGCCGACAGCGCCTCGGCGTCCTCGGTCGCGATCGCGGCCGCGGGCACCTTGGTCACGGCCTCGTCGTAGTTCATGGCGCCCGTGTGCGGATGGCCGTCGATGGCCGTCGTCACCGAGCGGACGATCGCGCCGACCGCACCCTGCTTGCCGGCCTCGACGGCGCCGTTGGTGCGCTGCGGCACGGCCTCGCCGTAGGCCTGGCCCGTGCGGCGCAGCGCGCGCGGCATCGGGCGGTTGAAGAAGACGATCTTGCCGCGCGCCGCTTCGCCGAGTGCACGCAGCTGCTCGAACGAACGCACCTCGACGATCTCCGCCTCGATGCCGCCCTCCGGCGTCGCGACGCTGCCGCCCAGTGCGGTGATCCGCAGCGGCATCGCGCCGGCGCCGACGACCTCGGCGCGTTCTTCGCCGCGCACCCAGCACGGCACCATGCACGGCTCGGTGTGCACGTTGTCGAGGCCGATCTCGCGCATCGTGGCGAGGCCCCATCGCACGGCGGCGTCGTAGCCGGGCGAACCGCTGAGGCGCTTGGGTGCCGCGGTCAGGAGCCCCTTCAGGATCTCGATCGCATGGTTGTCGGTCAGCGCCTTCTCGGCAAGCTGCGTGCAGCGTTGCGTGAGGGCCGGATCCGCGACCGGCGTGGTGGTGGTCGGTGCGGTCGGTGCGCCTGCCGCGGGCGGCGCGGTCGGCGCGGGTGGCACGGCGGTGGGTTGGGGCGCGCGACAACCGCACAGGGCGGCGGCGAAGAACGCGTGGCAGACGGTGCGCATCGCGGCGAGCGTGGCGCCGAGGGTGAGCCAAGTCCAGCGGTTGTGGCGCGGCAGCGACTCCGCGAGACCGCGCTGCGGGCGCACGGGCTTGCCGCCGCCACCGGCATGTGGTCCCCTGGATGCATGTTGCGCGCTGCATCGGCCACCGTACTGCTCCTGTGCACGGCCTGCGGGCGTGACGCCGCCGCCGACCCGTCGGACGAGCATCTGCTCGCCGCGTATCCCGGCGGGTCGAACTTCGAGTCGATCGAACACCCCGACCTGCAGGTCGACTGCCCGGTGCCGGCGTTCCTGTTCGGCGACGGTACACAGATCGCGACCGGCGTCGCCGTGCCCACCGGTGAACGCAACCGCGACGGCGGCCAGCCTGTGCACCGGTGGGGGCTCTGGCGCTACTACCACGTCGCCTCGAACCACGTCGGGGATCGTTCCACGTGGGGTCACCTGGCCCAACGCGGTGAGTTCCGCGACGGCAAGCGCGTCGGCGAGTGGGAGTTCTGGTATCCCGGCGGCAGCAGGTGCGCGCAGGGCGGGTTCGTCGACGGCGCCATGGACGGGCCGTGGCAGGTGTGGGGTACCGGCGGCGACCTCGACGCGGAACACAGCGGCACGTACCGCGCCGGCAGCAAGGTGCGCTGACGGTCCGCGGCCAAGCCTGCTGCAGCCGCGACCGCGGTATGCTCCGCGCAGCCGAAGGTGCCGATGCCGCCCCACGAACCGGAGTCGCAGATGGAAGGGGCCCCGAAACAGATCGTTCAGCGCTTCGAGCAGGAGCGGCAGGCGCTGGCCCTGATGGACCACGAGGGCATCGCCAAGGTCTTCGACTGCGGCACCAGCGAGCGGGGCCAGCCGTACTTCGTCATGGAGTTGGTCAAGGGCATCCCACTGGACCAGTTCTGCGAGCAACAACGGTTGTCGCTGCGTGACCGGCTGCTGCTGATGCGCCAAGTGTGTGCTGCGGTCCAACACGCGCACCAGAAGGGTGTGGTGCACAGGGACCTGAAGCCCTCCAACGTGCTGGTCAGCGACGACGGCGGTCGATTGCAAGTCAAGATCATCGACTTCGGTCTGGCGAAGGCGATGGGGCAGAGGTTGACCGAGGCGAGCTTCTTCACCGAGGCCGGCCAGGTCCTCGGGACGCTGGAGTACATGGCGCCCGAACAGGCTGACCCGACCAACCAGGGCATCGACGCACGCGCTGACATCTACTCGCTGGGCGTGATGCTCTACCAGGTGCTGGTCGGGGCGTTGCCGTTCCCGGGAGCAGAACTGCGTAGGGCCGGGTTGCTGGAGATGCAGCGGATCCTGCGCGAGGTCGAACCGCCGAGGCCCAGCACGAAGCTGCATTCGATTGGCGAGGCAGGTGCCGAGATCGCGCGCACGCGGGGCATCGGTTTGGCCGAACTGAAGCGGGTGCTCCGGCGTGACCTCGACTGGGTCACGCTCAAGGCGTTGGAGAAGGAGCGCAACCGCCGCTACGAGACCGCGAGCGCCCTCGGTGAGGACCTGCAGCGATTCCTCGATCACGAGCCGCTGGCCGCCGGGCCGCCGGGCGTCGGTTACCGGCTCCGGAAGCTCGCGCGGCGGCATCGCACGAGGATCCTGAACCTGCTCGTGCTCGTTGTCGGGCTCACGGGGCTCCAGTATGGGTTCAGCGTCGAGTTGATGCCGCAACCGCCAGTGGCGCCTGCGGGAACGGCAAGACCTGCGGGAACGGGGGCAACGAATCCCGTGGGTTGTTTCCTCGGACTGGCGATGGTGGCCAGCCTGATCACGTCCTTCCTGGCGTTGGTGTGGAGCCGCCAGGCAGCGTGCCACCCTGCGGGCCGGTTGGGAGCGAGGTTCCTGGCGGGTGGCTGGATCGCCATGGCAGCGGCGTTCGCATTCATCCTCTCCAACGCCGCGAAGTTCATCCGGCGGGAAACGGTCACCGCGGCGTCGCTCGCGATGGCGATCTTGCCGAGCGCGTTGGCGTACTCGCTCTTCCTGCTGGGCATGTACCACGGCGTCGTGGCCCTGCGACGGATCCAGAGTGGCCCCGGACAAGAAACAGCCATGCGGCAGGCCAGGCTGGTCGTGGTCGCCGGCATCCTGCTGTTCACGAGTCTGGTGGCCAACTACTTCGGTCCCAGATCCTGACCTGGACCTCGGGGCGCGCACCCGAGTCGGTGCTCGACGTCGTCGAACGTGGGCGGTGTTGCCCGCAGTCGCGCGGCCTCGATGCGGCGCTGGAATGCGCTGCGGCCGTGGCGATGATCGAGGCCCCGCGCCGCCACACCTCGCTTGCACCTGACCCTCGAACAACGCCTGCTGCGCTTCCTCGGCCGCGAGGAACGCGACGAACAGCGCAGCCTGCGCGAGCTGCGCGCGCAACCCGTCGAGCTGCGTGTGCTCGACGGCGAGTGCTTGCAGGGTGCCAGGTTCCTTGGCGAGGACGGGCCCTCGTTCGTGTTCGCGGTGCCCGACAACGGCTCCAAGTTCCGGCCCGGCGATCCGCTGCTCGTCGGCGACGGCATCGACCTCGACGCGGGCGTGCCGCTCGTGTGCGGCGCCTACGACGCGGCCGCCGGCCAGCTGCGGCTCGAGCGTGATGCGTTCGTGCGCGACGTGCCCGTCGACCTCTCGCCGGGGCGCAGCTACGTCATCGACCGCCGGCCGCTCGGCCTGCAGGGTCGGCTGCGCGACGCGGTCCAGGCGGCGTTCGCCTCGAAGTGGCTCGCGGCGGTGCTGTCGGGCAGCCACCGCGTGAAGAGCGACGCGGCGCGCTGCGAACGCGCGCGTCAGCGCCTGGCCGAGACGGGGCTCAACCCGGCGCAGATCGAGGCCGGCGCGGCGGCGATCGGCACCGAGAGCCTGGCACTCGTGCAGGGCCCGCCCGGCACCGGCAAGACGCGGCTCCTGGCGCAGGTCGTCGCGTCGCTGTGTTCGCACGGTTGCCGCATCGCGACGAGCGCGTTCACGCACCGGGCCGTCGACAACGCGCTGCTCGCGATCCGCCGCGCGGCGCCCGACCTCACGCTGTTCAAGTTGGCGTCGTCGTCGAGCGACGGCCGCGAGGAGCTGCAGCAGGCGGGCGTGCAGCTCGTCGACGCGCGCCGCGTGCGCCTGCCCGAGAAGGGCGTCGTGGTGGCCGGCACGTGCTTCCAGATCGCGAAGCTGCAGGACGCCTACCGGTTCCACTACACGGTGTTCGACGAGGCGGGCCAGCTGCCGATCCCGCACGCGCTGCCGGGCATGTTGCGCGCCCAGCGCTGGCTGTTCTTCGGCGACCACGAACAGTTGCCGCCCGTGGTGACCACCGCGCACGCCGACCGCGAGGCCGCCGTGTCGATCTTCGAACACCTGCACCGGCTCTACGGTTCGCACCTGCTCGACACGAGCTACCGCATGAACGACGGCGTCTGCGGCGTCGTCAGCGAGACGTTCTACGCCAATCGGCTGCATCCCGCGGCCACCGCGGCGGGGCGCCGCATGCCGTTCGTCGCGGGCGGGCGGCTCGACGAGGTGCTCGACCCGGCGCGGCCCGTCGTGTGGCTGCGGCTCGACCACCGGCAGCCGGGGCAGCGTTCGCTCGAAGAGGCCAACGCCGTCGCCGACCTCGTCGAGGACCTCGTGCGGCGCCACGGTGTGCCGGCCGCCGAGATCGCGGTGATCGCCCCGTTCCGGGCGCAGGTGCGCCTGCTGCGTTCGGCGATCGATCACAAGAACCTGCCCGGCGTCGAGGCGCTCGTCGTCGACACCGTCGAGCGCATCCAGGGGCAGGAACGTGAGGTCGTGCTCGTGTCGCTGACGGCCGGCGACCCGCGCGAGGTCAAGGGGCGCGGCGCCTTCCATCTCTCGCTCAATCGCCTCAACGTCGCGCTGTCGCGCGCGCGCACCAAGGCCGTGCTCGTCGCGAGCTCGCACGCGTTCCGGGCCCTGCCGCACGACGCGGACGGCCTGCGCATGGCTTCGCGCTGCAAGGAGCTGCGCGACCGCATGGTCAGTGTCGACCTGTCCCGCCTCTATGTCGTCGGTTGCTGAACAGACATGCGCTTCGTCCCACCCACCGAGGCCCTCCAGTTCGTGCGTTCCGGTCAGCGCGTCTTCGTGCACGGCGGTGCCGCGACGCCGCTCGTGCTGCTGCGGGCGCTCGCGGCGCGCGCCCCCGAGCTGCGCCGGGTCGAACTCGTGCATCTGCACACCGAGGGCGATGCGCCGTGTGCGGCGCCGGGGCTCGGCGAGAGCTTCCACACCAACTCGCTCTTCCTCGGCGAGAACATGCGCGACGCCGTGGCGCGCGGCGACGCCGACTACGTGCCCGCGTTCCTGAGCGAGATGCCGGCGTTGTTCCGCCAACGCGTGTTGCCGCTCGACGTCGCGCTCGTGCACGTCTCGCCGCCCGATCGGCACGGCTACTGTTCGCTCGGCGTGTCGGTCGACATCGCGCGCGCCGCCGTCGACAGCGCCGAGACGGTCATCGCGCAGGTCAACCCGCGCATGCCGCGCAGCCACGGCGACGGGCTCGTGCATCACAGCCGCTTCGCCGCGGCGGTCGGCGTCGACGAGGTGTTGCCAGAGCACGCACCGGCGCCGCTCGGGGAACTGGAACTGGCGATCGGACGCAACTGCGCGGCGCTCGTCGAGAACGGCGCGACGCTGCAGATGGGCATCGGCGCCATTCCCGACGCGGTGCTCGCTTCGCTCGAGAACCATCGGGGCCTCGGCGTGCACACGGAGATGTTCGCCGACGGCGTGCTGCGGCTCGTCGAACTCGGCGTGATCACGGGCCGCAACAAGGTCGTGCATCCGGGCAAGCTCGTCGCCGGGTTCGTGGTCGGTTCACGCAGGGTCTACGACTTCCTCGACGACAACCCGCAGGTGGCGATGCTCGACATCGGCTACGTCAACGACCCCAACGTCATCCGCCGCAATCCCAAGGTCGCGGCGATCAACAGCGCGATCGAGATCGACCTGACGGGTCAGGTGTGCGCCGACTCGATCGGCACCCGGATGTGGTCCGGTGTCGGCGGCCAGATGGACTTCCTGCGCGGCGCGGCGCTGTCGCCGGGCGGCAAGCCGATCATCGCTCTGCCATCCGTGACGAGCCACGGCGTCTCGCGCATCGTGCCGATGCTGAAGCCGGGGGCCGGGGTCGTCACGACGCGCGCGCACGTGCACTGGGTCGTGACCGAGCACGGTGCGGTCGATCTGCGCGGCAAGAACCTGCGACAGCGCGCCAGGGCCCTGCTGTCGATCGCGCATCCCGACCACCGCGAGGCGCTGGAACGGGCGGCGCTCGAGCGCTTCCATCGCCTGGGCGAGTAGCACGTGTCCATGCCGTGGGCCGGTCGCCGAACAGGTTAAGGGTTTTCCGGGAGTCTCCGATGTGTCGGTGATGAACCTCGCCGCGGTCACCGCTCGATCCGAAGAAATCGACACGGTGGTCGCCGCTGCCGATCTGCTGCGACAGGCCGCGGAACGGCTCGCTGGCCAGGTGCCCGTGGCCGCATTCCTGTTCGCGAGCACCGAGTACGAGCACCAGATCCTGCTCGATGCCATCGCCGATCGATGGCCCGGTCTGCCGCTCGTGGGCGGCAGCACGGATGGCGAGGTGTCCACGCACGGGTTCTCGCACGACTCCGTGCTGTTGACGTTGCTGGCCGGCGATGGGCTGCGGGTTCGCGTCGGACTCGGGCGCGACCTCAGCAAGGACCTCGATGGCGCGGTGGCGCAGGCATCGAGCGCGTGCGGCGAGCGCCCGGCGCTCTGCTGGACCGTGTTCGCGCCGAGCACCAACAGCACCTCGGTCGTGCGCCAGCTGCAGTCGCGCCTCGGCGACCGCTGCCCGGTCGTCGGTGGCCTCACCGGCGATCACCGCGAGTCCTCGCGCATGGTCGAGTTCTGCGGCCGCGAGGTCCTCAAGGACTCCCTGCCCGTCATGTACCTCGAAGGCGACCTCAAGGTGGGCTGCGGCGTCGGCACGGGTTGGGTTCCGATCGGCGAGCCCGCGGTCGTGACCAGATCGCACGGGCACTGGGTGTACGAGATCGCGGGCCGGCCGGCCCTGGACGTCTATCGCGACTTCTGGGGCTCGACCCCGGCGACCGACAGCCTCGGCGAGTACCCGCTCGCGGTCTACCCCAACGGCGTCGACGGCGGCCACCACCTGCGTGCGGTGCTCGATGCGGATCCCGCGGCCGGCAGCATCCGCGTGGCCGGGGAGGTGCTCGCCGGTGCGCTCGTGCGGCGCACGGAGGTGCTGCCCGACGGCATCCTGTCCGGCTCGGAGGAGTCCGTCGACAACGCGATGGCCGCCTACCCGGGCGAAGAACCGCTTCTGGCCTTCGTCTTCAGCTGTGCGGCGCGCAAGTGGGTGCTCGGCACGAAGGCGGAACAGGAGATCGCCCACCTCAACGCCGCGTTCGCCAAGGCCGGTGTGCGGCCGCTGCTCGCCGGCGGCTACTGGTTCGGCGAGATCGGGCCATCGCGCCGCGGTGCACCGAGCGAGTTCCACAACGAGTCCTGCGTCACCGTGCTGATCGGTCGATGAACGACGAGCCGCCCAGCCCTGCCTCGCGCGACGAGCTGTCGCAGCTCCGCCACGAGCTGTCGGTGACCAGACGCCAGCTGGCCCAGATGCAACGCGTCGCCGAGGCGTCCGAGGCGATCGCGGTGCAGAGCAAGCGGGCGATGCTGCGCACGAACGCGGAGCTCCGATCGCTCGTCGACGAACTCGGTCGCGCGAAGAGCGAGGCCGAACAGGCCACGCTCGCCAAGGGCAGGTTCCTGGCGATGATGAGTCACGAACTGCGCACACCGCTGCACGGCATGGTCGGCAGCGCCGAGCTGCTGCTGCGCACGGACCTGTCGCCCGAACAGTTGGAGATCGGGCAGCTGCTGCATCGCTCCGGCGCCTCGCTGTCGACCATCGTCGACGACATCCTCGACTACTCGCGCGTCGAGGCGGGCCTGATGCCGCTCGAGAGCATCCCGTTCCGCCTCGACGAGTGTGTGCGCGAGGTGCTGAGCCTGCAGGCCGGAACGGCGGCCCTGAAGGGGCTGCAGATCGCATCCACGATCGACGCGAACGTGCCGCGATCGGTGCTCGGCGACCCGGGGCGCCTGCGGCAGGTGCTGATGAACCTCGTGCACAACGCGATGAAGTTCACGCCGCGCGGCGAGATCGAGGTGATCGTCGGGGCCGACGGCGTTCCCGACCAGATCTCGTTCGCCGTGCGCGACACGGGCGTCGGCATCACGACGGTGGCGCAGAAGAAGCTCTTCGAGGCCTTCGTGCAGGCCGATGCGAGCACGACGCGCCGCTACGGCGGCACCGGTCTCGGCCTCGCGATCTGCAAGCAGCTCGTGCATCTGATGGGCGGCGACATCCGCGTCGAGAGTGCGCCGGGCCAGGGTTCGACGTTCTTCTTCACGTGCAGGCTTCCGGCCGCGAGCGAGCCCGAGGCGGCGCCGCTCGACGCCGTGCGTCGAATCGAGGCGGGGCGCACGCAGGCGCGCCGCATCCTCGTCGTCGACGACCACGACGCCAACCGGTTCCTGATGCGTCGCATGCTCGAGAGCCTCGGTTGCGTGATCGACGAAGCCGTCGACGGCATGCAGGCCGTTCAGCACATCGCCGAGCGCGAGTTCGACCTCGTGATCATGGACTGCTGCATGCCGCTCATGGACGGTTACGAGGCGACCAAGGCCGTGCGCAACCTGGGCACCGAACACGGCGGCGTGCCGATCGTCGCGCTGACCGCGAACGCGTTGCCCGAGGATCGCCAGCGCTGCGTCGACGCGGGCATGGACGGCTACCTGAGCAAGCCGGTCCGGCTCGCCGAACTGCAGGCCGAACTCGAACGTTTCCTCGGCGCCTGAGCCGCGCCGCGCTCATGCGCCGCGTGGCGCGAGCATCCGGCTCAGCAGCTCGGCGGCCAGTCCGGTCGGGGCCGTCGCACCGTCGAGGTGCAACAGGCGCGTGCCCTCGGCCGCGGTCGGTGGTACGAAGCGCAACCTCAGCGCGGCCAGCTGTTCGGGACCTGCGTCGCTGACGTTGTCGGGATCGTGCTGGCGACGGGCCGCGCGCGCGGCCGCGGTCGCGGCGTCGACGTCGACGAAGGCCGTGACGAGCCGTGCCCCGGCGGCGTGTGCGGCCGCGGCCGCTTCGGCGCGGTGGCCGGGCGTGGGGTAGTTGCCGTCGAGCATGACCACGGTGTCGCCGCCGCGGGTCGCAGCGGCCGCGCGCGCGCACATCTCGGCATAGGTGCGTCGCGAGAACTCCGCGGTGTAGTGCTCGGCGCGCGCGCGTCCGGTCGGCGGGATGCCGGCGAGCTCCTTGCGCACGAGGTCGGTGTGGAAGTGGCGCCAGTGCGCGGCCTCGGCGATGGCCTCGCAGAGCCGGCTCTTGCCGCTGGCCGGTGGCCCACAGATCACGACCCAGCACGGGCCGCGCGCTTCGATCGCGTAGGCGGCGGCCAGCAGCAGGTGCCGGTGCGCCGAGTGCCGTGCGCCGTCGCGGTCGGCCGCGGGCAGTTCGGCGTCGGCGGCGGCGAGCGTCGCGACCTTGGCCCGCACCATCGCGCGGTAGCAGCACAGCACCGGCAACAGCGCCGCCATCTCGGCGTCGCCGCTGGCGGCGGCGTAGGCGCGCACGTAGGCGGCGGCGAGTCCGGGTGCGCCGCGGTGCCGCAGGTCCATGGCCAGGAACGCGTTCTCGGTCGCGACGTCGCCGCAGCGGAACGCGGCCTTGAACTCGATGCAGTCGTAGACGGTCGGCGGCGCCGTCATGCAGATGTTGCGTGCGTGCAGATCGCCGTGGCCGTCGACGACCCGGCCCGCCGTGGCGCGCGCTCGCAGCGCCGGCAGCAGGCGTGCAAAGTCGTCGGCCGTCGCGTCCGCGAGGCGGGCCAGCAGGTCCTCGGGCAGGCCGTGCCCGGGCATGGCCTGCAGCTCCGTGAAGTTCGCCGCCGCGAAGGCGGCGAGTTGATCCGGGTCGCCGGCCGCGAGCACCTCGGGTCCGCGGTCGGCGCGCGCGTGGAACCGGGCCATGTGCCGGGCGAGCCCTTCGATCTCGGCGGTCGACACCTGCGCGCGCCGCACGAGTTCGTCGAGCATGCGTTCGGCGGGCAGTCGGCGCATGACGACCGCCACGTCGAGATCGTCGCGGCCGTCGTCGTCGCCGGTCGCCGCGAACCGCAGGCCGCCGTCGCGACGCCGCAGCGCCGCGGTGCCGAGGTAGGTGTCGGGGCAGAGCCGGCGATTGAGCCGCACCTCGTCGCGGCACGTGTTGCGGCGCGCGGACAGCGTGGCGAAGTCGACGAACGGCAGCGTGATCGCCTTCTTGAGCTTGTAGACGAGGTCGCCGGCCAGGCAGACGACCGAGAGGTGCGTCTGCACGATCTCGACGTGCTTCGGTGCGTGCGGGAAGCACGCGGGAACAGCCAGTTCGGCGAGCCACTCGACCGCGCTCATGGCAGCACGCCGAGTGCGATGTAGCCGGCGTAGAGCAGCACGCCGAGCAGCACCCCGAGCCCGAACAGGCGCAGCGCGTGTCTGGCGTTCCAGGGCTTCACGCGCGCTCCAACAGCGCCGTGAACGCGGCTTCGTCGAGCACACGCAGGCCGAGCGCGCGCGCCTTGTCGAGCTTGCTGCCCGCGTCCTCGCCCGCGACGACATCGGTGACCTTCTTGCCGATGCTGCCCGCCGTGCGCGCACCGAGCGCCTCGACCCTGGCCTTGGCCTCGTCGCGCGACAT
The DNA here is from genome assembly GCA_036274315.1 of Planctomycetota bacterium. Classification (GTDB taxonomy): domain Bacteria; phylum Planctomycetota; class UBA1135; order UBA1135; family UBA2386; genus DASVAL01. Next base: position 6,874 of record DASUFY010000177.1, on the reverse strand, counting down.
CGTCGACAGGCCGCCCGTGAAGACGAAGACCCGGCCCGCGAGTGGACCCAGCGCGACGCCCGACGAGACCATGGGCGCCACGCCGGCCGCGGCGAGTGCCTGCAGCGTGGTCCGGTTCTTGGGCGAGGCGAAGAACTCGACGACGGCCGCGGCGACCTCTTCGCCGACGCCGTCGACACCCATGAGCTGTTCGGCAGTGGCTTCGCGCAGCCGATCGAGCGAGCCGAAGTACGCGGCGAGGTCCTTGGCCGTCTGCTCGCCGACGTGCCGGATGCCGATGCCGTTGAGGAAACGCGCCAGCGTGGGCTGCTTGCTGCGTTCGATCTGCGCCAGCAGGTTCTCGGTGCTGCGTTCGCCCCAGCGGTCGAGCGCGAGCAGCTGCTCCTTCTTGCCGGCCAGCGTGAACACGTCCTCGAGCGACGCGACGATGCCGGCCTGGGCGAGCTGTTCGACCTGCTTGGGGCCCAGGCCCTCGATGTCGAGCGCGCGGCGGCTCGCGAGGTGCACGATGCGGCCCTTCAGCTGGTCCTTGCAGTCGAGGTCGACGCAGTAGAGGAACTTGCCCTCGGCGTGCAGCTCGCCGCCGCACGTCGGGCAGTGCGTCGGCGGGGCGGCGGGTCTGGAGTCGGGTCCGCGCCGGTCGACGAACACGCGCACGATCTCGGGGATGACGTCGCCGGCGCGTTGGATCTCGACCTGGTCACCGACGCGCACGTCGCGCTCGGCCAGCAGCGCCCAGTTGTGCAGCGAAGCGTTGCGCACCGTGACGCCGGCGAGTTCGACGGGTTCGAGATTGGCGACGGGCGTGACGGCGCCCGTCCTGCCGACCTGCGCGCCGATCGCGAGCACGCGCGTGGTCGCGAGTCGCGGCGCGAACTTGTAGGCCAGCGCCCAGCGCGGTGTGCGGGCCGTGCGACCGAGTTGCCGTTGCAGGTCGAGGCGATCGATCTTGGCGACGATGCCGTCGAGCTCGTACGGCAGCTCGTCGCGCTTCGCCTCGAGCTCGTCGTGGAACGCGAGCACGGCGTCGATGCCCTCGAGGCGCGCGTAGGGCTCCGCGAGCTGGAACCCCCATGCGGCGAGCTGGCCGCGCAGTTCTCCGTGCGTCGCGAACTCGCGCCCGTCGACGTGGCCGATGCCGAAGGCCAGGAAGTCGAGCGGCCGTCGTTTGACCACGCGCGGGTCGAGCAGCTTCAGCGTGCCGGCGACCGTGTTGCGCGCGTTGCGGAACGTGCCCTCGCTGCTGGTCTCCTCGCGCTCCTGCAGGCGCAGGAAGCCGCGCTTGCTCATGATGACCTCGCCGCGCACCTCGATGCGCGCCGGGAACGGGCCCTCGCCCGCCAACGACAGCGGCAGGTTGCGGATCGTGCGCAGGTTCCGGGTCAGGTCCTCGCCCTGCGAACCGTCGCCGCGCGACAGGCCGCGCACGAACACGCCGTCCTCGTAGAGCAGGTTGGCGCTCGTGCCGTCGAGCTTGGGTTCGCAGCTCCAGCCGAGCGGCTGTTCGGCCGGCACGGCGAGCAGCTTGTGCGCGCGCTCGTCGAACTCACGCGCCTCGTCGCTGCTCATCAGCGACTCGATGCTGCCCATCGGCGCCAGGTGCTGCACCGTCGCGAACGCGCCGCCCTTGGCCAGCGGTGCGCCGACACGTTGGGTCGGCGAGTCCGCGGTGACCAGGTCCGGATGCGCCGCCTCGAGCTGGCGCAGCTCGGTGAACAGCACGTCGTACTCGGCGTCGGTGAGGTCGCTGTGGCCGCGGTTGTAGTACTGGTCGTCGGCCAGACGGATCTTGCGGCGTAGCTCTTCGAGGTCGTGCAGGGTGGTCACGGGAACGTCCAGGGGTCGACGGTCCTAGACGGAGACCGCGGCAGCGTCAAGCGCGCGCGGCGTCGCCGCGGCCGTGTTCCCGGCCCGCCCGCTCAGCGCTCGATGCGCTTCTGCTCGTACGCGAGTTCCATCGGCGTGATGCGGATGCGCCCGTCGCCGGGCACGCAGACGCCCTCCTCGAACTCGTAGTGCACGTCCTCGCCGTTGCAGACGCGATGGAAGCGCCGGTGCACCTGGCGTTCGAGCGCCTCGAGCACCTGGCCGTTGGAGACGATGCCCTGTTGCACGACGAGCTGCCCGAGCCGTTCGGACGAGGAGACGCCCACCTTGGCGAGCGCGGGCGCCAGCGCATCGCGCGTGCAGAAGCCGAGCTCGACGAGCAGTTCGCCGAGCCGTTCGTCGACCGGGCAGCGATCGCTGGCCGTGAACTGCACGCAGCCGTTGACGAACTCGAATGCGAGCGTCTCGTCGGCCCGATAGACGATCATCGTGCCCGTCTTGCGCATGCGGCCGAGGAACTGGAACACCGACAGCACGGGCATGCTCTGGTTCGTTCCGCGCAGGACCTCGGTGCCGGACTTGGCGGCGACGAGTTCCGGCGCATCCGGCACCTCGGGTGCACTCGGCACCGGCGGTGCACTCGGCGCCGGCGGTGCGCTCGCGGCCTGCGGCGCGCTCGGCGCGGGTGCGTGCGAAGGCGGCAGCGGCGGTGGCTCGACGCGCCGCGCTGGCCGGGCCGGCGGCGATGGCTGCGGCGGCACCGCGATCGGTTTGCCACCGAACGGGTGCGGGCGCGTGTGCGGGGGGCGCGCCTCGGCAGGTGCCGCCTTGCCGGGCGGCGCGAACGGCTTCGGGCCGGGCCCGGTGTCGCCCAACCATCGCGGCGGCGGCGGCGCGGTGGGCGCCGCGGGTGCTGGTGCTGGTGCCGGAGCGGGCGGCGCCGGTGCGTTGGCGGTCGCGGTGCCGAGCAGGCTGTCGAAGTGGGTCGTCACCTTGCCGCGCGCCAACAGCTCCTGGATGGCCGAGGCCAGCTCGCGCATGCCGCGCTCGATGCGCTCGAGCGACGGGCGGCTCGCATCGAAGGCGATGCCGCGCATCGACACCTGTTCGAGCGTCTGCGCGAGGATCGCCGCGAGCGACACGAAGTCGCCGCAGTATCCTTCGATGAGGCTGTTGGCCGCGGACGCCGGGAATTGAGCGACCTGCATGCATCGATGATCGGCAGCCGGTCGGGTCCGAACTGAGTCGGAACCGCGCCGTCAGAACGGGATCTCCGAGGCGTCGATCTCCGGCCGGTCCCGCCCCGGCCGCGCATCGCGTCGCGGCGGGTCCGGGGGGCCGTCGTCGGCGGCGGGCACCGCCTGGAAGCCGTCGTAGGGCACTTCGTTGCGTCGCACGACGACCCCGGCCGGGTTCTGGTACTCGGCTGGACGGATGGCGACGAGCGCGGTGCGCCCTTCGAGGTCCGAGGGCTCGATCTGGACCTTGCCCGAGGCCGGCAGACCGAGCGCGTGCAGCACGGTGCGCGCCCGCGCGCGCCCGCGCGTGCTGAACACGAGGCTGTCCCAGGCAGCCTGCTTGCCGATGTGCTGGCCCTCGGCGATGACGAGGCGCAACGACCAGCGCTCGTCGCCGGCGCGGGTCGCACCCGTGCGCACCTCGGCGATGCGGCACAGGTAGGTGCCGGCGGGAACGGTCACGAAGTCGGACACCTGGTCCGACGCGTCGAAGTCGATCTCCATGTAGTAGCTCCTTCTTTGAGTCCGCCACGACAGGCGGGCGGCGACGAGTTGCGCCGACGAGTGCTATGGGGCCCGCGACTGCGCATCGGTTGCAGTCTTCTCACGAAAACCGGCCACAACGGCTAGCCTTGGTGAGGTTCACCCGCGCCCTCGCGGGCGCAGCGTGCGCCGTGGCAACCTCTCCGACCGTCTCCGCAGACCCTCTTCACGACGACAGGCGGTACCTCCAGCTCGCCGGTCGCCACTACGAGAACTTCCCGGTCGGCTCGTGGCTGTTGCCGCGCGCCGCGCGCCGGCATCTGCATCGCATCTATGCGTTCGCGCGCACGGCCGACGACCTCGCCGACGAGCTGCGCGATGCGCAGGCGCTGGCCGCGTTCCGGCGCGACTTCGGCCGCCAGCTCGACGGTGCGCAGGTCGGGCACGAGCCCCGGCCGGCGGCCCCGCCGGTGCCGCTGTTCAGGGACCTCGAGGCGACGATGCGCGAATGCCAGCTCGAACGCGAGCTGTTCACGGACCTGCTCGATGCGTTCGCGCAGGATCTCGAGAAGACGCGCTACGACGACGAGGCCGAACTGCTCGACTACTGCCGGCGATCGGCCGACCCGATCGGGCGCCTCGTGCTGCGCGTCTGCGGCCATCGTGCTCCCGAGCTCGATCGCCTGTCCGACCGGATCTGCACGGCGCTGCAGCTGCTCAACCACCTGCAGGATCTCGGCGAGGACCTGCGCGAACGCGACCGCATCTACTTCCCGTTGGCGGAGCTCGCGCGCTTCGGCGTCGGCGAGGCGCAGCTGCGCGAGCCGCGGGCCGATGCGCACGTGCGCGCGTTCGTGCTGCACGAGGCCCGCCGGCTCGGCGCGGCGTTCGCGGCGGGTTGGCCGCTCGTCGACGCGGTGCGCGGCCGCCTGCGGTGGGAGCTGCGCGCGATCCTGCGCGGGGCGGCCGCCGTGCTGGCGTGCATCCGGGCCGCCGACGGCGACGTGCTCGGCGGCCGTGTGCACCTGGGCAAGGCCGTGCGCGTGCGGTCGGTGCTGGCCGGACTGTGCTGCCGGCGCGCGCCCGTGTTCGTGGTGCCGGAGCCATGAGCGCCACCGCGGCAGCGCCGCCCAACGCCGGCCTGCGGCCCGAACAGATCGCCGCGCGCTCGGGCTCGAGCTTCCTGTCCGGGTTCCTGTGCCTCGACCGCGCCCGGCGCGACGGCATGACCGCGATCTACGCCTACTGCCGCGTCGTCGACGACGCCGTCGACGAAGCGCCGGACGTGGCGACCGGGCGCGCGCACCTCGGGTTCTGGCGCGCCGAACTGGCGGCCGCGGTCGCGGGCACGGCGGGCACGCCCGTCGGCGCGGCCGTGCAGGCGACGATGCGCGCGTTCGGCGTCGCACCCGAGTGCTTCGAGGAGCTGCTGGCCGGCGTCGCCATGGACCTCGAACCGAAGGCGCTCGGCTCGGAGGCGGACCTGCGCCTGTATTGCCACCGCGTCGCCTCGGCCGTGGGGCTCGCCTGCCTGCCCGTGCTCGGCGCGACGGCGGCCGGTGCCCGCAACTTCGCCGAAGCGCTCGGCCAGGCGCTGCAGTTGACGAACATCCGGCGCGACCTGCGCGCCGACGCGCAGGCCGGTCGGGTCTACGTGCCCGCGACGTGGCTCGCGGAGGTCGGCGTCGAGGCCGCGTGGCTCGGCGGCGGCGCACCCGACGCCGTCTACGCGCCCGGTGGGCCGATGGCGCGGTTGTGCACTCGGCTCGAGGCAGCCGCGCGCGCCGAGTTCGCCGCGGCGCGCGCCGCGCTCAGGTCGCTGGACCCGGCCCAGCGGCACGCGCTCGTGCCCGCGCGCATCATGGGTGCGGTCTATCGCGATCTGCTCGCGCGGCTCGAACGCCGCCGCGGCGACCTGCGCGGCGAGCGCGTGCGCGTGCCGAAGCTGCGCAAGATGTGGCTCGCGCTGACCGTGTTCGCCGGGGTGCGGCAGTGACGCGGAACGGCGGCGCGCCGCGGCGCGCGTTCGTGCTCGGTGGTGGCGTGGCCGGGCTGGTCGCGGCGTTCGGCCTGCGCGACCGCGGCCTCTTGGTGACGCTGCTCGAGTCGCGCGGCTGGCTCGGTGGCCGCGCGTTCTCGTCGTTCGACCGCACGACGGGCCGGCCCCTCGACAACGGTCCGCACGTGATGCTCGGCTGCTACCGCGAGATGCGCAAGCTGCTGCGGCGCGTCGGCACCGAGGCACAGTTCGACCAGGGCCGCCGTCTCGTGATGAGCTACCGCCGCATCGGTGGCCGGCTGGACCGGCTGCGGCTGTCGCGGTTGCCCGTGCCGTTGGCGATGCCGTTCGCGCTGCTGCGGCTCGGCCTGCCGTTCGGCGCGCGCTGGCGGGCGCTTCGCGGCATGGTGTCGGTGCTGCGCGCCACGCCGCCGTCCTGGTCGCTGCACGAGTGGCTGCGACGGCGCGCGCAACTGGGCGAGCCCGACGCGTTCCTGTGGCGTCCGTTGTGCCGCGCGATCATGAACTCGGAACCCGACGACGTCGCGGCCGCCGACTTCGTCGCGACGCTGCGCGAGGCGTTCTTCGGTCGCGCCGGTGCCGCCGCGTTCTGGCTGCCGCGGCAGCCGTGGAGCGAACTCGTCGGCGAGCCGGCACAACGCGCGCTCCGGTCGGCCGGTGTGACCGTGCGCACCGGCGCCCGCGTGGCGGTGCTGTCGATCGCGACAGCGGCGGCCGGCGCGGGCACGAGACCGCGCATCGACGCGATCGTGCTCGGTGACGGCGAACGGGTGGCCGTCGGCCCTTCCGACCTCGTCGTCTCGGCGCTGCCGTGGTTCGCCTTCCGCTCGCTGTTGCCGGACGCGACACCGCCGTTCGCCACGATGCGTTCGGCCCCGATCGTCAGCGCGTTCTTCGAGACGGCCGAAGGCGCGCCCCTGCTGCCCGACGACGGTCCGGTCACGGCCCTCGTCGACGGCGAGCCGTTCCACTTCGTGCTGCGCACGCCGGGCGCCTCGGTGCGCCGCTTCGCGCTGTTGTCCGGCGGCAACCGCGTCTTCGACGGCATGGCCGTCGACGACATCGCGGCGATGGCGACCGCTGAACTGGCGCGGCACTACCCGCACGTGGACCTCGGCACGGCGACCGTGCGCGTGCGCAAGGAACAGCACGCGACGTTCGTCGCGGCGCCGGGCAGCGCGCAGCTGCGGCCCGCGCCGGGACCGCTCGCCGGTGGCCCCGACAACCTGCGCGTCTGCGGCGATTGGACGGCGACCGGCCTGCCGTCGACGCTCGAGGGCGCGGCGCGTTCGGCGGTGAGCATGCT
>DASUFY010000176.1:0-9420 GCA_036274315.1 Planctomycetota bacterium | reverse complement strand
CGCGAAAGCATGATGTTCGGCGGCCGGCTCGGACTGGCGTGCGGTGCCGCCGCGAGCCACGATGCGCGCATGCACACGCCCCTCGTTCGTCTGCCGGTGCGAGCCGGCGACCGCGGCCGGCCCCGGACCCCCACGACGCGGAACGCGCGCTAGGCGCCGTCATGCCGGCAGCACAGCGCTGGTTCCGCCGCCTGCTCTCGCTCTGTCCGGTGCTCATCGCCGTGCTGTGGCTCGCCGGCGTGTCGCAGTTCCGCAACTACGATCTCGGCGCCAGTGAGTGGGGCGCGATCATCGCCTGCGCGTTCGCGCTGCACGTGATCACGCGGCGCCTCCGGCGCGAACGCCCGCTGCCGCCGCTGCCCGAGAACAGCAACCCGGCGACGCTCGCGGCGCTCGCCGCGGCGATCGTCGCGTTCCTCGCGATGCTCGTCGGCGGCGCGCTCGAGTGGTTCGTGCAGCCGTACTATCCGAGCGACACGAGCTGGGCCCTGCGCACGACCTGGCACGCCGCCTGCGCGTTCGGCGCCAGCTACTGCGGCTTCCTGCTGACGTTGCTCGGGCACACGCGCAAGCTGCCACCGCCGGCCTGAGAGGCTACTCCGCCAGCAGCTTCATGCCGCCGCGCGCGACGCCGAACTGGCTCGCGGCACCCGTGCGGCGGGCCACGGCCGCCGCGTCGGCGCGCCCCGCGAGCACGTCGCGCCACGCGGCCACCACGCGCCCGACCTCGCCGGCACCCTCGCGCACGAACTCGACGCGGAACCGCCGCACGCCGGCGGCGAGCAGCGGTGCCGCCCACGCCGCACTCTGCTGCGGCGCGTGGTGGAACACGGTGTTGCGGCAGCCGACGTCGACGATCACGGGGTGCTCGCGGCCGAGGTGGTCGCGCAACGCGACGCGGTGCCGTTCGCAGGGCCGCCCGCACGAACGGAAATCGCGCCCGTTGCTGAGCAGGTGCGAGTAGACACAGTGCTCCGTGTGGAACGTCGGGATGCGGTGATGGGCGACGACCGCGAGCCGGTTGGCCGGCACGTTGGCGACCATCGCGAAGAGCTGCTGTTCGTCGAGGTCGAACGAGGCCGTGATCGTGTCGAGGCCGAGGCCGAGCAGGTGCAGCGCCGTCACCGAGTTGGCCGCGTTCAACGAGAAGTCGCCGTGCAGCACCGTGCGATCGCCCTCGGCGCGGAACTGCACGAGGCGCATGAGCGCGCCGAGGTGGCGCACGAGCACGCCGTCGGGCTGCAGGCGGCGGATGCGCAGCACGAGCGCTTCTTCGCCCGGCTTGCCGACGCGCGTCGTCGCGATGGTCACCGCGAGTCCGGCCGCGCGGGCGCGTTCGACGGCGCGCCCGAGGCCCGTGAACTCCATGAAGTCGAGCTCGACCTCCGCGCAGCCGGCCGCGATCGCACCCTCGAGCTGCTCGTCGCTGCGCACGAGCGGCACGAGCACCGCCGGCCCCTCGGGCAGCGCGCGCACGTGGCCGAGCGCCTCGCGCACTCGCGGCAGCGCCGGCTCGGCGAGCAGCGTGCGCACGGGGCCACGTTCGAGCTGCGGCAGCAGCGCGGCCGCGAGCGCGCGGCGCAGCTCCTTGAGTTCGCTGGCGGGAACATGCAGCCCCTCGTCGAGTGCCGTGGTGTCGATGCGACCGAGGGCGAACGGCGTGCCGCCGAAGGCGCCGAGCTTGTCGGCGAGCAGCGCCGCGTCGAGACCGGCACCGCGCGCCGCCTGCAGCACGCTGCTGCTGGCCGCCGCCGCGAGGTACCCGCGGCAGCTCGCCCGCACGCGCAGGACCCCGCCGAGCCGGCCCTCGACGGCGAGGTCGACGCGGTTGCGCCCGTGCGGCTCGGGCGCCTGTTCGCGCACCTCGCGCGCCGTCGCGGCGGCGAGAGCCGGATCGTTGGTCGCGAACACGCGGTCCCCGACGCGCACGCGCGACAGGTCCGGGCCCGGCCGGCCGAAGGCGAGCCGCAGCTCGCCGCCGGTCGCCTCGACGCCGAACACCGCGCCGCCGGGCTCGTCCTGTTCGGGCTCGCCCTGGTCGAACACCACGCCCATGCCGGCGCGCAGTTCGAGCGGCGCCGGCTCCCCGACCGCCGGCAGCACGGTGCTGCGTTCGCCGACGGGCCCCTCGGGCCGCGCCGCCATGGCCAGCGCGCCAGTCCACGGCCGCCCCTCGGCGTCGGGCCGCACGAACACGTCGTGACCGACGACGCGCGCGACGCGGCCGACGAACACGCCGCGGTGCTTGGGGAAGCGCCCTTCGACGAGGGTCTGGTGGTCGCTGCCGCCGAGGAAGCCGTCCGAGAAGCCGCGCGAATACGACAGCGACATCGCGAGCAGGTCCTGCGCGAGCCGCCGTTCGGCGGCCTTGCGCGCGCCCGGCTGCGCCGCTCCGTCGACGAGCGCGTCGACCCAGCGCCGGTAGCCGCCGACCGCGGTCGCCACGTACTGCGGCCCCTTCTGCCGGCCTTCGATCTTGAGCCCGTGCACGGGCACCGCGAGCAGTTCGGGCACGGCGCGCGCCCCGGCCAGGTCCTTGGGGCTCAGCAGGTACTCGACGTCGCCGAGCGGCCGCTGTTCGCCGTCGACGACGAGCTCGTACGGCATGCGGCAGCTCTGCGCACACTGGCCGCGGTTGGCCGAACGCCCGCCCCACGCTTCGCTCGTCAGGCACTGCCCGCTCCACGACACGCACAAGGCACCGTGCACGAAGACCTCGAGCTCGAGCGGCGTGCCGGCCGCGAACGCGGCGATCTCGGCGACCGACAGCTCGCGCGGCACGACGATGCGCGTGACGCCGAGTCCTTTGGCGAACGCGGCGGCCGCCGGCTCGGCGATCGTCATCTGCGTGCTCGCGTGCAGTTCGAGTCCGGGGCAGACCGCGCGCGCGAGCAGGCAGACGGCCGGATCCTGCACGATCAGCGCGTCGACCGAAGCGGCGGCGATGCCGCGCAGCACGCGTTCGAGTGCCGGCAGCTCGGGCTCGAAGACGAGCGTGTTGAGCGTCACGTAGGCGCGCGCGCCAGCGCGGTGCACACGCGCGACGAGCGCCGGCAGGTCCTCGAGCGCGAAGTTCGCGGCGCGGGCCCGCGCGTTGAAGCCGTCCTGCAAGCCGAAGTAGACGGCGTCGGCGCCGTGCTGCAGGGCCGCGAGCAGCGACGGCATGGAGCCGGCCGGAGCCAGCACCTCGGGTTTGCGCAGGCGCTCGTTCAACTGTGGCAATTCACGGGGGCGAGTAGTATCGCCGTCCGGCCGCCGCCCGCAATCGACGCGCGCGGGAAGCCGAGAACTGCCCATGCAAGACACCACCCCGGGCCACGACGAACTCGAGCGGCTGCGCGCCGCGATGGACGTCTGCAACCTGCGCCTCGCGGCCGTGCTGCAGGAACGGGCCAGACTGGCGCTGGCGATCGGCGCGTGGAAACGCCGCCGCGGTCTCGGCGCGGCGGACCCCGACCGCGAAGCGGCGATGCTGGCGCAGGTCGTGCAGGTGGCACCGGCCGGCGGGTTCGCGGCGCCGGCGCTCGAAGCGATCTTCGGCGCCGTGTTCGCCGAGTCGCGCCGCCTCGTCGAAGACGCGGCGCGCGGTTGATCACGCCGACGCACCGAGCCACCGCAACACGGTGAGCAGCACGCCGAACGCGTACAGGCTCCCGAACACGACCTTGTTGTGGCGAGCCAGCCACTCGGGCAGGTAGATGTCGAAGTTGGCCCGGCGGTCGTCCGTGTGTCGCGCGGCGACCGCCGTGAGCGGACAATGCCACGCGTTCGCCGCGAGCACGACGACCTCGACCGCGACGGCACCGACGAGCAGCCAGGCGATGCCGAGCCGCCCGGACCACGCGACGGGCGGGATCGCCACGATGCAGCCGGCGAAGAAGGCCCACACGACGGTGTGCAGCACCTTCACGGCGCGCAGGCGATGGCGATTCTGGGTCACGATGATCCAACGAACCGGCAGCGGCCCGCCGGATCGCGTCATCCTAGAACTGGCCCACCGTCACGGTCAGCGCATTCGTGCTCGTCGCGGCCGTGATCTGCAGCGTCGCGTCGAACTCGAGCGGCACCATCTGGCACCGGAACGACTGTCCGACGAGCGACGCCGTGGCCGGCAACACGAGCGCCCATTCCGCCGCGCCGCCGCTCGCGAACGCGAAGAACAGCAGGTCCGGCGTCACCGACAGCACGCAGCCGGACTGGCCCTGCGGCAGCACGAGCGCGAGCGGCAACGAGATCGGCGCGAAGCCGATCACCGTGGCGACCAACGCCACGCCGGGCACGCCGAGCGCGCGCGCGCGGAACATGCCGCCGAGCCACGCCGGTGACACCGCCGCCAGCAGGTTGGCGCCGCCCGAACTCGCGCAATTGGCGCCGTAGCTCACGGCCGTCGCCGCGCACGGCGAGACCAGCCGCGCGAACGACACGGAGACCCCGCCACCGGCAGCCGCGAAGGCCCCACCCGCGGCGAGCGTGCCCGCATCGAGCCAGGCGAGCGCTTCGACCGTGCCCTCCGCACCCACGCCGAACGGGGTCCAAGTGGAGCCGCGCCACCGCGCGATCCGGCGCGCGGGCACGCCGCCGGCCGTCAGGAAGTCGCCGCCCGCGACGACATCGCCGTCGGGCAGCCGCAGCAGCGACCAGACCGGCCCGTCCGTGCCGGCACCGAGCGGCGACCACACGGCGCCATCCCAGCGCGCGATGTTCTGGGCCGCCACCCCACCGGCCGTCGCGAAGGCACCGCCGGCGATCACGTCCCCGTTGGCCAGCACGACCATCGCATGCACGAGGGCATTGCCGCCCGCACTGCCGGTGAGCCCCGCCCCGAGCGGCGACCACGAGGCACCGTTCCAGCGCGCGATCGCGTTCGCGGGCGCGCCGCCCGCGATCGTGAACACGCCGCCCGCGAGCAGTTCGCCGCCGGGCCGGTGGGCGAGCGCGAGCACCGCCCCACCGAGACCGGCGCCGAGCGGCGCCCAGCCCGCTCCGGTCCAGCGCGCCACGCGGTTGGCCGCGACGCCACCCGCTTGGAGGAACGATCCGCCCGCGAACAGCTCGCCGGCAGCCGAGACCGCGAGCGCCCACACCTCGGCGTCCATGCCGGCGCCGAATGGCGACCACGCGGCGCCGTTCCAACGCGCGATCCGCCCTGCACTGCCGCCACCGGCCGACGTGAAGACCCCGCCCGCGACGACGTCGCCGTTCGGCAGCGTCGCGATGGCGCGCACCGCGGCGTCGGTGCCGGCACCGAGCGGCAACCACGCGCCATCGTGGAAGCGCGCGATGCGATGCACATCCACGCCGCCGGCGTGGCGGAACTCGCCGCCCGCGAACAGGTCCGCACCGGCGGCCGCCAGCACGTGCACGCCGGCATCGAAGCCGCGACCCATCGCGTGGAACGCGGCGCCGTCCCACCGCGCGATGCAACGTGCGGACACGCCGCCCGCGGCGCCGAAGAAGCCGCCGACGACGAGGTCCCCGTTCGGCAGCGAAGCCAGCACGCCGACGGTGCTGTCGGTGCCCGCGCCGAGCGCGGACCACGTCGTGCCGTCCCACTGCGCCAGGTAGTCGGCCGGCTGGCCGCCAGCCGTCGTGAAGAAACCACCCGCGACGAGGTTGCCGTTCGGCAGCGTCTCGAACGCGAACACGCCGCTGCCCACGCCGGCCCCGTAGGGCGACCAGACCGTGCCGTTCCAGCGCGCGACGTTGTTGGCGGGCAGCCCACCCGCGGTCGTGAACACACCGCCGACGGCGAGGTCGCCGTTCGACAGCACGCGCAGGTGCAACACACCGCCGTCGAGCCCGGCGCCGAGCGACGACCACACGCTGCCGTTCCAGCGCGCGATGCCGAGCATCGGCACGCCGCCCGCACTCGTGAAGCTGCCGCCCGCGACGATCTCGCCGTTGCCGAGCACCTCGATGTCGGCGACCCAGCCGTCGGTGCCGGCCCCGAGCGGCGTCCACGCAACGCCATCCCACCGCGCGACGTGGTTGGCGGGCGCGCCGCCCGCCATCGTGAAGTTGCCGCCGACGACGAGGTCGCCGTTGGGCAGCGCGGCGACGCAGTGGACCTGGCCGTTCGTGCCGGCCCCGAGCGGCGACCAGGTCGCACCGTTCCAGCGCGCGATGTTGTTGGCCGGCGCGCCGCCCGCGAGCGTGAAGGTGCCGCTCGCGACGAGGTCCCCGCTGGGCAGCGCGATGAGGTCGTCGACGCCGGCCCCCGGCTCGTCGATGCCCGAGCCGAGCGTGCTCCACGTCCCGGTCGCGGGGTCCCAGGTCGCGACGCGGTTGGCGAACCGCTCGCCGGCGAGCGTGAACGTGCCGCCGACGGCGAGCAGCGGTGCTGTGGGTCCGGGACCGTCGGGGTCCCAGACGGTCGTCGCGAAGACGAAGCCGTTGGTGCCGTTCGTGCCCTCGCCGGCGGCCCAGGTCGGGTCGCACTGCGCGATGGCGCCCGGCGTGAAACCCGCTGCGAGTGCGAGCAGCGCGCGACACCAGGCACTGCGGCGGCGTGGGTTCGGCATGACGTTGCGCGGCGGTCTCGTCCCTGCGCACGAGGTTCGCTGCGTCGTGGTCGGTACGACGCCGCCCGCTGACAGAACCCATTGGGGACCGGGCCGCACAGCACCGCAGCAGGTCGCGGTAGGCGCCGTCGTCTGCTCAGGAGAGCTCCACTCGCCACCCGGCCGCGCGGAAACGCTGCCCTCCATGTGCTCTCCTTGCCGCCGCTCGATCGCCGTCTTCGCCAGCGGTCGCCACGACCCGGCGTTTGCCTGACTCCCGCTCGACCACCAGTTCGTCCAGGTCGAGTTCGACGACGTCGGGTGTCTGACGGGGCGCCGTTCCGCCTGGACGCAGCGCGTCGGCGAGGCGCCCGGCCCGAACCCACTCGCCGCGACGCTCACAGGCGCACGCGCAGTTCGACGAGGTTCCCGAGCCGCCAAGTCGCCGGGTTCGGCTCGTGCACGAACAGCGCCTGGGCGAACATCGCGGCGCCGAGCAGCGCCGGGTTGGCTGCCACCGCATACACGACGCTCGCTTCACCGCCGGTCGTCGCGATCGCGTGCAGGGAGTGGAACATCGCCGTCGCCGCGTCGAGTCGCAGCACGCCGAGACTGCCAAGCGTGAGCGGCGGGTTCGCAGGCGCGGCCGCCACGAGCAGCGCAGCGAGCTGCGGATCGACGCCGTTGCCGGCGTGCGCATGCAGTACGAGTTCGCCGTGCGCGCCGAGCCGCGGCGGAGCGGCGTTCTGCAGGCAGCGCGTGCGGTTCTCGAGCAGACCGAAGCCCGTGATCAGGTCCTGATCGCCGTCACCGTCGAAGTCGGCCGCGGCGGGCCGGAGCGGCAGCGATTGGCCGAACACCATCCAGCCGACGAGCGCGGTGAGCACGCCCGCGTCGTTGCGCAGTTCCTGCGGCGAATTGCCCCAGCGGTCGCGGCAGGCGACGTCGTCCCAGCCGTCGCCGTCGAAGTCGAGCACCGCGATCGACCCCATCGCCGTCAGCGGCGGCACGCGCAGGGCCGTCTCGTCGACGAAGCCGGCCCCGACCGACCGCAGCAGCACGAGCCCGTTGCCGCCGGCCGACACGTTGCCGACGAGCAGGTCGCGGCGTCCGTCGCGGTCGATGTCGATCGTCGCGACCGCCCACGCCTGCAGCGGGGGCAACGCCAGGCTCGCGGTCACGTCGACGAACGGCAGCGGCCAGTCGTTGCGCAGCACGCGCAGTCCGCCGCCCCCGGTCCAGCTCGCCAGCGACTGCACGACGTCGAGATCGCCGTCCTGATCGAAGTCGAGCAACGCCACGCCCGACACCTGGCTCGGTGTCGCCGGCAACACGGAGATCGCATCGACGAAGCCACCGCTGCCGTTGCCGCGGTACAGCCTCGAGATCGAGCCCGCCGTGACGAGGTCGGTGACGCCGTCGCCGTCGATGTCGCCGGCGGCGACGCCGATCGCGCCACCACCGACCGGCATGTGGGTCGCGGTCACGTCGACGAACGTGCCAGCGACGTTGAGGAGCAACAGGTCCTGGGGGTTGGGTCCGGTACCGAGGCCTTCGGTGCCGACGAACAGGTCGAGGTCGCCGTCCTGGTCGACGTCGACCCACGACAGGCAGCGCGCCCGTCGATTCGTCGCGCGCGGCACGACGACGACCGGGGCGGCCGACGGACCGCCGCCGTCGTTCGTGGCCACGAACACCTGCGTCGCGTCGACGTACCCGGAGAAGGACTCGACACCCGCGACGTCTGCATCGCCGTCGCCGTCGATGTCCGCCGCCGCAGCGACCGTCAGCGACACGTTGGACAGGACCGGGGTCGCCACCTGCAGCAGGTGCCCCTGGCCGTCGTTGTGCCACAGCACGGGCTGCGGAGCGGCATGGCCCCAGACGTCGAGGTCCCCGTCGCCGTCGGCGTCGAAGACGTGCACGCTGGGCGGCGCGATGCCCGCCGCCTCGAGCCACGTTGGCGTGACGTCGACGAAGCCCGCCGGCGTGTTGCGCCAGAGCTGCAGCGGCAGCACGTCGAACAGCAGGATCGTGCCGCGCACCGCGAGCAGGTCGGGGCGGCCGTCGCCGTCGAAGTCGCGCACGTGCATCGCCTGGACGAACGGATCGGGCAGCGTCGCGGCGAGGGCGAAGAACCCGGCACCGTTGTTGGCGAACACGTGCACGCCCTGGTCGGACGATGCGAACAGATCGAGGTCCCCGTCGCCGTCGGCGTCGGCCAGTTCGACGTCGGTGTAGGCGCTCACCGCCGGCAGAACCGGCACGCGGCCCGGCGTCTCGAGCGCCACGCCGCTCGCTCCCTGCACGAAGACGCGGCAGACGTTGCCGGCGAAGACCAGGTCCTGATCGCCATCGCCGTCGATGTCGCCCGTGGTCACCGCACGGCTGCCGGTCGGCACGTTCGGCATACGGGCCGCGGTCGCGTCGGCGAAGATGCCCGCGCCGTTGTTGAGGTAGAGGTGGTTGAACGGCAGCGGCCCGCCGACCTCGTGCGCGCCGTTCGGTCCATCGGCCGAGACGAGGTCGAGGTCGCCGTCGCCATCGAAGTCGAGGAAGCGCAGCTCGTGCGGGGCTTCGTTGGTGCTCGGCCAATGGCTCGACACGTCGGCGAAGCCGAGCGGGCCGTCGTTGCGGAACAGCTTGCCGGGTCCGTAGACGATGAACCACGACTGCCCGATCGCGAGATCGAGATCGCCGTCGCCGTCGATGTCCCCGACCGCGATCGAGCCGTACCAGGCCGGTGCGCTCCATGCGTCGAACGCGAATCGACCCTCGCCGTCGTTCCAGAGGATCCGCAGCGTGTCGCCCATCAACGCCGCAAGGTCCTGGTCGCCGTCGCCATCGAGGTCGCCGGCCGCGACCTGGCTCGGCGCGACCCTTGGCAGCAGGCGATGCCGTTCGCTGTCGAACACCTGGG
>DASUFY010000175.1:0-3534 GCA_036274315.1 Planctomycetota bacterium | reverse complement strand
CGCCTCGAGACGGCGCGCCTGGTGTTGCGGCCGCCGATGGCGAAGGACTTCGAGGCGTGGGCCGGGTTCTATGCCGATCCGGAATGCGCGCTGCACATCGGCGGCGTGCAGGACCGCGCCACGGCCTGGCGCAGCCTCGCGGTGATGGTGGGGTCGTGGTCGCTGCGCGGGTTCTCGATGTTCTCCGTGATCGAGAAGAGCAGCGGTGAGTGGATCGGTCGACTCGGGCCGTGGCAACCCGAAGGCTGGCCCGGAACCGAAGTGGGGTGGGGTCTGCGCCGCAAGTCGTGGGGCCAGGGCTATGCACTCGAAGGTGCGATCGCGGCCATCGACTGGGCGTTCGGCGCGCTGCCGTGGACCGAGGTCGTGCACACGATCCGCCCCGACAACGTCGCGTCCCAACGCCTCGCCGCGCGCCTCGGCTCGGTCGAACGGGGTCCTACGCAGCTGCCGGGACAGTTCGCGCACATCCCGGTCCGACTGTGGAGCCAGACGCGCGCCCAGTGGTTCGCGCGCGCGCGATGACTGCGGTGCGGCTGCGCGCTACCGCCAGCTCTCGGGCAGGCGCAGGTGGAACTCGGCCGTCGTGCCCACGAGCGGGACCTGCATCGGGCCCAGCGACACGCCCGTTGCCGCGTCGCTCGGTTCGTCGCCGCACGTCGCGACGAGTTCGAAGCCCGACAGCGGGGCGGGGTCGATCGTGACACAGCCGTACGCGTCGGTCGTCCATGTCCGGTAGTCGTGCGGTTCGGTAGCGCAGGCCATCGCGACGCGCAGCCTGGCCGCGGGTTGGTCGCCGGCGGTGACGATCTGCACGTGCGCGGCGACACGCCGCACGTCGATCACGACGTCCACCGTCGTGCCCGCGACGACGGTGCAGGGTTCGGGCGCGCACCAGTACGTGCTGTGGTCGAAGAGGCTGCGCAGGTGGAACCGGCACACGCCGGCCACCATGTCGGCTTCGAAGCGGCCTTCGGCGTCCGTGTGCACCTCGACGTCCGTCAGGGAACTGCGTTGGAGCGTGCCCACCTCGAACGCCCACGGTCTGCCGTTCACGAGTACCTGCCCGCGGACGCGGCCCGTCGCCCAGCGCCGCAGGTCGACCGGCACGACACGCTGTTCGCCGGCCTGCAGGGTCACCGTCGCGAGCGGGCCGTGCACGGAGACCCGGTCGCAGCCACGCCGCAGCATGCCGTAGACCTGGAGATCCCACGTGCCGGGTGCGAGTCCGTCGCACGTGCACGAAGCGCTCGTGACGGTCGTCGACACGGTCGGTTGCGCATGCTCGGGATCCTGTTCCCGCCGGGCCCTCGTCGCGGCCAGATGGATCACGTTGCGTTCGAACACGCGGTCGCCGGCCTCCCGGTTTGCGGTCACCTGGGCGTCACGCGCCGAAGGCAGGAAGTGCGGCACGAGTTCGGGTGGGAACAGGTCGAACCGCACCGACGCGCCGCGCTGCACGCGCAGGTCGATGCGCTCGTCGGGCGTGGTGACGACGGTGCGCGGCACGTGGCCCGGTCCACGCGCGGCGATCAGCACCGCCGTGTCGGTCGGAGCGCGCAGCCGCACGCGGCCCGCCGCGTCGCTCGTGCCGTGATCGAGCGGCGTGTCATCGATGCCGTAACCGAGCACCATCCACCGTTGCGCGGGCACGAAGCCCCATTGGAACGGGTTCGGCAGGGGCACGTCGTGCAGAGGCGCCGCCGGGGTCGCACCCTCCATCGGCTGCATCGTCCAGACCTCGCTGCCCGCCACCGGCTCACCGAGCCCCGTCGAGAGCACGATCTCGATGGTCTTCGTCGGCTTCACGACCACCGTGAGTTCGTCGCCCGTGCTGGGTTCCCAGCGCACGATGTCGCTCGGCGCCAGGGCCGGGTCCTCGGGCAGCACCTGGACGAGGTGCGGCATGCGTGCGATGCAGAGGCGCACGCCGCCATCGGCGAGCGGCTCCGAGCGCGGCCGGATCACGGTCTCCCCGCCTTCCGCTGCCGACACGGCGCAGTTGATCGCGAACGCTCGCAGCGGCTGCCCGGTGCGCGCATCGACCGCGTGTACGGCCAGCGCCTGCGCCGTGCGCACGACGAGCCGCAGGTCCTGCGAACCCCAGGTACACGGCACGGCGCCGACGAGTTCGTAGCCGTCGATCGCCTTGTTGATCGAGATCGTGACGGGGCCCAGCTGGGCGTCGTCGTACGGGCCGATGCGCGGAATCACGAAGCGACCATCGCATCCACATCGACCGTGCCCGCGCGTGCCGGCACCCTCGGCGTAGAGCTCGACGCCGTCGACGGCGCGACCATCTTCGTCGGTGACGATGCCGCGCAACGCCTGCCGTTCGTCCTCGACGGGCCACAGCACCTGGTTCTCGAGCGACGCGATGCCGGCGGGAATCACCATCTCCGCGATCTTGCGTTGCGGCGGGATCGCGTCTTCGTGCCACTTCACCTCGTAGCGACCCGGCGCCAGGGCCGAGCACCAGGGCACGGTGCCGTCGGCACGGGTCCGCACGCAGCAGGCGGGCCGTTCCATGAGCGGCTCGTCGTCCCTGAGATCATGGCCGCCGCGCGAGAGCACGAACGCGACGCCGCCCACGGCCTGGCCACGTTGGTCGACGACGCGCGTCGAGACCACCACGCCGGTGTGCATCGGCAGGTCGCCGCAGTCGACGTCCTGCGGCGCCGGGAACGGGCCGAAGAGTCCGAGCCGTTCCTGCAAGCCCTCGTGCCTGACGTGCACACGCAGGATCGCATCGCTCGGATCGCATGCCAGGCGGAACACGCCGTCGGCATCCGTCAGCGTGTGGTCGAGCGCGAGCGCAAGATCGTCTTCGCACGGCAGCCGCGCCGAGTCCGGCTGCACCGGCCACGCTCCGGCGGCGAGCCCCGGTATCGGTCTGCCCGTGGTCGCGTCGATGCAGCGGCCGTGCAGCACGACCTTGGCGGTTCCCCATGCGGGCGGCGGCGTGACTTCGCTGCGCGAGACGGAACCCTCTGCTGCCGTGCGCACGGGCTCCACCGTCGCGACGGCGATCGCGCCGCCCGACGAAGTCTCGGGTCGCACCGGGCCGGGCAACATCGCGTCGACGCCCAACCACGCGAGCAGCAGCACCGGGACCAGCAGACCGACGCGCAGCAGGAATGTCTTCATGAACAGTACTCCGAGGGGAAGTGCCCAAGCCGTCGCCTTCGCCGCGCGCAGCGTCATGCGCCCCGCCTGCAGCATCACGTCCGCGCGCACTGCGGCGAGACCGCGACCGGTCGCGAGCAGCAGTGCCACCGACGTCGCGATGCCGGCCGGTAGGTGCCGGCGCAGCAGCGCGAGCCCGCGCTTGAGGCGCGTCTTGACGGTGTTCGGCGGGCACCCGAGCGCGTGGGCGATCGCCGTGGGGGAGAGGTCGTGCACGAGCCGCAGCGTCAGCACCTGGCGGTAGGACACGGGCAGTGCAGCGAGCGCGCGTTCGACCGCCGTGGTCACCTCGCGATCGAGGATGGGCTCGGCGGCGCTTCCGTAGGCGGAACGTCGCACCGGGCGCGG
>DASUFY010000174.1:0-22784 GCA_036274315.1 Planctomycetota bacterium | reverse complement strand
ATCCAGGCCGCGGAGCTCGCGATCCTCGGCACGCCGGGCACCGTCGCCGACAAGCTCATGGCCGCGATGGAGGCCGCGCGTTCGTTCGGCGGCGATGGCCGCTGCTCGTGCTCGGCCGCGGCGCCGACGTCGTGCGGTTCGCCGCCGCCGAGCTTCACGAAGGCCGCGCACATCGGCCTCATGATCGTGGCCCGCCCCGGCGACCTCGATCCGCCGTGCAACGGCGGCCTCGGCTGCGCCGCGGGCCAGTACTACATGGACTTCAACATCGCCAACCAGCAGGCGACGGACCCCGATCCCGTGCTGCAGCTGCAGGCGCTGTACAACACGTGGAGGGCGCAGCAGGTCGGCCGGCCCGACCACTTCCAGTCGACGGTGTCGATCAACGGCACGAGCCTGCGCAGCAACGGCGTCGACACGCTGACGGGCACCGTCGTGCTGCGCGACGCGCAGGGCAACGCGCGCGGCAACTCGCTGCCGGTGACCGTCGGACTCAACCTGCACAGCACGGTGACCGGCGTCACGTTCGGACCGGCGATCCCGCAGGCGAACGGCTCGTACACGTTCACGATGCAAGGCCACTTCGACGCGGGCACGGCGATCGTCGACGTCGCCGTCGACGACGGCCTCGGCCGGGTCGTGATCTCGCCGCTGCCCGTCGTGCAGGTCAGCGACGCGTTCGGGCCGTGCGGCGCGGGCGCGATCGGCAACGGCGCGGGCGGTGTGATCGACGCGCTGCGCGTCGATGGCAGCGCCGGCGACGACCGCGTGACGATGGTCGGCTACGCGCAGCCGTTCTCGCTGTCGCTCGATCCGCCCGTCGGGGTACCCGCGGGCTTCCCGGTCGGCATGTTCGCGCTGTGGGCGCACGTCGGCCTGCCGGCGCCGGGCACGGAACTGCCGCTGGGTCCCGCCGCGGGCTCGTTGTGCTTCACGCCCGCCCCGTTCGCGCCCGCCCCGACGCTGCTGCTCGCCGATTCGTTCGGCCTCGGCAGCTTCTTCTCGGGCAGCCCGGCGCCGTGGTCGCTGACCGTGCCCGGTGTGCCGGTGCTGCTCGACGTGACGCTGCAGGCGGCCATGATCGTCGATCCGCTGCCGAGCTTCGGCGCGAGCAACGTCGTCTACCTGCGCGTCGTGCCGCTGCCGGTGCCGACCATCTCGACGATCGCGCCGCAGTCGCCGACGCCCGGCCAGCTCGTGATCGTGCAGGGCACGAACTTCTTCTCCGGCATGGAAGGCTCGGTCGCTGGCACGGCGACGCCGATCACCGTGATCAGTCCGACCGAGGTCCGCTTCACCATGCCGGCCGGCGTGCCTTGCGACTCGACGCTCTCGCTGCACAACGCGGGCGGTCCGTCGGTGCAGCGCCCGATCAACCCCACGCCCGTGGTCTCGGGCCAGACGCTGACGAGCGGCCCGGCTGCAGGCGGTTCGTCGATCGTGCTGTTCGGCCAGAACCTGCTCAACACGAGCGTCGTGTTCAACGGCGCGCCGATGACGATCACGACGCAGCTCACGAACGTCATCATCGGCCTCACGCCGCCCGGCATGCCGGGACCGGCGACGATCCTCATCACCAACCCGAACGGCTGCCAGACGACGCGTTCGTTCACGTATCTGTGAGCATCCCCGCCCGAGGGGCGGCGATGCTCACGCCTCCCGGGAGCCGTCGCAACGCGGGCAGCCGCCACGGGCGAACGACGCATCCAGCCCGCTGCGACGTCTCTGGGCGGCATCCCCGCCCGAGGGGCGGCGATGCCCACGCCTTCCATGCGGGTCACACGCGCGCGAGCCAGCGCAGCGGACGGCGCCGTTCGGGTGCCAGCTCGCGGTCGATGCGCCAGAAGCCCTTGCTGTGGCCAGCGCCTTCGCCGCGGCGCCCGGGCGCCGGCAGCTCGCAGCCGCGCACGATCCAGGCGACGTCGGCGGAATGCAGGCCGAACGCGCGCCCCGCCAGCACGTCGATGGCCGTCGCGAGCTCGCGGCGTTCTTCGTCGGCGACGGCCGGCTCGAGCCGATCGCACCAACCTTCGGTGCGCGCCTGCTGCCAGAGCGGCGCGTGCCAAGGCAGCACCGCACACAGGCGCAACGCGAGCTGCGCCAGCTCGGTCCCGGTCGGCTCGTCGAGGTGCGGCAGCCAGCAGTCGGCGAGCACGAAGCCGTTGAGGTTCGTGCCGCCGAGCCGCATGCGCACCGACCAGTCGAACGCGAGCGAACCGAGCACCGCCGCGCCTGCCGCCATCGTGTGCAGCGGCCTCGCGCCGTGCAGGCGGGGTTCGAGCACGCCGAGCGAGTTGCCGCAGGGTTGGTCGGGCAGCAGGCAGGCGACGGCCGTGCGTTCGTTGGTCGCGTTCGACAGCGCGCGCAGCACGATGCGCGCGCGCGCGCGCCGCAGCGCCGTCGCGCGCCAGGGCTGCGCCGCGACGAGGTAGGCCGGTTGCAGGTCGTCGAGACGCGCCGGCGCCTGCCACGCCGTCGCGTGGCCCGTGCCGCCCGCGTGGGCGGCCGCGTTGGGGTGCAGGTCGTGGACCATCGCACCCTGATAGAGCGGCAGCAGGTCGGGCCGTCCCGCGGCGCGCCAGACCGCGTCGTCACCGCGCCGGTAGCCCTCGTGCTCGGCTTCGGCGCGCAACACGAACTGTGCGCGGTCGGCCGTCATGTTGAAGTCGCCTTGTCGCCACACGAACGCGCCGTCGGGACCGAGCAGGGCCCGACCGTGGCGCTGCATGCGGCGCAGCACGTCGAGGTCGCGCCGGTCGTCGACTTCGACGAACGCGCCCGAATGTGGACTCAGGGCCTGCAGTTCGTCGCGGCCGTACCGCGTGTGCGCCGGCTCGGCGGCGGCCCAGTCGGCGGCGTCGACGCGTCCGAACGTCGTGCGCACGTAGGTCGTCGGGCCGCCCTTCGTGCCGACGATCGCGGCGAAGCGGTAGCGGCTGTCGATCGCGAACAGCTTCTGCCGGTTCTCGAAGCCAAACAGCCACTGCCAGTCGCTGTGGTCGAGCAGCAGGCGGCGCAGCGGTTCGGCGTCGCGGTCGAACCAGAGGCTCGCCGGCACGATGAGCCCGAAGCGCCCGCCGTCGCGCAGCAGCTGGTGCGCACGTTCGACGAACAGGCGGTACGTGAACAGCTTGCCGCGGCCCTGGTGGCGGAAGTGCGGCCGCAGTTCGGCGACGCGCGCCGCGGCGCCGGCGCCCGACTGCAGCGTCTCCCACGGTGGGTTCGTGAGCACCGCGTCGAACGTGCCGGGCTCGAGGTCCAACAACCCGTCGCCGGCGTGCACCTGGGCGGCGACGGCCTGCGCATCGATCTGCTCGTCACCGCAGGCTTCGCAGAGCGCGAGCGCGGCGAGCGCGGCCGCCGTGCTGTCGACGTCGACGCCGTGCAGGCAGCGCACCGCATCGCGCGCGCGCAGCCCGGCGGCGACGAGCGTGTGCAGTGCCGCGAGCAGGAACGTGCCGCCGCCGACGGCCGGGTCGCAGATGCGCAGTCGCCGCGGGTCGCCGTGCTCGAGCAGCGGTTCGAGCGTGCGCGCGACGGTCGGGGCCGCGAGCGCCTGCGTCGTGAACCAGGCGCCGTGTTGCTTGCGATGCGAGTCGGCCAACAGCGCCGGATAGCTCGCCGCGAGTCCGGCGAAGGTGGCAGGCAGGTCCGGCGGCGCGAGGCGAGTTGCGCCCGCTTCGCTCGCGTCGATCGGCAGCAGGTGTTGCGCGAGTGCGGCGTTCCGCCGCGCGGCCACGGCGGCTCGCATGATCTGCCGCACCGCGGCCCAGCGGCGTCGCGCGAGATGGTCGGTGTGGCCGGGATCGCCGGTGGACTCGGCTGGGTCGACGCTCGTCACGACGCCAGCGTCGGCGCTTCCGGGCGCGATTCCAAGCCCGGAGCGGCGGGCGGTCGCGCGATCCGGAGCGCCGGGCGCAGGGCATCGGGACGACGCCCCGGTTGTCGGCCCATCCGGCGGGATTTCGCCGGAGAATGGCGTGCGGCCGGTTCTCCCTCTCCGACGACGATGCCACGCCCACCCCGAGACCAGTTCGAAGCGCTCGTGCGCGAACACCACGATGCCGTCTATCGCGCGGCGTCGCGTGTGCTCGCCGACTCGGCGACGGCGGCGGATGTGGCGCAGGACGTGTTCGTGCGCGTGCTGCAGGGCAAGGTCCACCTGGACCGGGCCGAGAGCGTGCGCGCGACGCTGTGCTGGCTCGCGACGATGCTGGGCAACAACGCCCGGCGGGCGCGGCGTCGTCGCGAACGACACGAGGAGAACGCCATGCGCACCGGAGAACGTCACGATCCCGCCGGACATCTGGACGACAAGGACCTGCAGCTCGCCGTGCAGCGAGCCGTCGACGAATTGCCGCCCGACCTGCAGCTGCCGCTGCTGCTGCGCTGCCAGGACGAACTGACGTTCGCGTCGATCGGTTCGGCGCTGCGCGTCTCGGAGTCGACGGCGCACGAACGAGTGCAGCGCGCGCTGCAGCGGCTGCGGCAGGCTCTCGTCGGCCGTGGCTTCGCGGTCGCGGTCGGCAGCCTGCCGCCGATCGTCGCGGCGCAGCCGGCACCGGCTTCGCCGCTCGGCCTGCAGTCGAGGCTGCTCGCGCTGGCCGAAGGCGTGCCGATGGCCGCGGTGGCGTGGGGGCGGCGCGCGCTCGTCGCCGCGCTCGGCACCGCATCGCTCGCCGTCGTCGCCTTCGCCGCCAATCCGTTCGGCGGCGCCCCTGGCGGTGAACCGGCGACCGCGGGCCCGGTGGTCGCGGCGCCGAGCGGCGCGCAGGACCCGCCGCCGGCCGCGCCGGCCCCGAACCGCACGGTGGTGACGCCGGCGATCCCGGCGGCGGGGCAGGAACCGGTGCCCGCGATCGCGACGCACGTGTTCACGGGCACCGTGCACGATGCCGCGGCGTGGCCGCTGGCTGGCGCGACCGTCGCCGCCTACACCGCGGGCGGCCAGAAGCCGAACCGCATCGCGGCCGCGACCACGGACGCGGCCGGTGCGTTCCGTCTGCAGTTCCGCGACCCCGAGTTCGGCGCGCGCTTCGTGCGCCTCGCCGTGATCGAGCAGGACCACATGCTGCTCGAGACCGCCGACATCGCGCTGCCGCACGACGACACGGCCGAGCCGTTGCGGCTCGTGCTGCCCGCGGCGGCGGGCACCGCGACGTCGCGCTTCGTGCTGGCGGTGCGCGTGCAATCGAGCGACGGCAACGCGCTCTGCGGCGTGCCCGTGCGGCTGTTCTCGGCGAACGAACCGCACCCGTACCCGGGGCAGGCGCGCGGCGAGGTCGAGACCGCGACCGGCGCCGATGGCACGGCCCTGCTCGGCGGCCGCGCGCTGGGTGCGAAGTGGCTGTTCGTCGATGGCCGCGAGGCCGGCTGCGCCGCCAGCTTCACGCCGTTCGCGGTGGATCGTGCGGGCAACCTCGAGACGCGCATCGTGCTGCCGGCCGGTCGCACGCTCGCGGGCTCGATCGCGCGCCTCGACGGCGAACCGATCGAATGGGCCAACGCCTGGCTCGAGGACGAGCAGAGCCAGCTGCAGCACCCGGGCAGGATGCAACCCGGCGGCGGCGTCGTGTTCACCGGGCTCGGTGCGGGCCCCTACACGCTGCACGTGTACGCGAAGGACTGCTCGGCCATGCGCCGCACGGGGCTGCGTCCCGGCAGCGCCGCGCTGACCGTCGCGCTCAAGCGCAGCGACGACACGCGCGACGTCGGCGAGCACATGGGCGAGCTGCACGGACGTCTCGTCGACGCGGCCACCGGCGCGACGGTCTCGTTCGGCGCGTTCTGCGTCGAGGTCCTGCCGCGGCGCGACGGCGAATCGACGCTGCTGCTCGATGCGGCCGAACCGCCCGGCCCGTCGCAGACGATGGCCTCGGACGCGAGGTTCGAGCAGTTCCACGAGGGCGGGCTCGCGCCGGGCCGCTGGGTGCTCGTCGCGCGCGTCGCAGGCTACGCCGTCGCGGCGCAGGAGTTCACGCTCGGCGAACACACGATGCGCACCGACCTCACGATCCCGCTCGTGCGCGGGGCCGAGGTGCGCGGCACCTGCACGGACGCGGCGGGCCGGCCCGTGCCCGGAGCCAGCGTGTTCGTCGTCGGCGTGGGCGAACTCGCGGATCGTTGCCTCGACGCCTGGCGTGCGCAGCTGCAGGCCAGCGAGCGCGGCGAGGCGGACGTGGGTGCGGCCGATCCGTCGGTGTCCGTCGCGTGGGGCTTCAGCGATGCCGACGGTTCGTTCGTGCTGCGCGCAGTGCCACCCGGCGTCGCCGTGCGCCTCACCGCCCGCGCCAAGGGGCGCGAACTCGTCGTGCTGCCGCCGCGTTCGTTCCAGGCCGGCGAACGCGTCGACGCCGTCCGCGTGCA
This sequence comes from Planctomycetota bacterium, assembly GCA_036274315.1. Lineage (GTDB taxonomy): Bacteria > Planctomycetota > UBA1135 > UBA1135 > UBA2386 > DASVAL01. Next base: position 16,418 of record DASUFY010000174.1, on the reverse strand, counting down.
GTTCGCCGTGCGGTGACGTTCACCGGCCCGCCATTTCGTGCGTGTCCACGGCACGGGTGCTCGTGGTAGCCTGCGCGGCAGGCAGGCGACCGCGCAGCGCCTGCGTGGTCGCTCGCGGCGCGTGGCTCGCGCCGGCCGCCCGACCCCGACGATGGAGTTCGCCATGCGGATCGAAGTGCTGGCAGATGCGGAGGCGGTCGCGACCCGGGCCGCACAGCTGATCGCCGAGCAGGCCCGCGACGCGGTGCGCGCGCGCGGTGCCTTCGTGGCCGCGATCAGCGGCGGGCGCACGCCGTGGCAGATGCTGCGCGTGCTCGCGACGCAGGACGTGCCGTGGTCGCACGTGCACCTGTTCCAGGTCGACGAACGTGTGGCTCCGGCCGGACATGCCGACCGCAACCTCACGCACCTCGGCGAGAGCCTGCAGCGCGCGGCGCCGGCGGCGGCCCGGATCCATGCCATGCCCGTGGAGGCGCCCGACCTCGAGCAGGCGGCCGCACGCTACGCCGCGCAGCTCGAACAGCTGGCCGGCAGCCCCGCCGTGCTGGACCTCGTGCATCTCGGTCTCGGCTCCGACGGCCACACGGCGTCGTTGGTGCCCGGCGATGCCGCGCTCGACGTGCATGACGCCGACGTGTCGACGACGGGCGTGTACCAGGGGCGGCGCCGCCTGACGCTGACCTACCCGATCCTCGATCGCGCGCGTCGTGTGCTCTGGCTCGTGACGGGCGGCGACAAGGCGGCGCCGCTCAGCAGGCTGTTGGCCGGCGATGCGTCGATCCCGGCCGGCAGGGTGCAGCAGGCGCGCGCGCTGCTGCTCGCCGATCGGGCCGCTGCCGGCGACCTCGCGACTCCTTCGGCGCAAGGGTGACCGCGGGCGCGTTGCGATCGCGCCGGTGTGTGCGTGCTCGATGCGCGGGTTCCGTGCCCGCGCGTTCGCGGGGCCTACTTGTCCATTTCCTGCGGCTTGTACGCGTCGGACTTGCTGATCCAGTTGTTGCCCGTCCAGAACTCGACGGAGTTGAACACGAGGTAATCGCAGAAGAGGCAGATGGGGTAGACGGGGATGATGTTGAGACCGAGGAACACGAGTTCGTTGACGAACTTGGAGTCCGACAGCCTCGAGTTCCAGTTGTTCACGCCGTTGAACGCGTTGTTCGGGCCGATGCAGGACGTCGCGAAGAGACAGGTGCCAAGTGCCAGGGTGGCCTTCTTGATGAGATTGTTCATTTTGAGGTGAGCCCGGAATGGGCGCCGGGAGATTGGCACCCGGTATGCCGAATCGCAAGCGCGCACTTCCGCACGACGTCGTTTGGAGGTGTATCCTGCGGGCCAATGCACGCCCCTGGACCTCTGCACATCGCGATGGTCGCCCTGCTCGCCAGTTGTCACGGCGGTGGCTCGGATCAACCTCCAGCGCTGAGGGTCGCGTCGATCACGCCATCCCCGGGCAGCGTCGTCACCCCCGAGGTGGCGGTGCGGGTGGTGTTCGATCGCGACCCCGATCCGGCGACCCTGACGAGCGACGCGCTGTACGTGCAAGACGGCAGCGGGGTGATCGCTGGCAGCCACAGCTATGACGCGGAGACCCGGACGTGGACCTGGACCCCCGACGACGAACTGCCGCGCGGTGCGCAGGTGACGGCGGTGATCGCCGAGAGCGTGAAGGGCGTCGATCGGGCCACGCTGGTCGGTGCGCGTTCCTCGACGTTCGTGGTGCGCGGCGGCACGGCGGCGGCGCCGGTCGTGCTGCGCAGCAACATCATCGCGAACCGCGGACCCGGTGTCGGCATGTTCGGTCGCGGGTCGGCGCGCATCGCCGCGGGCTCCGAAGCCTGGGAACTCGCCGCCGGCGGCGCCGGACCGGCCGAGGTGTTGCCCGTCGTCGAGGTCTCGGCGCTGCACGTCGATGCGCATGGTGGCGCGGCGGCGCTGGGTACCGCGCTCGGGCCGATCGGCAGCAACCTGATCGGCTTCACCTCCCGCATGCCCGAGGGTGGGTGGTCGGGTCCTTCGCTGATCGTGCACGGTCCGGGGGCCACGCCGCAGGCAGTGCAGTTGCTCGGCAACGACCAGGGCGACGTCGTGCTGCACGCGCAGTACTCCGCGGTGCCGCCGGGCTACACCACGCACCAGTTGTTCTGGGCGGCAGCGTCGTCGCCACAGGCGTGGCAGTGGCTGCCCGCGATGGTGTTGGCGCCCAACGAAACGATGGTGTCGAGTCTCGATGGCGTCGGGCGCGTCGCGACGCTGCGCAACACGAGCGACTTCGTGCTCGCCGAACGGCACGATCCCGCGCTCGGCACGATGGCGACCTACACGGTCGCACAGGGACACTTCCTCGGGGTCGAGGTCCTGGTCGCGAGCGCCGACGGCACGCTGCGCGCGATCTGGCATGCGCCGGGCACGGCGAGGCAGAGCTTCGCGGCGCCGGGGCAGGGCTTCGAGGTGCCGACCGACGTGCCGATCGCCATTCCGACCGGAAGCAACTGGCGCGGGGCGCCGACCGGCGCGGTCGTCGGTTGGCACGGCGCCTCGCTGGTCCGTTCGGAAGCGGGATCGACGAGTTGGGTGCAGGCCACGGCGGCCGCCGAACCGCTGGCCGCCGCGATGTCGCCGCGCGGCGAGTTGGTGTTCGTCTACTTCCAGCTGCCCGATCGGCTGATGCTGCAGCGCTGGCGCGCGGGCGAAGAGATCGATGCGCCGATGCAGGTCGCCGCGATCGCGAGCGCACCGGCGGCGTTCCGGAGCGCCGACGTCGCGGTCGATGGCGCGGGCCGTGCCGTCGTGGTGTTCCTGCCCGACGTGCCCGGGGATCTCGTGGCGGTTCGCGTCGAGTAGCGCGACCAGTCCCTGCAGCCACGCCGCACCAACGCGGTCGCGGTCACCTGGACGCGCGCGGCGGCGCCAGGAAGCGGTCTGGCGTCAGCGCCTCCGCCGAGATCCGCACCTCGTCGATCAAGCCGCGGAAGCCCTGGTCGCCGCCCGACTGCAGGTTGCCGATGCCGATGCCGGCGCCCGGACCACCCAGGGCTCCGGCGCTGCGCACGCTGGTCTGTGTCGTCGCCACGCGTTCGCCGTTCAGCCACAGGCTCTGCTCACCGGTCTCGGCGTGCAAGGTGCCCGCGACGTGCACGAGGGTGCCGAGCGGGATCGGCTCGGGCGAGGCGACGCACGTACCCTCGTTGAGGCCGTTCGCGACCCAGAACAACAGCTGCCCGCTCTCGTGGATCGCGAGGAACCACGGGTCGAAGCCAGGTCGGTCGTCGCCGCGCATCACGATCTGGCTCTGCCTGGCGGCGCACACGGGGTAGCGGTCGACGCGCACGTACGCCTCGAGCGTCAGGCTCCCCGTGAGCCGGAACACTGCGTCGTCGGGGACGAAGATGCGGTCGTCACCGCCGCGGAACAGCAGCGCGAGGTTGCTCGACGGCAGATCGACACGCTCGAAGCAGGGGCTGCCGCAGGCGATGCCGTGCTGGTCGTTGCCCGAGGAGTCGACGATCAGCTGCGCGGGACCGGCGGCCGTGCCCTTCACGCCGTTCTGGAAGCGCCAGTGGGCCACCACGCACGGCCCGGTCGTCGCGGTGCGCGGCGCGGTGTTGGTGGCCAGGTGCAGAAGGGCGAACGGGAGGCAGAGGGCCAACAGGCCGGTCGTGGGGCGGGAGAAGTTCATCGATCGGTGCCAAGGGTTCGGTGGGTTTGCGGACCGCGGGACGCGCGTGGGCTTTCACCGTTCCGGAGATTCTGCGCGCGGCCGCGGAACGCCGGCGCGCGGTCAGGCCCGTTCACGGGGGCCGCGGGCGCCGAGCAAAGGCCATTCCGTTCGCGCGCCCACCGCCTCGCGCCAGCTCACAACGAACGCGTCGGGAACCCTGCTTCCTCGAGCGTCAGCAGGATCTGGTCGACGTGCGAGCGGCCGCGCGTCTCCATGACGACGTCGAGCTCCGCCTGCCGCGGCGCGAGGTTGTTGAACAGCCGCTGGTGTTCGATGTCGATGATGTCCGCGCCGGCGGCGCCGATCATCTGCGTGACGCGCGCCAACACGCCGGGCACGTCGTGGATCGAGATGCGCAGCTTGGCGATCTTGCCGTCGCGCGCGAGGCTGCGCAGCAGCACCGTCGAGAGCATGCGGCGGTCGATGTTGCCGCCGCAGACGACGATGCCGACGTCGTGGCCCACGAACAGGCCCGTGTGGCGCAGCAGCGCCGCGTAGCCCGCGGCACCCGCGCCCTCGGCCACGACCTTCTGCTGCACCGCGAGCTGCTGCACGGCCGTCTCGATGTCGGTCTCGTCGACGAGCAGGATGTCCGTGGCCAGTTCGGCCAGGATCTCGCTCGTCACGACGCCGGGCGTCTTGACCGCGATGCCCTCGGCCAGCGTGTGCGTGCGCAGCGGCGGAACGGGCTCGCCGCGCAGCTTTGCGTGCATCGAGGGGCACAGCTCGGTCTGCACGCCGAAGACACGGATCTCGGGCTTCACGTGTTTGGCCCAGACGGCCATGCCCGCGCAGAGGCCACCGCCGCCGACCGGCACGATGAGCGTGTCCAGCTGCGGTTGGTCCTCGAGCATCTCGACGGCGACCGTGCCCTGTCCGGCGACGATGAGCGGGTCGTCGTACGGATGCACGAAGGCGAGGCCGCGTTCGCGGGCCAGCGCCTGCGCGTAGGTCGCCGATTCGGCGACGGACTCGCCGCGCAGCAGCACCTCGGCACCGAGCGCCTCCGTGCGATCGACCTTGGAGAACGGCGTGGTCTGCGGCATCACGATCAACGCGGGCATGCCGAGCCGCCGCGCGTGCCACGCCACGCCCTGGGCGTGGTTGCCGGCGGACGCCGCGATGACGCCGGTCGGCGGTTCGGGTGCCTGCGCCAGGCGCTGCAGTTTGAGGCAGCTGCCGCGGTCCTTGAACGAACCGGTGAGCTGCAGGTTCTCGAGCTTGAGGAACAGCCGCACGCCGAGCGGCTCGCCGAGCCTCTGGGCGGCGATGGTCGGCGTGCGGATCACGTGACTGCGGATCGCGTCGGCGGCCGACGCGACGTCTTGGGCGGTGACTTGCATGCAGCGCGGCGGAGCGTAGCAGGCGCACGCGTCATTTGCTCCGGAGCCGGCGCCTCACGATGATGGCCGCATGCTGCAACTGCTGTGGGCTCTGCTGGCCCTGCTCAACATCGTCACCCTGCTCCTCTACGGCTACGACAAGTGGCAGAGTCGTCGCGAGGGCCGCCGCGTGCCGGAACGAACCCTGCTGTGGTTCCTGTTCGCAGGCGGCTGGATCGGCGCATGGCTCGCGATGGCCTGGTTCCGCCACAAGACGGTCAAGGCGTCGTTCCGGCGCTACGCGTTCCTGTGGACGCTGTTCAACCCGAGCTGGCTGCTCGTGTGGTGGACCTGGAAGTCGACCGGGTCGTGATGCGTCGTGCCTGCCGTGGCGGTCGCCCGCGTCGCGACGGCTCACAGCAGCAGGCGCAGCTTGGCCTTCTCGCGCGCGTCGAACAGCCGCTGCTCCTGCCGCGAACGCCGCATCACGATGCGAATCGACGGGATCGCATCGTCGGTGAACAGGATGAAGATGTTCTGCGTGAAGTCGACGCGCTTGACGATGTGCCAGCCGTACGGTGACTCGACGACGTCGCTGACCTCGCCGTCGCGCAGGCTCCAGGCCGCGCGGCACAAGGAAGCCGGCAGACGATCGTCGAAGCGACGCACGCCGTTGAGCAGGCCGCCTTCGCGCGCCGTGCGCGTGTCGTCGGAGAACCCGCGTGCCACGTCCTCGAAGTTCGAACCGTCGGGGCGCAGACGCGCCTTGATGTCGGCGAGACGCGCCGAGGCGCGCGCCAGGCCCTCGTCGCCGAGCAGCAGCCCGGTGCCGCCGTCGCGGTTCTGCACGAGGATGTGTTCGATCGTCACCTGGCCGCCGAACGCGCGCGCGTTGTTGTTGAAGAACACCTGCATCTGGCCGCGCGTGTAGTCGCCGGGCTCGAGGTAGTCGAGCCAGCCCTGCAGCTCGGCGGCCATGCCCTGGCGCAGCTGGTAGTCGGCGAGCAGCGAGTTGACGCGCTGCTGCGACATCTCGGTCGTGTGTCCGGCCGCGCGCCGATCCTCGACGTACGAGTTGAGGTAGGCCTGGAAGGCGGTCTGCAGCGCCGTGCTCTGTGCCGCCGAGAGCTTCTCCTCGTCGATGGGCGCCTCGCCGAGGCTCTGTCGCAGCGCCTCCATGTCGGCGAAGTGCCGCACCCATGGGGCCATGAGATCCGACTGCAGCATGCGCTGGATCTCGGGGCGCGTGCCGACCGCTTCGCGGAAGCCCGGGTGGTGCCGGCTGTCCAGGTGGTCGACGAGGTCCCCCAGCGTGAGCGTGCGGCCGCCGACCACGGCGATCGCCACGTCCTTGTCCTGCGGGTAGCGGCGCACGAGGAAGTGCGGCGCCGGCGCGGCCGGTTTCTTGGGTGCTTCGGTCTGGGGTGCTTCGGTCTGGGCTGGGGCGACGGCAAGCGTCGCTGTCAACGCGAGCAAGACCAACGAACGGCTGGTCACGGGGGTGGCTTCGGTCTTGGGCATGGCCTGGGGCTCTTCTCGGGGGATGGACCAGCGTATAGCACGGCCGGTACCCGCCGTTACTCCGCGGGCGGCGGGCGACGGCGGCCACGATCTCTCTCGGAGGTTGGCGGCACCCGGCTTGAACGCGACGCAGCGGTCCAGTTCGATGCAGGACAGTTCGATGCAGTGTGGGCGGCCGTCGCCGAAAGTCGCGCATCGAGGCTCGCTGCCATGATCCCGACACCGCGCTCCCGCTTGTTCGATGCCCTGCACGCGAGGTTTCGGACCGACTTCGGCGCCGGTGCGTTCCGGCAGTTCTTCGCCCCCGGCCGCATCAACCTCGTCGGTGCGCACCTCGACTACAACGGCGGCGACGTGCTGCCGATGGCCGTCGACCGCGGCATCTACGCGGCGATGCGGTTGCGCGCCGACTCGCGCCTGCGCCTGCGCAGCCTGGACCTCGATCTCGTCGTCGACGTCGATGGCAAGGACGTCCAGGGGCGCGCGCGGCCCGAGTGGGGGTGGGCGAGCTACCCGATCGGCGTCTGGCACGGGTTCCAGCAGAGCACGGGGCTCGGTCGCGGGCTCGAAGTCGTCTTCGGCGGGGACCTGCCGATCGCCTCGGGGCTGTCGTCCTCGGCGGCGATCGAGGTGGTCACCGCGATCGGCCTCGACCTGCTGCACGACACGCGGCTCGAGCGCCAGCAGATCGCCCTGTTGGCGCACCGCGCCGAGACCGGCTTCGTCGGCATCCGTTGCGGCATCATGGACCAGTTCGCATCGGCGCTCGGCCGTTCGGGTCAGGTGCTGCTGCTGCATTGTGCGGGCCCGCGCTGGGAGCATCTGCCGTTCGATCCGCTCGCATGCGAGGTGCTCGTCATGGACACCAAGAAGCCGCGCACGCTCGCGAAGAGCGGCTTCAACGAGCGTGTCGCCCAGTGTGCGACCGCACACGAGATCCTGCGCACGCACGTGCGCGACCTGCCGCATCTCGCGCACTACTCGCTCGCGGACCTCGAGCAGAGCCGCGGGGCGATGGACGACGTGCTGTTCCGCCGCGCGCGCCACGTCGTCACCGAGATGGAACGCATGCGCGCGGGGGCCGATGCGCTGCGGCAGCACGACTACGGTGCGCTCGGCACGCATCTCGACGCGAGCCACCTGTCGACGGCCCGGGACTACGAGGTCAGCTGCGAGGAGCTCGACGTGATCACCGAAGCCGCGCGCGGTTGCGAGGGTGTGTTCGGCGCGCGGCTGACGGGCGCCGGCTTCGGCGGTTGTGCGATCGCGCTCGTGCAGCCAGGGGCCGCCGCCGCGGTCGGTCGCCGCGTCGCCGAGGGCTTCCGGCGACGCTTCGAGGTCGAGCCGGGCTTCGACATCCTGCGCGTCGGCACCGGTCCCGGCGAGATCCGTTGAGCGGCCCGTTCGCGGGTCCATTCAGGCCGCTGGCCGCCGTCTGACGATAGGATCGGCAAGTGGCCGTCGCATGGGATGGTCCGCAGCGATGCCGACGATCGAGTTCGAAGCCCTGGATTACCGCGCCGACCAGAGTTTCACCGAAGCTCGCTACCGGTTCGAAGGTGATGCCGACCGCGGCTGGCGCGTGTTTCGCGACGGCGGGCTCGCGCTCGAACTCGGTCCCGGCTACCGGCTGCTGCGCACGCGCCAATGCGGCGTCTGTTCGACCGACCTGGCCCGCCATCATCTGCCGTTCCCGCTGCCGCAGGTGATCGGCCACGAGGTCATCGCGGCCGATGAACATGGCCGTCGCTTCGTCGTCGAGATCAACGCGTCGCACCTGGCTCGCGGCGTGGCCAGCGGGTGTGTGTTCTGCGCCTCGGGCCTGCCGACGCACTGCCCCGATCGCCTCACGCTCGGCATCCACGATCTGCCAGGGGGCTTCGGCCCGTGGATCCTGGCGCCCGTCGCGGCGTGCCTCGAGGTGCCCGCGAACGTGCCCGACAGCGCGGCCGTGCTCATCGAGCCCTTCGCCGCGGCGCTGCACGCGGTGCACACGATCGCGCCGCGCGACGGGGATCGCATCGCGGTGCTGGGGCCGCGGCGGCTCGGCATGCTCGTCGTCGCCGCACTCGCGGGCGTGCGCGCGCGCGAGCAGCGCCGCGACTTCCACATCGCCGCCGTGGCGCGTGACCCGGCGATGCTCGCGCTGGCGCGCACGTTCGGCGCGACCGAGGTGCACGGTCTGGGGCCCGGGGACCCGCCGTTGGCCGACGGCGCGTTCGACGTCGTCGTCGACACGACCGGCAGCCCCGACGGCCTGCTCACGGCCGTTCGTCTGGCCCGTCGCGAGGTGCACCTCAAGTCGACGCACGGGCAGCCGGCCGCCGGTCTGCGCCACCTGACCGAACTCGTCGTCGACGAACTCGCGATCGAGCGTTTGCCCGCGCACGCGCCGGCGACCGGCGAGGGACCGTGGCACCGGCTGCGTACCGGCGAGCGCCCGCGCGTCGCGTGGCTGGCCGCTGCGGGCCCGCCGGCGTGGTTGTCGGCCGAGGCCGATGTGCAGCGCGGTGCCCCCGCCGACCTGGCGGCACACTATGCGCGCGCGACGCAGGGCCTGCCGCGCGCCGACGTCGCGGTCGTCGACGGCCCGGCGAGCGTCGATGCGGCGATCCGGCCGCGCCGAGGCAGCGAACAGGCGCTGATCCGGCCGTGCGGCAGCCTGCTCGTGCACGAAGCCGCGCACGTCGCCGACTCGCCGCTGCTCGCCGCCGTCGTGCAGCGTTCGCTGCGACTGTCGAGTTCGCGCTGCGGCGACTTCCGCGAAGCGCTCGCCCTGTTGGCCGCCGACACCGACCTGCAGCGCATCGGCGAACGGCTCGTCACGCACCGCTTCGCCGCGACGGACCTCGCGCGGGCCTTTGCGGTCGCGGGCTCGCGAGCCTGCGTCAAGGCGATCGTCACGCACACAGCCGCCGGCAGCCCATGACCGCACCGCGCCTCACACGGATCGAGACGTCGCTGGGTCCGCCGCTCGTGCACACGGATGCACTGTGGACGCTCGATCTCGCCGAGCTGCCGATCCTGCACGGGCTCTCGGTCCTGTCGCGCGCGCTCGCCGAGGCGGTCGTGGCCCAGGTCCGCAGCGAACGCATCGACGTCGCCGTCGAACGCAAGCTGCGCCCGCGCGAGAACCCCGAGCTCATCGAGCACTTCGGCGTCGATCTCGTCAAGGTGGCCGCCGAGCACGCGACGATCGAATCGGCCGCGGCCCGCCCCGAACTCGTCGAGGCCCGCTTGCGTGCCCTGCTCGGCAGCCTGCAGCGGCAGCGTTTTCGCGACGCCCTGTTCCCGCCCGCCGGCACGCAGCCCGTGGCGCTCGTCGCCGAGTTCGCCGAGGAGACGGGCGAGGGCGTCGGCCGGCAGCGGTTCCTGCTCGAACACGTGGTCGCGCGCCACGACGCCGGCCGCGGGTCGCTGCGCATCACGATCGAAGGCTGCCGCGGTCGTCGCATCGACCTCGCCTCGTTGCCGCACCTGTGGCTCGAGCGCGTCGAGGACCGTCACTTCATCGCGGGTTCGACGCGCATCGCGCAGACCTGGACCGAAGCGCTGCGCCGCGAGGCCGCGCGCGGCCGCCGCTCGTTCGTCGAGCAGCGCGACCCGCACAGCCATCTGTTCCGTCAGCTCGATCAGGCGGGACTCGGCACGATCCAGCGCGTCTCGGTGCAGTGGTCCGAGACGGCGCTGCCGTTCCTCATGGAGAACGAACCGGCGCTGGCGAGCGAGCTGCTGAAACGTGTCCTGCTGGCGCTCGAGGATCGCGGCGTGCGCCACCTGCTCGCCGACCGGGAGGTCGTTCGCGTCGACGCCGGCGCCGTGCCCGTCTTCCTCGACATCGCGCAGCTCGGGCGCGTGCTCGAGCTCTCGCTGGGCCAGCGGCGCGAACGTGCCGACGCCGACGCCTTCCTGCTGCGCATGCCGGTGCTGCAGGCGCTGCTGCAGCGGCACGCCGGCGACCAGCCGCTGCGCGACGTGCCGGTCTTCCTCGTGCACCACATGACGGGTGAGGTGACGGGCCTGATCGCCGCGCTGCGGGCGCTGGGCTGCCGCGACCTCACCTGCCTGTTCGTCACCTACGCGGGCGAACCGCCGGCGAGCTACCTCGACGCGGTGCTCGACCTGCCGGCCGACGAGTTCCGGGCGTTGGCGCTCGTCAACGTGCCGCAGCGCGGCACGGTCGAGGGTGCGTACCGCCTGTCGCAGCACTACTCGCAGCTCGAGGAGAGCGAGCAGATCGTGCGCGCCCTGGCCAACAGCCCGCCCCACTTCCTCGACGCGATGCGCGCAGCTGCGGTCGTGCCGTTCCTGCGGCAGATCGCGCGCGCCGAAGCCGCGGACCAGCGCTGCCTGCTCGTCGAGGACGGTGGCTATCTGGGACCCGTGCTGCACGAGGCGTTGTTGTGCGACAGCACCGTCGGTGGCCTCGCCGGCGAACTGGGTCATGAGATCGCCGATGAACGGTCGCTGCGCGACGCCGTCGGCGACCGGCTGCTCGGCACGGTCGAGCACACGCGCAACGGCTTCGACCGGCTCGTCGACGTGGAGCGGCGGCACGGCCACCTGTTGCTGCCCGCGTACTCGATCGCGATCTCGCACTGCAAGCGGGCCGTCGAGTCGCGCGAGGTCGCCGCGTCGGTGCTGAACGCCGTCGAGGCGGTGCTGCACGCCGATGGCCGCATCCTGTCGCGACGTTCGTGCCTCGTGCTCGGGTCGCGCGGCGCGATCGGCCTCGAACTCTGCCGCAGCTTGCACGCTCGCCTCGACGTGCCCGAACGCCAGGTCGCCGGCATCGACATCGTGCTGCCAGGTCCCGTGCACGGCAGCGGGCTGTGCGAGGGCCGCACGCTCGCCGAACTGCCCGAGGACCGCTGGTTGCAGGTCGACCTCGTGATCGGCGTCACGGGCGCCAGCGTGCTGACCGGCGCCGACATCGAGCATTGGCTCGTCGACGGCGAGAGGGACACGCTCGTGCTCGCCAGCGGATCGACCAAGAAGATCGAGTTCCGCGCGGTCATGCAGTGGTTCGAAGCGCTGCTGCAGGACCCGGCGCCGCGACTCCGCGGCCGCAGCGTGGCGGTCGCGGTCGAGGAACTGCTCGATCCGCGCACGGCGCGCGTCTACGGCCATCGGTGGCGGTTCGCGTTCGCCGACGAGGGATCCGCGAAGACCGTGCTCGCGCTCGGCAACCTGACGCCCATCAACTTCCTGTTCTACGGCGTCGCCACCGAGGTCATCGACGAGGTGCTGGCGCAGCTGCTGTCGGTGTCGTTGGCCGCCGTGCGGCACGCCGGCGGTCCAGGCCCGTGGCGCCTGCTCGCGGTCGATCGCGACATCGATGCCGACGGCGCTGCGCTCGCGCCGAGTTCGGCCTGATCGCGGCGCGACTCGGCCGTGCGGCGGGCTCAGCTCTGCAGTTCGCTGCGCACGACGATCACGCCCTCGCCGCGTGGGCTCTCGACGAAGACCGCACGCAGGCTCGAGTCGAGCAGGGCCGGGTACTGGTGTTGCGCGCCCGCGTGCTCGAACTGCAGGGCCTCGTCGCTGGTCACGACGCGCACGATCGTCGCGGGGAACGCGACGTCGAAGCGGCCGATGACCGCACCGGGACCGAGCGCTGACAGCACGTCGGCCTCGCACGCAACCGATCGGCCGACGGGGCCGCCGGCGCACGCGGTCAGTGCGGCGACGACACAGGCGAACGAACGCAGCAGAGGACGCATCATGGTGATCACCCGCACGCACATCGGTTGTGCGGCGCCGGATCCGGTGGTCATGGCCGGCGCGGGTGGCGGCGCATCCTCGTTGACACGGCGGTGGTCTCGTCGCGAGACCATTGCTCAAGTCGTGCGCGTGCGGTGCTGCAACGTCGCCGTGAGCCTCGACCACGGATCCGCACCCGGTCCGGGCCACGGCGCCACGGGCGCCAGGTCGGCCCGCGCGCGCGCGAGCAGCGCGACCACGGCGCGGCAGGTGGCGGGCGTGTCCGGTGCCATGCGTTCGAGCACGTCGACCGTACAGGCCAGCGCGTGCTCGGCGTCGCCGGCGGCCAGCAGGTTCCTGGCTTCGGCCAGGGCCAGGCCGCTCGCCTCCGGCGCGATCGACAAGCACACGCTCGGCCCGCGCAATCCGTGCCGCAGCGCGATCTCGCCGAGGCACGTGCTCGGCAGCGTGTAGGGGAAGACCGGGCCGTCGCACATGCCCGTGCCGAGGCTCTGTGCGAAGCGCAGATCGGAGTCGAGGCAGCCGAGGCAGGTTTCGACGACGAGTGCACAGCCGGCGCGAGCCTCGGGCGACAGCAACCCGTCGAGGCCAGCCGCGGTGCTGGCGAGAACCAGGGCTCGCGAGACGCGGTCGAGCCGGCGGAAGGTCTCGTCGGGCCGGCCGAACACGGCGCGGAACGTGCGGCCCGTGCCCGGCGCCGAGCTGCCGAGCTCGGACCATCGCACGTGCACGCCGGCCGTGCCGGTGATGCACGACTCGTCGACGGCGCCGACCGCGAGGATGACGGGCGGCGCCTTCATGCCTGCAACACCAGCGCGGCCTGCACGCCGCCGAAGCCGCTCGCGACCTTGAGTGCGTTCGTGGCGCGTGAGAGCGCCCGCGGGCTGCGCACGAGATCGAGTCCCGCCGCCACATCGGTGGCTTCGAGCGCGACGTTCCTCGGCACCGTGGCCCGCGCGAGCGCGGCCACGGTGGCGATCGTCTCGAGGATGCCCGCGGCACCGAGCGTGTGACCGGTCTGGGCCTTCGTGCCGAACGCCGGCGGCGTCTGGCCTCCGAACAGACCGACGAGGCCCATGGCTTCCGTCGCATCGTTGGCGACGGTCGCCGTGCCGTGCAGGTGCACGAGGTCGATCGAGTCGCTCGTCACCGAGGCGCTGGCGAGCGCACGCTGCGCGGCGAGCGCGATGCCGGCACCCTGGCGGTCCGGTCCGGTCACGTGGCACGCGTCGTTGGCGCCGCCGTGGCCGAGCACCGCGACGCCGATCGACTCGTGCGCGTGGCGCGACAGCACGATCGCGCCAGCCCCTTCGCCGAGCGACACGCCGCGGCGCGCGGCGTCGAAGGGCCGGCACGCGACGGGGTCGAGTGCGTGCAGGCTGCCGAAGCCGGCCATGACGAACTCGTAGAGCACGTCGACGCCGAGCACGAGCACACGTTCGCACTGGCCCGCCTGCAGGCGGCGCGCCGCGACGGCGAGCGCCACGAGACCCGAGGCGCAGGCGCACGACACCGCGATGACGTCGCCGCCGAGTTCGAGGCTGGCGGCGAGGCGCCGGGCCAGCCGCCACGGTTGGCCGAAGCCCGAACCCGCGCCGACGACGCCCGTGAGGTCGCCCTTGGTCGACGCGAGCACGAGGCCGAGGTCGTGGCGCGACGGCTGCCCCGCTTCGGCGAGCGCTTCGTGGGCCGCGAGTCGCGCGACGTGCAGCGCGTGCTCGTCGAGCGGCATCTCGTCGGGCACCACCGCGGCCGGGAACTCGGCGGCGACGGTCGTCGGCACGTCGAAGGCCGCCGTGCGGCGCCGCGGCAGCACGGCGGTCTCGCCGGCGAAGATCGCGTCGACGAAGCGGGCCGTGCCGGCGCCGAAACCGGTCACGGCGCCGCGGCCCGCGATGTGGACGCGGGGGCGGGTGGCAGCGGGATCGGACGGCGAGTTGCTCACTGGTGGTCGGGTGGTGGGAGCCGGGACTCGACGTGCGTGTCGACGACGAGACGGTAGCCGAACCAGCCGTTGTCGAGCGTCGTCTTCGGCGGTGCGACGCGATCGGCGGCGGCGTCGCCCCAGTCGTACGTGATGGTGATGGTGCCCTGCGGTTCACCCGCGAGCCGCGCGAAGCGTCGCTCGATCAGCCGGCCGGCGCGCCACGTCTCGACGACGCGCTCTTCGCCGACCGTGCCCTCGCGCGTGCCGTCGTCGGGAGGCGCGCCGGGCAGCCAGGGGTAGAACGTACGCTGCACGTCGAGCAGGATGAAGCGCGGCGGGAATGGCAGGTCCTGGCCGGTGTCGTTCTTCAGCTCGATCGTCGTGTTGCGCAGCAGGATCGCGAAGCCCGGAGCTCCGACCTGCGACAGCCCGAGCACGGTCAGCACGTTGCCCTGCTTCTGGATCGCCGCGTCGAAGCCACGTTCGCCGGTGCTCCAGGTCGCCGTGACCCGCTGCTGCCACAGGATGTCCGTGGCGAGCGCACCGGCCGGTTGCAGGATGCCCGGGTAGTCCTTGTCGAGCCACGGCTGGCGCGGCGTCGCGGCGCAGGCGGCGAACAGCAGCGCGAGCAGCAGCGGGCGGAGCAACGTGGTGGGTCGGGTCACTTGGGCGGAATGGCCGGAACGCCGCCGGCCGCGGTCCGGCAGACGATAGGGGGCGCGTTGCTCGAGGGCACGCCTCGTCGCGAGCGTTCTGCGCGGGGCCGCGGCAGGTGACGCTGCGCCGCCGCGCCGACCGCCGATCAGCGCGCCGGCGCTACGAACCAAGCCGCATGTCGGTGCGAGCGCTGCGCCACGACGATGCGCCCGTGAAAACCGTGCTCGAACCGTTCCGGATCAAGGCGATCGAACCATTCCGCATCACGACCGCCGCCGAGCGCCGCCACCTGCTCGAGGCGGCGCACCACAACATGTTCCTGCTGCGTGCGGAGGACGTGATGATCGATCTGCTCACGGACTCCGGCACGGGCGCGATGTCGGCGCAGCAATGGGCCGCGATCATGACCGGCGACGAGAGCTACGCCGGCAGCAGGTCCTTCTTCGAACTCGAGGCCGTCGTGCGCGACCTGACGGGCTACGAGCACGTGTTTCCCGTGCATCAGGGGCGGGCCGCCGAGCGCATCCTGTTCGGCGTGATGGTCGTGCCCGGCCAGTCGGTGCCGAACAATGCGCACTTCGACACGACACGCGCCAACGTCGAGTACCTCGGTGCGGCGGCGGTGGACTTCGTGGCCCAGAAGGCCGGCGACCTGCGCGCCGCGACGCCGTGGAAGGGCGACCTCGACGTCGATCGGCTCGAGGCGTGGTTGCGGGCACAGCCAGCCGGCAGCGTGCCAGTCGGCCTGCTGACGATCACCAACAACCGCGTCGGCGGTCAGCCCGTCTCGATGCACAACCTGAGGGCCGTGAGTGCACTCTACCGGCGCTTCGGCATCCCGTTCTTCCTCGACGCCGCGCGCTTCGCCGAGAACGCGTGGTGGATCCACCGGCTCGATCCCGACTGGCAGGAAGTGCCGCTGCCGCAGGTCGCGCGCGCGATGTTCGAGCTCGCCGACGGCTGCATGATCTCCGCCAAGAAGGACGGCCTCGTCAACATCGGCGGGCTCCTGTGCGTCAACGACGACGCGCTGGCGGCGAAGGTCCGCAACGTGCTGATCCTCGGCGAGGGATTCCCGACCTACGGCGGGCTCGCGGGGCGCGACCTCGCCGCGCTCGCGCAAGGCCTGCGCGAAGTGCTCGACCCCGACTACCTGCACTACCGGGAAGCGAGCGCTCGGTACCTCGCAGACCACCTGGACCGGCTCGGCGTGCCCATCGTGCGACCGTTCGGCCTGCATGCGGTCTACGTCGACGCGCGCAGCATGCTGCCGCACATCGCGCCGCACGAGCTGCCGGGCCAGGCGCTCGCCTGCGAGCTCTACCTCGAGGGTGGCATCCGCAGCGTCGAGATCGGCACGTTGATGTTCGGACACACGGACCGGGCGACGGGCGAACCCGTCGTCGCCGACCACGACCTCGTGCGCTTGTGCCTGCCGCGGCGCGTCTACACGCAGAGTCACGTCGACTGGGTCGTCGAGTCGTTCGCCGAAGTGCAGGCGCGGCGCGCCGACGTGCGCGGCCTGACGATCGTGGAGCAGGCGCCGTTC
>DASUFY010000173.1:0-2073 GCA_036274315.1 Planctomycetota bacterium | reverse complement strand
CTGCACGGCGGCGAGGCCCTCGCGGCCCGCAACGCGTTCGCCGCGCTGTCGAACCAGCAACAGGAGCACCTCATCACGTTCCTGCGCAGCCTGCACACGCCGAAGGACCCCGGCGCGGGTCTGCGCACCGAGAACCTGTAGGCGCGCTACTTCAGCGTCACGTCGACCTGGCTGCCCGCTTCGAGCGTCAGCGACTGCCGCGTGCCGGGGATGCCGGCGATCTGCACGTCGCATGGGCCCGGCATCAGGCCCGTGACGACGAACGAGCCGTCGCGATCGGCGGCGAGCACGTGGGTGTGCTCGCTGCTGCCCCAATCGACGACGCGCACGCGCGCGCCGGGCAGCGGTCGCCCGGCGGCGGACACAGCGCGACCGCGCAACGTGGCCGCGGGGCCGGCCGTCAGCACACCGAGGTCCTGCACGGCCTCGCCGCTGACGACGAACCGCTGTTCGAGGAAGCCGCCGGGGCCACTGATCCGGCAGACGAACTCCATGCCTTCGGGCAGCCCGAGCCCGCCGAGTTCGCAGGTGCCGTCGCGGGTGCCGTTGCCCTCGGCGTAGCGCGCGGCGCCGGGGGCACCGCGGCCGCCGCGGTTCCGCATGAACCGGAGGTCGGGCGACAACAACGCGATCGTCGCGTCCTGCAGCGGCGCGCCATCGGCCTGGCGCACCGTACAGCGCACGGTGTGCGCCGGGGCCAGTACGAGGTGGTGTTCGAAGCCGACCCTGTGCCTCGCGCGGTACCCCTCGCTCGGGGACCAGTCGGACGCATCGATCGCGCAGGCGAAGTGCTTGTCGAGGCAACGCAGACAGAACACGCGGTCGCGGCCGACCGGTGACGGCAGCACGAACGATCCATCCCGATCGGCGTGGCCCAGCGTCCACGGTGCGTCGGGGTCGAGCGCGCTGCGGATCGCGAGCGGCAACCCGCCGGGCAGCTCGCACTGCCCTCCGACGAGCACGCCGCGCACCATTGCGACCTCGGCTGGTTCGACGTGGAAGACCTTGGTGCGGTCGGGGGTGTCTCCGGGCACGCGGATCTCGTCGGGATCCGAACACCCACCCGGCAGCAGCAGCCGTGCGCGCATCTCGTCGTCCCAGGGCCAGCCGTGCACGCGCCAGCACGCGGTGTCGTCGGGCGCTGGCCGTTGCAGTTCGGGCGGCAGCGGCATGTGCGAGCCCTCGGCGAACGCGCCGATGACGAGCACCGCGGCGCTTCGTTGCGCCGCGGTGGCATCCTGCAGTTCGAAGTTGCGTTGCTGCGGCTCGTCGTCGTCGAAGCGGCACTCGAGTTCGACGTCCGCCGTGCCGTCGACTTCGGCCGCGATACCGAACGCACCCTTGCGCCAGGCGCGCACCGCGTTGCGACCGAACGGGATCGTCCCGAACACGAAGCGGCCTTCGGCATCCGAGCGGCACGCCGTGCCGAGCACGCCGAACTCCGGAGCGCCGACCGGCGTCGTCGCGACGAAGGCGCCGGCGACGGCCGCCCCCTCGGCATCGAGCACGCGGCCCGACAGCCTGCGCGCCGGCATGAGGCGGACGCTGGCGAAGGCTCGCGGACGCAGTTCGAGGTCCACGCTCGCGGCGCCGACGCACGGACCCTGGCTCGTGGCGCGCACGGTCAACACCGCCTGCGGCAGGCGGCCGACGACGAAGTGGCCCTCGCCGTCGCCCTGCGTGTGCGCGATCACGGCGCCGTCGCGTACGATCGTGATCGTCGCGTTGGGCACCGCCTGGGACCTGGCATCGACGACGCAGCCCTCGAGGCGTGCCTGTTGCGCGGTCAGGCACGTCGCGAAGAGCAGGGCGATCATCGGGGTCCTTCCGGGCATGGGCACAGTCTACGCGGCCACCGCGCGCGCAGGTCGCAACGCTCGTCGGCCACCGCCGACGACCACGTGGGGCCCGCGCGCCGGGCTGGCGCGCCCGTCGCGCGTCAGCGGCCGCTCAGCGAGAGCCGCAGCGCGGCTGCGTGCCGGCGGCCGGGCAACAGTGCCTCGGCGGTACCCCCGGCGTCCACGAGCAACGGGCGCAGTTCGACGCGCGCCTCGGCGAGCACCTGGCCCGCCT
>DASUFY010000172.1:0-7907 GCA_036274315.1 Planctomycetota bacterium | reverse complement strand
GAAGCTCAGCAGGTTCGGGTCGAGGCCGAGCTGGGCCAGGATCGTCGCGTGCAGGTGCTTGACGTGGAACGGCCGGTCGACCGCCGCGTAGCCGAGTTCGTCCGTGGTGCCGACCGAAGTACCACCCGGCACGCCGCCGCCCGCGAGCCACATCGTGAACCCGGCCGAGTCGTGGTCGCGACCCGTGCCCTCGGCGTACTCGGCCGTCGGCTGGCGGCCGAACTCGCCGCCCCAGACGACGATCGTCGAGTCGAGCAGGCCGCGTTGCCGGAGGTCGGCAAGCAGGCCCGCGATCGGCCGGTCCGTGGCACCGGCGTGCTTCGTGTGGTTCGCGACGAGGTCGCCGTGCGCGTCCCAGTTGTGGTCGTTGTGGTTGCCGCCCGAGTAGATCTGCACGAAGCGCACGCCGCGCTCGACGAGCCGCCGCGCGAGCAGGCACTTGCGGCCGAAGTCCTCGGTGCGGGCATCGTCGATGCCGTAGAGTCGTCGCGTCGCTTCGCTCTCGTTGGCGAAGTCGATCGCCTCGGGCGCGTGGCTCTGCATGCGGTAGGCGAGTTCGTAGCTCTCGATGCGCGCCGCGAGGTTCGTGTCTTCGGCACGCGGCTGCAGGTGCGCTTCGTTCTGTTCGCGCAGCGTGTCGAGCAGCCGCCGCTGCTCTTGGTTGCTCATGCCCTCGGGCACGTTCAGGTCGAGGATCGGCTCGCCCTTCTGGCGCAGCACGGTGCCCTGGTAGACCGCGGGCATGTAGCCGCTGTTCCAGTTCTTGGCGCCCGAGATCGGCCCGCCGCTCTGGTCGAGCATGACCACGAAACCGGGCAGGTTCTGGTTCTCGGTGCCGAGCCCGTAGGTCACCCACGAGCCGAGGCACGGCGCACCCGACAGGATGCGGCCGCTGTTCATCATGAGCATGGCCGAACCGTGCAGCGGCGATTCCGCGTACATGCTGTGCACGAACGCGATGTCGTCGACGCAGCGGGCCAGGTGCGGGAACAGGTCGCTCACGTACTTGCCACACTGGCCGTACTGGCGGAACGCCCACTTCGGTCCGACCACGCGGCCCTTGTTCTTGGTGCCGCCGCGCCCCTTGGTCGCGATGTCGATGGTCTTGCCGTCGAGCGGGTAGAGCTTGGGCTTGTGGTCGAACGTGTCGACCTGGCTCGGGCCGCCGTACATGAACAGGAAGATCACTGCCTTGGCCCGCGGCGCGAAGTGCGGCGGCCTGGGCGCGAGCGCACTCCCGCCGCCGTGCACGGGCCCGCGCGGTGCGGCGAAGAAGCCGTCCCTGGACAACAGGTCGACGAGCGGCAGCGAGGCGAAGCCGGCGCCGGCCTGCCAGAGGAACTCGCGGCGCGTGCGGCCACAGAACGACTTGTCGCGCGTCATGACGCGTGCAGGCTACCCGACGGCGCGGCGTTCGTCCCGCGGTCCGGCGCCGCACTTGCGCTTTCTTGATGCGGAGCGGGCATGCCTTGATCCCGTTCCTGCGAACGCCGTGCTCAGCTCCCGGGCATGGACATCGTGCATTCCGACGCGACCGTCTCGAGGCTGTCCGTCGTCATCGTCGGCTGCGGCCGCCTGGGCTCGCTCGCGGCCCGCCGGCTGTACGAGGCCGGCAGTCACGTGCAGGTCATCGACCGCAGCGCGGCGTCGTGCGGCGTGCTGCCGCCCTCGCTCGCGGCCGCGGCCCGCATCGGCGATCCATTGCTGCCCGACGTGCTGCGCGCCGGCGGCATCGACGAGGCGGACTGTTGCCTCGCGGCCACCGAGAACGACACGCTGAACGCGGCCGTGGCCATGATGTGCTCGCGGCTGTTCTGCGTCGGCCTGACGTTGGCGTGCATCGCGGACCAGCCGCGCGCCCGCTCGTACCGGCGGCTCGGCATCGATGTGTTGTGCACCGTCGAGCTCGCCGCCGCGAAGGTCGTCGAACGCATCCGCCAGATCGCCGTCTGAGATGTCCGTACGAACGAGGCTCCCTTGCGAACGCCCTATGTCCTGATCGTCGGCTGCGGCCGCCTCGGTTCGCACCTCGCGAACCTGCTCAGCGCCCAGGCCCACCGCGTGGTCGTCATCGACCGCAACGAGGCGGCGTTCGCCCGCCTCTCGGCCGAGTCGTTCAGCGGCTTCCGCGTCGTCGGCGACGCGTCCGAACCGGCGGTGCTACGCAAGGCCGGCATCGAGAAGTCCGACCTGCTCATCACCGCCACGCACGAGGACAACCTGAACCTCATGGTCGCGCTCGTCGCCAAGCGGGTCTTCGCCGTGCCGCACGTGATGGCGCGCGTCTACGATCCGGCGCGCGAGCGTCTCTACCACGATCTCGGCGTCGAAACGGTCTGCCCGACGCTGGTCGCGGCCGAACACTTCTTCGACCTGCTCTCGCGCGCGGCCGGCAGCGGCGGTGGTGCGAAGTGAAGGCCATCCTCGTCGGCGCCGGTCGACCGTTGTACTTCCTGGCCCAGACGTTCCGGCGCAAGGACCACGCCGTCACGCTCATCGTGCGCGACGCCGCCGAGAGTTCGTGGCTCGCGAACCAGAGTGATGCGACCGTCGTGCACGGCGACGGCAGCAACGATCGGGTGCTCGAGGATGCCGGCGCCCGTTCGGCCGACCTCGTGCTCGCGGCGACCGCCAACGATGCCGACAACCTCATCATCTGCCAGCAGGCCCGCGCGCGGTTCGCGGTGCCGCGCGCGGTGGCGCTCGTCAACGACCCCGACAACCAGGCCATCTTCGCGGCGCTGGGGGTCGACGCGATCTCGCCGTCGATGACCGTCGCCAGCCTCGTCGAGCAGTGGGCGACCTGCGACCGGGTCACGCACCTCGTTCCCGCCGGCAACGGCAAGGTGACGATCTCCGAGGTGACGCTCGGCGATTCCTTCGCATTCGCCGGCCGGCCGATCGCCGAGCTGGGCTTCCCGCGCGACGCCTTGATCGCCGTCGTGATGCGCGACGCGGAGACGCTCGTGCCGCGCGGCGACACGAAGCTGCAGCGCGGCGACCGCGTGCTGCTCGTGGCGCTCGCCGAGAGCCACGGGCTGGCGCTGCAGCTGCTGACGGGCGGCGGCTAGGAGCTGGCCATGCGGGAAGCTGCCCACCTGCGCGAACGCTACCGCACGATGCTCGTACACGTCGCACTGATCGCGGCGTTCGTGGGGCTGCTGTTGCTCGCGCCGCTCGCGGTCGTGTTCACCGACAGCATGGACTGGCGAACCGCGGCCTGCTTCGCGATCCCCGGCCTCGGGCTCGCCCTCGTCGGCTTCTGCATCTGGCGCGCCGCTGGGACCGTGCAGGCGGTGCTCACGTTGCAGGAAGGCGGCGTCATCGTCATGGCGAGCTGGGTCATCGCCAGCCTCGCCGGCGCCATCCCGCTGGCGGTGATCGAGCACCTGAGCGTGAGCCAGGCGGTGTTCGAGTCGGTCAGCGGCTGGACGACCACGGGCCTGTCGGTCATCGACGTCACGCGCGCACATCCGGCGACGCTGCTCTGGCGCAGCACGATGCAGCTCGCGGGCGGCGCCGGGTTGGCGATCCTCACACTGGCCGCGGTCACGAGTCCGGGCGGCATGTCGCTCTCGGTCGCCGAAGGGCGCACCGATCAGCTCGCGCCCAACGTGCGCAACTCGGCGCTGCTGGTCGTGAGGATCTACGCCGCCTACGTGCTGCTCGGCATCCTGGCGCTGCGCGCCGCCGGCATGGGCTGGTTCGACGCCGTGAATCACTCGTTCTGCGCCGTGTCGACGGGCGGGTTCTCGACCCGGACGGACAGCATCGGCGCCTTCGACTCGCCGCTCGTCGAAGGGGTCACGATGGTGCTCATGATCCTCGGCGGACTCAACTTCCTGACGTCGTGGTGTCTGCTGCGAGGCAGGCTGGCGGCCGTCGCGAGGAACGGCGAGGTGCGCCTGCAGGCGCTGCTGGTGCCGATCGCCGCGGGCCTCGTGCTCGTCGTGACCTGCCTGTCTTTGTACGCGCCGGCGACGAAGGCCGTGCGCGTCGCCATCTTCGAGACCGTGTCGGCGCTGACGACGACCGGCTTCTCGACGGTCGGCTACCGGAACTGGAACGGCTTCGGCATCCTGATGCTGATCGTGCTCATGCTGATCGGCTCCGGCACGTGTTCGACGGGCGGCGCCATCAAGCAGCAACGCATCTACCTGTTGTACCGTCTGCTCGTGCGCGAGCTGCGGCGCCCGTTCCGCCCGCGCGCAGCCATCGCCGAGGAGTACGTCTGGCTCGGTGAAGAACGCACCGCGGTGACGGACGCGCATGCGCGCGCCCTCGCCGTGTTCGTGTTCGTCTACGTGGCGACCTGGCTCTTCGGCGCCGCGGTGCTCACGGCTCATGGCTACCCGCTGCAGGATGCGCTGTTCGAGTACGCCTCGACGCTGGGAACGGTCGGACTCTCGATCGGCATCACGGGTCCGGACACCCCGCCGGTGATCCTGTGGACGCAGACGGCCGGTATGCTGCTCGGTCGGTTGGAGTTCTTCGTGATCTTCGCGAGCACCGGCAAGTTGGTGCTCGATTCTCGCCGCATGGCGCGGCTGCGTCCGTGATCGATGGCCGACCGCCCGACCCCCGAGCCGAGAACCGGCAAGCTGAAGATCTTCTTCGGCTATGCCCCCGGAGTCGGCCGCACGCGCGCGATGCTCGATGCCGCGGCCGAGCGCCTCGGCCAGGGATGGCGCGTGCTGCGCATGCACGACGAGGGTGAGCGTTCGCCCGAGCCGGAAGCCGCCGGGCCGCCGGGACTCGTGTCGCTGACGTGCCCGGCCGCGCGGGGCCTCGACGTCGACGAGATCCGGCGCCGGGCTCCGGACCTCGTGCTCGTGCCCGACCTCGCACGCACGAACCCGGCAGCAGCGCGCCACCGCCACCGCACGCAGGACGTTCTCGAGCTGCTCGAAGCCGGCGTCGACGTCTGGTCGACGCTCGAGGTGCGGCACGTGGAGAGCCTCGCCGAACTCGTCGAGCGCATCACGGGACACGCCGTCCAGCACACCGTGCCCGACTCGGTGCTCGACACCGCCGACGACCTCGAACTCATCGATCTGCCGCCCGAGGAGCTCATCGAACGCATGCGGCGCGCCGCCGCCGCGGGCGCCGCGCCGGTGACCGCCCGGACCGAACTGCCCGATCGCACGATGCTCGTCGCGCTGCGCGAGGTCGCGATGCGCTACGCGGCGGATCGGCTGCACAGGGTGGCCCGCCAACGATCCGGTGGCCGACACGCCCCGCTCGGCGACCGGCTGCTCGCCGCCGTCGGGCCGAGCCCGACGTCGGCTCGCGTGATCCGCGCCGCGGGCCGCATGGCGCAGACCATGCACGTGCCCTGGTTCGCCGTGCACGTCGCTCCCGCGGCGACGGGCGTCGACGTCGCGAGCCCGGTCGGGGCACACCTGCAACTCGCGCGTTCGCTCGGCGCCGAGGTGGCCATCGTGCCAGCGAGCGACATCGCAGGCGCGACGGCGGCGTTCGCGCGCGCGCACGGCGTGACCCGAATCCTCGTCGGCGAAACGCGCCACTCCGGCTGGCGATCCTGGCTGCGGCCATCGCTCGTGCATCGTGTGATCGCGGCGAGCAAGGGCATCGAGGTGCTCGTCATCCTGGGGACCGAAGCCCCGCGCCCCGGCGACGACGTGCGCGCGCCGCTGCGGCCGGGCGCGTGGCGCGGCCACGGCGGCGCCTGCGTCGCGCTGCTCGTCGCGACCGCCATCGCCTGGGCCTTCGACGCCGCGGGCCTCGGTGAGGCGGACAAGGTCCTCGTCTACCTGCTCGCCGTGACCGCCGCGGCGGCGTGGCTCGGTCGCGGTCCGTCGGTGTTCGCGTCGTTCGGCTCCGTGCTGCTGTTCAACTTCTTCTTCACGGCGCCTCGTTTCACGTTCCGTGTGCAGGACCCCGACTACCTGTTCACGTTCGCGGTCATGCTCGTCATCGGTCTGCTCGTGAGCACGTTGACCTCGCGCATCCGCGACCAGTCCCTCGTCGCCCGCGAGCGCGAACGCCGCACCGAACAGCTCTACCGGCTGAGCCACGACCTGTCGGCGACCACCGGTCACCTGCAGATCGTCGCCGCCGCGGAGGCGCACCTGCGCGCGTTCACGAACCGCGACGTCTCGATCCTCTTGCCCGACGCCGGCGGCGAACTGCGCTCGGCCGGCCGCGCCTCGCCCTGGCTGAGCCAGGGGCCGGGCCCGATGGCGACCGCGGACTGGGTGTTCGCGCACGGTCGCCCGGCCGGCGCCGGCACCGACACGCACGCGGGCGAATGCGCGTTGTTCCTGCCGCTGCGCGCGCACGACGAGACGCACGGGGTGCTCGCGATCCGGGCTGTCGACCCCGACCTGCTGCTGCTGCTGGCCGACAACCGCCGCATGGTCGAGACCTTCGCCGCACAGGTGACGATGGCGCTGCAGCGCGACCGCCTGACCGAACAGGTCCACCGCACGCTCGCGCAAGCCGAGAACGAACGCCTGCGCAGCGCCCTGCTGAGTTCGGTCAGTCACGATCTGCGCACGCCGCTGGCCACGATCACGGGCGTCACGAGCAGCCTGCTCGACGCCGAACAGCGCATCGACCCGGTCGAGCGCACGAGCCTGCTGCGCTCCGTGCACGGTGAGGCCGAACGCCTCGCGCGGCTGCTCGACAACCTGTTCCACATGACCCGCCTCGAGTCGGGCGAGTTCGCGCCGCAGCGCGAATGGAACGTGGTCGAGGACCTCGTCGGCTCCGCGCTGACGCGGCTGGCGCGCCAGCTCGGCACGCGCGAGGTCACGACCGACATCGCCGAGCACATGCCCCTGCTTCGTGTCGACGGCGTGTTGATCGAACTCGTGCTCACGAACCTGCTCGACAACGCCACGCGCTACTCCCCACCCGACACGGCGATCGAGATCAGCACCCACATCTCCGGGCAGCAGGTCGAGATCGCCGTCGCGGACCGCGGCCCCGGGTTGTCGAGCGAGGAGAAGCGGCGCGCCTTCGAGAAGTTCTACCGCGGCCCGAGCCAGCGCCGCGACGGCGCGCGCGGCTCCGGGCTCGGGCTCGCGATCTGCGCGGCGATCGCGCAGCTGCATGGTGGGGTCATCCGCATCGAGGACCGCGAGGGTGGCGGCGCGCGCTTCGTGCTGTGCCTGCCGATCGAGGACCAGCCGCCCGCCCTCGGCGAACAACCGGCGGTCGACATCGACGCGGGAGAACCGGCGTGACGTCCGACCGCGCGCTGCTGCTCGTCGTCGAGGACGAGGCCCCCATCCGGCGTTTGCTCGGCGCGGCGCTCGAGGGCAAGGGCTATCGCGTCGTCGAGGCCGCGACGGCCGAGGAAGGCCGCGCGCGAGCCACGAACGAACCGCCCGACCTCATGGTGCTCGACCTCGGACTGCCGGACGGCGACGGCCTGGAGATCATCGGTTGGTTCCGCGAGTGGAGCCGCGCGCCGATCGTGGTGCTGTCCGCTCGCGGCCAGGAACGCGACAAGGTCGCGGCCCTCGATCGCGGCGCGGACGACTACCTGACGAAGCCGTTCGGCACGGGCGAACTGCTGGCGAGGATCCGCGTCGCCCTGCGCAACCGCGCAGGCCGCGACTCGCTCGACGGCGGCGCGGTGTTCGAAGTCGGCGACCTGCGCGTCGACCTCGCGAACCGCCGCGTGACGCGGTCCGGACAGACGGTGCAGCTCACGCCGCTCGAGTACCGACTGCTGGTCGCGTTCGTGCGGCACGCGGGCAAGGTCCTGACCCACCGGTTCCTGCTCGAAGAGGTCTGGGGCCCCAACCACAGCGACGATCCCCGCTACGTGCGCGTCTTCGTCGCCGGCCTGCGCCGCAAGATCGAACCCAACCCGTCGCGACCGCGGCACCTGATCACCGAACAGGGTGTCGGCTACCGCCTCTGCGACGAGTGAG
>DASUFY010000171.1:0-9889 GCA_036274315.1 Planctomycetota bacterium | reverse complement strand
CGAACCGCACGACGTCGGCGCCGCGGCCGAGCACGAGCAGCGGCCATCGCCGCCGAACGAACGCGCGGCCTCCATCGCGGCCATGAGCTTGTCGGCGACGGTGCCCGGCGTGCCGAGGATCGCGAGCTCCGCGGCCTGGATCACCGGCTGCCCCGTGAGCACGTTGCCCTGCACGGTGTAGACGAGCGTGCCGACCTGACCCGTGAGGCCGCCCGCCCACGCGCCCGCACCCGTTCCCGTGAACGTGACCGTGCCGCCCGTGACGCTCGCGATGCCGTACTGGCGCGACTGGTGGCCCGGGTCCGCGGCGGCGAGCAGCGCGAGGATCTGGTTGACGGGCGTGCCGGCGAGCAGCTCGGCGCGGATCAGTTCGCGCAGGTTCAGCGGGCCGACGAACGACTGCGCGGCGGCGACGCCGTAGCCCGGCACCACGACGACGGTGGTGGGCCGCAGATCGAACCCGGTGAGGCAGGTCGCGATGCCGATCGCGACCTCGCCGGTCGCGAGGTCGATGATGAGGATCGACCACGTCGCGCAGGCCGGCGCGCCGAACATGACGAGGCAGAGCAGGAACGCGGCCACGGTGCGCAGGGAGGGCATGCCGCGATTGTGGCGCACGGCCCGGGACGGCGTCCAGGGGCGCAGGCGCGGCGGGAGCGGCGTGTGTGGCCGCGCCCGACCGCAATGCCCGCGCGTCGCTACTTCTTCGCGTCCTTCTGCCGCGCCGCCAGCTCCGTCGCGACGTCGACTTCCCACTCGACCGTCTCCCCGTCCGCGATCGTGCGCGTGATGCGGAGCTCGGGCTGCCCGGGCTCGGCGATCACGGCCGTGTAGGTGTCGGGCGGCACGCTGCCGAACTCGTACCACCCCGAATCGGCGACCTCGTCGCGACTGCCCATGAGGCGCTTGATGACGCTCAGCGACGAGACGCGGCTGACGATCGGCTTGCCGCGGCCGTCGAGCAGCGACAGCTGCGCGAACGGGATGTGCTGCTTGTCGACGTTCGTCGCGCGCAGCTTGAGCACCGCGCCGCGCACGATGTGCAGCGTCACGTCGGCGACCGCGTCCTCGTCGACGCGCACGTCGCCGACCACGCCGGCCTGCAGCGCGTCGCCCTCGACGCGCAGGTCGTAGACGCCCGGCGTCAGCCCCGCGATCTCGAAGCGCCCATCGGCGCCGCTGCGGATCGGCTGCGCCTGCGCACCGATCAGGTCGAGCATCGGATTGCTGCGCGGCCGGCGGCGCTGGTTGCTCGTCTCGACGTAGGCCACCTCGGCCGCGGCGACCGGATTGCCCGAACCGTCGACGACGAGCCCTGTGATGCGGCCCGCGAGCGGCACCGTGATGACGAGGCCTTCGACCTTGGTGACGCCGTCGACGAACACGCCGTCGAGGCTCGCCTCGCCGTGCGTGCGCGGCTCGCCGCCGCGCCGGCGCCCGCCGAGCCGGCTGCCGGCGGTCAGCTTGTAGGTGCCCGCGGCCACCGACTTCATGCGGAACTCGCCCTCGCTGTTGGTGCGGGCCTGGCTCAGGCCGTTCTGCGCGATGAGGCCGATCAGCCCGTCGGCGCCGCTCAGCGCACCCTGGTCGCTGCCGAGCGAGACCTGCAGGCCCGCCACGGGTTCGCCGCGCGTGTCGATCACCTTGCCGCTGATCTCGCTGGTCGGCAGCTGCACGTCGAACGCGAAGTCGCGCGCGTCGTCGGGCACCTCGACCTCGAACGTCGTCTGCACCTGCTGGCCGAGGAAGCGCGTCACCTGCATCACGTAGCTGCCGGGCTTGATGCCGATGAGCTCGTAGCGACCGTCCATGTCCGAGGCGTTGGCGCGCACGCCCATGCCGAGCAGGCCGTCGCGGTCGCTGCCGAGCAGCGTCACGAGCGCACGCGGCACCGGCGCGCCGCCTTCGCGCACGACGCCGTAGACGCGCACGCCGTCGTCGCTCTCGTCGTGCACGTCGAGCCGCGCGAACCGGCCCTGTTTCACGGTCACCGTCTTGAGCCGCATGTTGCTCATCAGCTCGAGCGGGATGTTGTCCGCGCGTTCGTCCATGCGCGACTTGAAGACCACGTACTGGCCCGGCGGCAGGCCGTCGATGCGGTAGTAGCCGACCTTGTCCGTCGTGCTGCTGCGCATGGTGCCGGTCTGGATGCTGAAGGCGACCATGAACGCGTCGGCGAGCGGCCGCATGCCGATGCCCGTGACGTTGCCTTCGACGCCACCGCCGGCATCGAGCTGGATCTCGACGTCGGGCGTCGGCACCGAGGCCTTCACCTCGACGTCCTTGGTCGACGCCTTCGCCATGTCGGGATGGCGGGCCGTGAAGCGGTAGCGACCGGCTTCGAGCGAGGCGATCAGGAAGTGGCCCTTGCTGTCGCTGATGGCGCTGCGCGCGTTCGTCGCCGCGGACATCGCGAGGAAGTCGAAGTCCTCGGGGTCGATGTTGGCGGCGAACGGACCGCGGCGGTTCGTGTTCTCGCGCTGCTTGTAGGCCGTCACCTGCGCGTCGCTGACCGGCTGCCCCTTCTCGTCGACGACGCGGCCCGCGACCGGCTGGCCCGCATCGAGGCGGAACGTGAGCACGTCGCTGGTCTGGCCGGGCAGCAGATCGATCTCCTGGTTCTGCGCGTCGAGATAGCCGTCGGCGCGCACGCGCACGCGGATGCGGCCCGGTGGGATGCCGCGCAGTTCGAAGCTGCCGTCGGCGGCCTGCACCTCGCGCCAGTCGCCGTCCATGCCGCGGTCCATCATGGTGCGGCCCTCGGCCATCTGCACCGTGCCCGTGCGCGGCGGCCGGCCGTTGCCGTTCCACGTCGCGCCGCTGTTGCCGTCGACGTTGCGCTGCCGGCCGCGGCCGCGCGCCGGGCCGGCGCTCGCGACCGTCGCGTCGCCGCCCTCGGCCTTCGCGTCCTCGGGCTTGGGCACGTCCGTCGTGCGCGTGTCGACGCGGAAGCGCGTCAACGGCTGGTCGCCGGCGAGCACCTTGCCGCGCACGACGGCCCCGCGGCGCACCTCGACGACGAGGTTCGGCTCGTCGAGTGCCACGCCGAAGCGCGTCGCCGTCGTGTAGCCGGCCTTGCTCGCCTGCACGATCAGCCGGTCGCCCGTGAGCCCCTTGGCGACGAACCGTCCGTCGGCGCCCGTGCTCGCTTCGACGCGGCGGATCTTGAGCATCATCTTGAGGAACTGCGGATCGTTCGGTCGCTCGAACGGGCGCAGCTCGACCGCGGCGCCGGCGACCGGCTGCTGCTGGTCGTCGACGACCAGGCCCGTGATCGTCGCCCCTTCGCCGAGCTGCAACACCATGTCCTCGTAGATGCCGCCGTCGACGACGGCGAGCTCTTCGATGTTGCTCGGCGCCAGGTCCGCGGCGGCGGCGACGAACGCGACGCGGCCGGCCGCGACGTGCTCGATGCGGAAGCGCCCGTCGCCGCCGGTGACGATCGGCTCGGCCCGACCGTCGGCCGAGAACAGGACGCGGCTGATGTCGAGGTAGACCATCGCGACGTTGGCGGCCGCGACCGGCTGACCCTGGCCGTCGACGACGCGGCCCGCGACGAGCGCACCCTGGTGACCGCGCACCGTCACCTCGGTGACGAGCCCCGGCCGCACCTCGACCCCGTGCACCTCTTCGAGCGCGATCTGCGGCGCCGATGCCGACACGGTGTAGCTCTGGCCGGCCGGCACACCGGGCAGGTCGAAGCGGCCCTCGGCGTCGGCGACCGTCTCGAGCCAGCGGTACTGTCGTTCGGTGAGCTGGCCGAGGAACGCGTTCAGGCCGGGTCGCACGCTGACGTGCGCGCCGGCCGCGGGGCCGCCGTCGGCGCCGAGCACGATGCCGCGCACGCGGCCACCCGGCGACGCACGCAGTTCGATGCCCGACTGGATCTGGCCGAGCGCCAACCTCGCGGTGCCCGGCGTGCGCACGAACCAACCGTCGCTGCGCCCGTCGAGGAACACGCGGCCGGCCGGCAGCCCGGTGAGCTCGAACGTGCCGTCGGGATTGCTGACGGTGCGCCCCAGCTCGCGGCGCGGCGCGCGCGTCTCGGCGAACATGCCCTGCCGGAACAGGCCGCGGAAGCGCGCGACCAGCGGTTCGATCGACGGCTCGTCCTTGACGGCGAGCACCTCGATGCCGCCCAGCGGCTGGCCGGTCTGGGCGTCGAGCACGATGCCGCGCACGCCGGTGTCGCGTTGCCCGATCGACACCTGCTCCCGGGCTGCGTCGGCGGCAGCGGTCGCGGCGGCCGCGGCGTCGCGCGCGAGGTGCCCGACGGCCGGGTCGCCCGCCTCGGCCGCCCGGTGCTCGTCGGCGGGGCGCAGGTCGGGTTCGCCGTGCCAGGCGAGCAAGATGCCGAGCGCGGCCAGCAGCGCGAGCACGGCGAGGACGAGGGCAGCGGTGGCTCGATTCTGCATGAGGGGAGAGCGCCGCCGGGCGGTGCAGGCAGGGTTGGCGGCAGGTGGCCGACCGGGGACGGGCAACTGTCGCCGTTCGCCGCGACGATGCCAGCGGATGCGTTCGTTCAAGCCGAGGCGATCGGCAGCTCGATCGCGAAGGCCGTGTCGCCGGGCCCCGAGCGCACGAGGCGGATCGTGCCGCCGTGCGCTTCGACGAGGCGCCGGCAGATGGCGAGACCGAGCCCCGTGCCCGAGGACTTCGTCGTGAAGTAGGGTTCGAACAGGCGGCCGCGCAGGCCCTCGGCGACGCCCGGCCCATCGTCGACCACCTCGATGACGGCGCGATCGTCCGCGGCGCGGGAGGCGAAGCGCACCGTGACTCCGTCGGGCGCAGCCTGATGCGCATTCTGCACGAGATTGACGAACACACGCGCGAGCGCGCCGACATCGACCGCGACCTTCGTGTCGCCGGCGCCGGGCGAGAGTTGCAGCTGCACCGCCTTGCCGACGAAGAGTCCGTCGCACTGCGCATGCAGATCGACGAGCCAGTCGTCGAGCCGCACGACGCAGCGCGCCGCGGGCGCCACTCCGGCGAAGGCGCGGAAGTCGCTGGCGATGCGATCGAGCGCCTGCGTCTGCTCGAGCACCGTGCGAGCCAGCCGATCCGCCACCTGTTGGGCGCGCGCATCGCCGTCGGCGCGGGCCCGCTGCAGCAGTTGTGCCGCGAGGCGCATCGGCTGCAGCGGGTTCTTGACCTCGTGTGCGACCTGGCGGGCCATCTCGGCCCACGCCTGGTCGCGTTCCGCGGCCGCGAGGCGCGCGCGACCGGCGACGAGTTCGGTGGCCATCTGGTTGAACGCGGCCGCCAGCTCACCGAGCTCGGGGCCGCCGCGGGCCGGAACGGAGACGGCGAGGTCGCCACGCGCGATGCGCCGCGTCGCCGCGACGAGCGCACGCACCGGGGCGACGATCGCGCGCGAGGCGACGAGCGACCACAGCACGAGCACGGCGATGGTGACGAGGATCGCGACGATCAGCGCCCGCTCGAACGCGTCGCTGGCCGCGAACAGCTCCGCCTCGGGCACCTCGACGCCGATCGTGAGCGAGCGCTCGCCGAAGTTGCACGGCGAACAGCCGAAGCGCCACCGGCGGCCGTCGACCTCGGTGAAGCTGCCGCGGCCGGCGGTGGCCTGGGCGGGCAGCTCGGTGGCCAGCGCCGGCGGTTGCAGCGGCAGGCCGTAGAAACGCCGGTCGGTGTGGGCCTGCACGATGCCGTTCGGCCCGACGAGGAACACCTGCGCCGACGGCAGACCGGCGCGCCCGACGAGCACCGCGCGCGCCTGGTCGAGCACGATCTGCACCTCCGACCAGCGCATCAGGGCCAGGAGCACACCGGGCGGGCCCAGCGGCCGCGGCACGTCGAGCACGATGCCGAGGTGGTAGCTGCCGGGGTCCATCGAGCGGAAGTCGAGCCCGCGGTGCAGGTACTGCGACCGGCCCCAGGGCAGGAACTGCAGCCCGCGTTCGCGCTGCGCGCGCTGGAACCACTCCGTGTCGGCGACGCTGTCGGGGATCAACTCGGCGCGGCGGCCGTGCGTGCTGGGATCGAGGCGCTGCCCGTCCTTCCAGTAGGCCTTGCTGCCGTCCGCGCGCACCAGCAGCAGCAGGTCCAGGTAGTTGTCGAGCAGGTCCGGCACGAGCTCGATCTGTTCCTCGAAGGCTTCGAGCTCCCGCGCGCTGTCGAGCGCACGTCGCGCGATCTCGCGCACGATGGCGCACGCCTGGATGGTGCGCTGCAGGTGGGCCTCGATCTTCTGCGCGTGGTCGGCCGCGAGTTGCGGCAGGAACACGCGCACGACCTGCTCGTCGATCTGCTCGCGCATGCTGCGCAGCGAGTACCAGCCATACAGCAGCAGCGGCAGCACCGCGGACACCACGAGGGTGACCAGGAACCGGCTGGCCAGGGAGATCGCGCGCACCATCCGATTATGCAGCCGGCCCGGCGCCAGATCGCCGACTCAGCGAGATCCCGGCTCGCGCGGCCGAAGACACGCGCGGTCAGCCGCCGCTCGTGCCGCCGTTCGTGGTGCGAGCGATCTGCTCACGCAGGCGTTCGATGCGCGCCTTGCCGTCCTTCCAGCCCGCGTAGAACTGCTCGGAGTTGCGGTAGTGCTCGATCGCCTGCGCCAGGTCGCCGGCGGCCTCCGCCGCCTCGGCTGCGGCCCACTCGCGTTGCGCGCCCTCGATGTCCGCCCGCAGACCCGCGATGCGCGCCTTCTCGTCGAGCAGTCCGTCGGGCCAGTCCTTGCTCAGCGCCTCGTAGGCGGTGAGCGCGTCCTGCTTCTTGCCGAGGATCTCCGCGTCCCGGCCCAGCTGATAGCGCGACTCGCCTTCCTTGCGGCGAGCCTGGATCATGAGTTCGCTGATGGTGCCGCGCGCCATCACGGACAGATCGAACGCCTCGCCGAGATCCTCGTTCGCTTCGTCGAATTTGCCGGCGCGCATCGCGACCTGTGCCCTCTCGATCAATCCGGCCGCCTCCACCTCGCGCTTCATCTGCGCGATCGAATCGGCGACACCGGCCAGGCTCGGATCGAGCCTTTGCGCCGTCTTGTACTCGAGCAACGCGGCGCCGTAGAGGCCGCGCTGCTCGTTCTCCTTCGCGCGCTTGAACGCGTTCTGCGCGATCTCGCCGTTGGCGCGCTCCTTCAGTTTGCCGGCATCTTCGCGGGCCGGATCGTTCTCGAGCGCGTTCGTGCTGTGCCAGCGCACCTCGATGAATTTGAACTCCGGCAGCTTGCGCACCGCCTCGAGGAACTGCTGCTGCGCGCGTTTGGTCAGCCGCAGCATGGCCTCGTGCACTTCTTCCGAACCCTTCACCGCTGGCTCGAAGCCCGGCACGCTGTGTTCGGCTTCGATGTACTGGGCGAGGGCGGACTCGAGGTCCTTGTTGCGCAGGAACTCATCGCCGCGCTCGACGGCGTGCATGGCCTTCTTGACGAGCGCCCGCTGGCGCAGCACATCGGCCTCCGGGTAGCCAGGCGACAGCTGGTCGAGCAGGTCGAGGTCGGCCAGGGCCTCGTCCTCGCGCTCCCGGAAGATGCGCTGGCGCGCCCGCCACAGCAGGTACGCCTTTTTCGCCGAGGCGTGGGCCGCCTCGAGCTCTGCATCGACGGTGCCGCCGGAACTGAGCTGTGCCTGGCGCTCGTCTTCGAGCACCTCGTAGGCGCGGTTGTAGTCGCCCAGGTGGGCGTAGTGCTCGCTCTGCTCGATCGCAGAATGGGTGCTGCAGGCGGCCAGCAGCAGGAGGCAGGGCAGCAACGTGCGGATCGTCTTCATCGTGGAAGGGGCAGGCGGTAGCGAACCGGGCGGGGTGCCGTCACAATGGGCCAGGGCCTTTCGACTGTCGCCGAGGTTCCCATCTTCCCGACCATGACCGCGATGTCCACAGCCTCGGGGCCGACCTACGGCCTGGACGACTACATTCGAACCATCGAAGACGTTCTCGACCGCCGCCCGGCCAACCCGGTGATCATCCGCGAGGTCTCGCTCGCGACCAAGCGCCTGGTGGCCGACGACCGGTGGCTCCCGGAACGCCACCGCGTGGGCAGCCCGGACGGCTACACGAGGCACCCGCTGCATCGGGACCCGAAGAACCGGTTCGTCGTGCTGGCCCTGGTCTGGATGCCCGGCCAGATGACGCCGATCCACGACCATTCGTGCTGGGGCGTGATGGGGCTGCTGCAGGGTTCGCTCGAGGAGATCTGCTACGACCGGCTCGACGACGGGAGTCGTGCGGACTTCGCCCAGCTCGAACAGTCGCGCGGCACCGACGTGGGCCGGGGAGGCGTCGCCTACCTGCTCCCGCCCTACGAGGAGATCCATCGCATCGGCAACACGAGCAGCCGCCCGACCATCTCGCTGCACGTCTACGGGCGCGACCTCGACGAGGTCAACGTCTTCGACCCGGTCACGGGCAAGGTCAGCCCGATGCGCATCAAGTACTACTCGCCGGACTGCGGCAGCGCGCCGTTCGTCATCTGAACGGGGTCGGCCCGCGGCGCCGACCCCGGAGCCGCGCCGGTGGCGGGTTGCGGGGCGGGTCGACGATCTCGCGCCGGAACTCAACCGCGGGGCCGTGGACGTCCGATCACAACGGACGATGGCCCCGAAGGACGACATCCCGGACTCCCTCTTCGACGACGATCTGGCGCGCTCGATCGCGAAGTCGGACGACGAAGGTGAGTGGCGCGACAACACGCCGACGTTCGTCGATCCCAAGATCGAGCAGATCAAGAAGCAGCTCGTCGAGCCGCCGCGCCGAAGCTACACCGAGCGACGGCTGCGCGACCTGCAGCACCGCGCGCTGACCGGTGAGGCGGGCAACCGCCCGGCTCCCGCCGAACCCGACACGCTGCCGAGCGGGGAGCCGTGGATCGAACCCGAGGTCCGGCCGGGGCCGCCGACCGTGACCCGCACGATGCCCGGCATCGCCGTCGTGCGGAGAAGGGTCGTGCGGCATCCGTTCGCGAGCTACTCGCTCTCGCTCGCCTCGGGCCTCACGCTGTTCGCGATGGACAGCGCCGTGTACTCGTTGATGACCGGCTGGCGCAGCGACATCGTGATGCGCGCGATCCTCGGCGGCGTGCTCGCCGGGCTCGGCTGGCGCTTCTTCCAGGTCGGCCGCTTCCGGGCCGTTCTCGTGGGCCTGTCGGCCCACGTGCTGGTCTTCTCGCTCTCCGCGCGCCTGGGCGACACCGTGGAGCAGGTCGCCATCCTCTGCGGCGGACTCGTGGCGGTGCTCGGCTCCGTCATGCTGGGCATGGTCCGCGAGAGCCGCGACGAGCACGCGCCGCTGCGCTGAGGCGCGCATTCCGGCGCGGTGCGGCGGTCGGTTCGCCCGCTCACGCCTTGCTGATGAAGGCCTCGAGGTCGGTCTTGAGTTCTTCCAGGCCGTAGCCGGACACCGTGATGCATCGGTAGACGATGCGCTCGAGCTCCTCGGGCGTCTTGGGGTTCAGCACGTGCGGCGGGCTGTAGCTGAAGAAGTAGCTCATCGACAGGCGCTGCGTCTCGCCGCCGCTCTGGCGGCCCGCGAACTCCCAGGGCACCTCGTCGAACGGCAGCGTGCCGGTCAGGATCTCGTAGATCATGATGCCGATCGACATCACGTCGGCCTTGCTGTCGGTCAGCAGCAGCGGGTTGTAGTGCGGCGTCGTCGTCACGATGCCGCCGTCGGGCAAACGCATCGCGGGGTCGAGGATCACGACCTTGCCGCTCGGCTTGACGATGATGTTCTCGGGCTTCAGGTCGCCGTGGTAGGCGAGCGTGCCGTTCGCGCGGACCGCGAGCAGCGCGCGCACGATCGCCAAGAACCAATTCAGGTGGATGCCTTCCAGGCTGCGGATCTTCTCGCGCAGCGTCTTGCCGCGAACGTAGTCGAGCACGAGCACCGGGTTGCCGTCGATGACCAGACGGTCGCGCACCGACAC
>DASUFY010000170.1:0-16684 GCA_036274315.1 Planctomycetota bacterium | reverse complement strand
GCTGCCACCCTGCGCGCTGATGCGGCGCGTCGCCGCGTCGACCATCTCGTCGATGGTGGTGCGGCCCAGGAGGGGCACCAGGATGGCCAGGTTGCAGCCGACGTACGACGACGTCATGACCCAGACCGGCTGGCCGTCGGCACCGAGGTGACCGTTCCAGTGCGTCGCGGTGCTGTGGAACGCGCAGCCGGCCAGCAGTGCCAGGGCTGGGAGCAGGCGCCGTGTGGTGGGTCGCGAGACCATGCCCGATCCATCGGCAACCGGGCGCCCCGAGACTGAGCGGCTGTCGCCTGCGGGCCCCTTGCCACCCGCAGCTCTCGCAGTTGGGGCCGCCGGCTCGTATGGAACGTATGCGCCCGCCGCCACACCGACCCTGCACGTTCCTCACGCTGGCCCTCTGCGCCGCCGCCACCGGCCAGACCGAGCCCGCCCCGAGCCACGTCGATCGCCTGCTCGTCTGCAACAAGGCCGACGCGAGCCTGTCGATCTTCGACCCGGTCACGCGCCACGAGGTCGCCGTCGTCAGGACCGGCATCGGCCCGCACGAGGTCGCCATCGCGCCCGACGGCCGCACCGCGATCGTCAGCGACTACGGCGCCCAGAAGCCCGGTTCGACGCTGACCGTCGTCGACGTCGTCGCGGGCGCGGCGCTGCGCACGATCGAACTCACCTACAAGGAGAACGACGCGGAGGGCGCGCCGCAGCCGAAGTCGCTGCTGCGGCCGCACGGCATCCAGTTCGTCGCCAGAGATCGCCTCGTCTTCACGAGCGAATCGGCGCGCCGGCTCGTGCTCTTGGACCTGACCACCGACACCGTGCGGTGCACGTGGGCCACGCCGCAGAGCACCATGCACATGGTCGCGTTGAACGCGGACCACACGCGCGCCGCCGCGACGAGCATCCGCGACGGCAACGTCGCGCTGTTCGATCTCGGCGAGGCCGGCGCGACGAAGCCGCCGGCGATCGTGCCCGCCGGCGAAGGCAGCGAAGGCCTCGCGATCGCGCCGCGCACGGGCGACGTCTGGGTCGGCAACCGCGCCGCCAACACGCTGACCGTCGTCGATGGCAAGACCGGCGTGCCGAGCCAGCCGATCGCCACCGGCGACTTCCCGTTCCGCATCGCGTTCACGCCCGACGGCAACCAGGCGCTCGTCTCGTGCGCCGAGTCGGGCGACGTGCAGGTGTTCGACGCCGCCGAACGCAAGCTCGTGCAGTCGATCTCGATCCACGCCGACGCCAGCGAACTGAGCGCGATGCCGATGGGCATCTGCACCGACCCCGACGGCCGCTTCGCCTATGTCGCGTGCGGCCGCGGCGAGTTCGTCGCCGTGATCGACCTGCGCCGAGGCACGGTCGAGGATCGCATCGTCGCGCGCGCCGGCCCGGACGGCATCGGCTATGCGCGCTTCGCGGCCAGCGCAGCCGCGCCGGCGGTCATTCGCTGAGGGACTAGGGGCCGCCGCCTTCCATCTTCGGAAGGGCGCGCGATCAGACGTCGAGACGCAGCGAAGGAAGGTTCATTCCCGTGTCCACGCGTTCGCCGAGCGCGGCGAGCGCCGACAGCCACAGCCTGGGCAGCGGCAATGGCACGGTCTCCAGGACTCGCAGGATGCGGGCGCGCAGCTCCGGATCCGCCTTGGCCAACGCGTAGAGTTCGCGCCAATCAGCGAGCGTGCCGCGGTCGAGAATCTGCGCCAGCACCTCGTCGCTGCGCAGGTCGAGGTGCGACCTGTTCCACAGCGCCGGTGAGTCGCCCAGCGAACTCACGAGTCACCTCCGAGCACCTGCGGCGCCAACACCTTGGCCCAATGACGGCCGCGCGCCACCACGTGTTGCCAATCCGTCCATGGCGCCACGAGGTCGCGGTAGCTGGACAGGTCGAACTGTGAGCGGTCGGGCGGCGTGGCTTCGGCGAGGCGCTCGACAACCTCGGCGAGCGGCGAGCTGCCGTTCGGTTGCGCGTAGATGACGTCGAACTCACGCATCGCCTCGCGCAGCGAGGCCTCGCCGAGGCGCTCGCACAACACCACCGTGTCGAGGTAGTCACGCAGCGTGTACCGCGTCGCGAGCAACCACGCCTTGATGCGCGTCATCTCCGCCAGGGTGGGAACGCGCAGACCTGCGAGCATCTCGGTCTCCAGGGGACGCGTTCGCCGCAATTGGCGGAGACCGGTCATGACCCCGTCGAGAGTACCGAGCACCAGCACGGGGCGCTGTACCCGGGACGTGATCCAACCAGCGGCTCCCTCGAGAGTCGCGAGGACCTCATCGAAGCGCTCACGCAGATCGGCCAGGATGTGATCCCCGTCCTGACTCGTGCGATGCCCGACATGCAGCGCAGCAGCCGTGCCACCGACGAGAACGGTGCCCGGCACCAATAGCTGAAGGTGCCGCTCGGCGGAGAGCAGTCGTTCCCAGGCCGGCAGCGCATGGGGGTCATCGGGCATGGCAGCATTGTGCCACGCACTGTCGAACGCGACATGCCTGGCTCGATCGAGCCGGCCCGGCGCGCTGCGGCCAGCGCCGCAGCGCCGGCGGTCATTCGCTGAGGAAGTCGGCGGCGATCACGCGCTGCGCCGTCGCCTCGAGCACGGCCTGACCGTCGAGTTCGCCGCTCTGCAGCTTCTGCAGCGCCGCCGCCACGACCGCGTCGCGGTCGCCGTCGTCGCGTGCGCGCGCGACGAGGCCTTCGAGCGTCGCCGCCTTGGCGCGGCCCTTGGGGCTGATCTGCGCCTGGTCGCGCGCCACGGATGGAATCAGCACGTCCTTGAGCTTCGCCTCGGCGCGCTGCGCCCGATCGCCCTTGCGATCGACGTTGGTGCTCTGGGCGGCTCGTTGCGCGACGTTGCGAATGTCCATCTCGTCTCCGTGGCTCCTGACCCCTGGATCATCGGCAAACGGGTGCCCCACTTGAGAGGCGTCTTTCGCGCGTGTCGAAAGTCGCAGCGCCGGCCATGCCAACGGGCGCCGGCAACTGCTGCCGGTTCGGCACGTTCTGCCGGTGGCCGGCCCGGCAGGAACTGCCGCGCTTCGACGGCGCCAGCCTCCGCGAAACACGGCGTGACGCGCAGCGCCCGTTCCCATCGGCAGCGGCGCGCGGCGCGCGGGACCTGGCACGCGCCGTGCTCGTGAAGGGCCGAGGGAAGCGAAGGAACGTGGCGATACTCACCAACCTGCACGGCCGTGTCGAAGCGGACCCCATGCGTGTGCCCCAGGCGGCCACCATGGCGCGCCCCGACGACTTCGATGCCGTGCTGCAGCAGCGCGTCGAGGCCGACGCCTCGCTGCGCGCCGCGCCGGCGCCGACGCCACCGGCGGCCGAACCCGTGGCGAAGGAACCCGCACCCGTCGAGGACCAGGCGGCCGAAGAGCCACCGGAAGAACCGCACGTCGAAGCCGGCGAGCACGCTGCCGGCGACGCGCCCCCGGAGGCCGTCGCGCACGTGCAGGCCGCGAGCGAACCCGAAGAGACACCAAGACGGGGAGAGTCGGTGCGGCAGGAAACTGCAGGCAAAGGAGCCGACTCTCCCCGCCAACCTTCGCGCCCGGCCTCGAGCATCAGCGAACAGCTGCTCGTCGCCGCCGTGCAGCGCACCGTGGGCAACGCGGCCGGGCCCGCGGTCGAGCCGGCCGCCGGCGTGCAGGCGGTCGCGGGCGGCGGTGCCGTGCGCGAGGCGATGACCCACGGCATCGACGGCCCCGGGGCCCGCACGAGCCTGCCGGCGCGCGCGCCGACCGTGACCGCCGGCTACCGCACCAACGCCGCGGCCTCGGCCGAGCTGCTGGAGCAGGCGCGCGATTCGGTCTTCAAGCAGATCCTCATGAAGCTGAACCAGGACGGTGGCGAGATGCGCATGCGCCTCGAACCGCCGGAGCTCGGCGAACTCGACCTGCGACTGCTCGTCGAGGGCGGCAACAAGCTCAGCCTGACGATCGCGGCCGAGCGCCAGGACATGGCGCAGCTGCTGCAGCGACATCTCGACGAACTGCGGCAATCGCTGCAGGGCGCCGGCCTCGACGTGACGAGCGCCCAGGTGCAGACGCGCGGCGAGTTCGCGCGCCAGCAACAGCAGGCGGACGCTCGCCACGGCGGCGGCGGCAGCGCCTTCGTGCCCGCCGAGGAGCGGGCGCGGCCGGCTCCGCGCGGCGGCTACATCAGCGCCGAGGGACTCGACTTCTGGGCCTGAACGAACCACGACCATGACCACCATCGCAACCACTCCCGGCATCGACCCCACCACCACGAGCGGCGCCACCGGCGTGCTGTCGACCAAGGCGGCGACCGCCGGCGACAACCCGTTCCTCAAGCTGCTGACCGAGTCGCTCAAGAACCAGACGCCGCTGGAGCCCGTCGACAACGCGAGCTTCATGAACCAGATGGCGAGCTACACGACGATGCAGGAGCAGCGCGACCTGAACTCGAACATGCTCAAGCTGCTCGACTTCCAGGGTGCGCTCGCGCGCCTGCAGGGCCTCGGCCAGGGCAGCGCGCTGCTCGGCAAGGAAGTGACCTACGCCGACGCGGACGGCAAGGTGGTCGCCGCCAAGGTCGATTCGGTGTTCGTCAACGAGAGCGGCGACGTGCGCCTGAAGCTCGAGGGCGACAAGGAGATCGGCCTGCGCGAGGTGATCGGCATCGCCGAACCGCACGAAGCGGGCGCCGCCCAGACCGGCACGACCAACCCGGGCGCGGCCGCGCAAGAGCCGTCCCTGACCGCCTGATCCCCGCCCCGCACGCCAACCAACCGGGAGCAGGACCATGGTCAGCACCGCACTCTACACGGGCCTGTCGGGGCTTCGCCTCCACCAGACCTACATCGACGTCATCGGCAACAACCTCGCGAACGTCAGCACGCCTGGCTTCCGCGGTTCGCGGGCGACGTTCAGCGACCTGCTGAGCTACACCGTGCGTTCGGGCTCGGGTCCGAACGGCAACTTCGGCGGCGTCAATCCGCTGCAGATCGGCCACGGCGCCGTCATGGCCACGGTCGACACCGACACGAACCAGGGCACGTTCCAGGACACGGGTCGCACGCTCGACGTCGCCATGCAGGGGCGCGGCTTCTTCACGCTGACGAACGGGCAGCAGACGTTCT
Source organism: Planctomycetota bacterium (assembly GCA_036274315.1). Lineage (GTDB taxonomy): Bacteria > Planctomycetota > UBA1135 > UBA1135 > UBA2386 > DASVAL01. The sequence goes on along the minus strand of DASUFY010000170.1, from coordinate 11,588 downwards.
ACACGCGCGTCGGCTCGTTCGGCATCGACGCCAACCGCACGCTCGTCGACCTGCGCAGCGGCCTGCGCGTCGTCTCGCGCGACGGCGGCGACATCACCGTGCCGGTGTCCGACACGTTGCCGGCCGCGCCGACGACCACGATCGAGTTCCAGGGCAACCTGCCCGCGACCGTCGGCGGCCCGCTCGAGGAGATCGTGCAGTCGAACGTCGTGCTCAAGGCCGGCACCTCGGCCCACAAGACCGCGACCGCCTCCGGTGCTTCGGCGCCGCAGTTCGACCTCACGGCGTTCGCCGGCAAGACCGTGCTCGTCTCGGTCAACGGCGGCGCGCAGCAGTCCGTTACGTTTCCCGCCGCCACGTTCGGCGCGCCGCCGACCGGACCGGGGCCGGTCGATGCCTCGACGGTCGCAGCGGCGTTCTCGATCGCCGGCCTGCAGGTCACCGCCGACGACACGGCCGGCACGATCCAGTTCGACACCGTGCGGCTCGGAACCGGCGCGACGCTGAAGCTCGACGACGGGCCGGCGGCGTCGGGTCTGCTGAACACGCTCGGCCTCAACGCCACGCTCGTCACGGGCACCGAGACGGCGGCGACCGGTGGCACCGACCTGGCCCAGCTCACGGCGCGCACGGCTGCCTACGCATCGGGCGACAACATCACGGTCAGCGGCACGAATCCCGACGGCTCGGTGTTCTCCGACACCTTCGTCTACGGCGCCGGCAACGACGGCACGACGCTCGACGACTTCCTGGCCTTCCTCAACACGACGATCGACAGCACGCAGGCCACGGCGTCCCTGACCCCCGACGGCCACGTCCGCCTCACGGCCACCGACAAGGAGGACGCGGCGATGAGCCTGTTCATCGGCGATGCGACCGGCAACACGGGCCGCAACGGCTGGCCCAACTTCGAGGTCTCGCAGGAGGGTGCCGGTCCCGACACCGCGGTCACGTCGATCGACGTCGTCGACGCACAGGGACGCACGCACCCCATCACGCTCACGTTCACGCGCAGCACGACGGACGCGACGGTCTGGGACCTGACGGCGGACATGGACGCTGCCGAGGGCAGCATCACGCAGGCGTCGATCGGCCAGATCCGCTTCAACAACAACGGCTCGTTCAACGTGATCGGCGGCGGCACCAACTCGCTGTCGTTCGCCTGGAACGGCATCAGCGCGTCACAGGCGGTCGCCGTGAACCTCGGCACCTCCGGCCAGTTCGACGGCCTCGCCATGCTCGGCAACTCGTCGACGGTCGCCGCGACCAATCAGGACGGCTTCCCGGCCGGCACGCTGCTCAACGTCGGCTTCAACGGCCAGGGTGAACTCGTCGGCTTCTACACCAACGGCCAGAGCAAGACCGTCGACCAGCTGCGCATCAGCATGTTCAGCAACGAGGGCGGTCTCGTGCGCGTCGGCGACACGATGTTCGTCGGGTCGCCCAACTCCGACGATGCGATCGCGACCACGGCGAACTCGGCCGGTGCCGGGTCCGTGCGCGCTGGCCAGCTCGAGAACAGCAACGTCGACATCGCCCGCGAGTTCGTCAACCTCATCGAGGCACAGCGCGGCTTCCAAGCCAACTCGCGCGTCATCACGACGACCGACGAGATCCTGGCCGAACTCATGAACATCGTGAGGTAGCCATGGCGAACTACGGTGAAACCGCGCTCGTCCGGGGCCTCGCGTTCCTCGCCGAGAAGCAGGCCGCGACGGCCAACAACCTCGCGAACGTCGACACGACGAGCTTCAAGCGGCGCACCGCGATCGCGACCGACTCGAACGAGGACTTCCAGAGCCTGCTGGACCAGAAGCTGCCGACCATCACCTACACGGAACGCTCCGACATGCAGCGCGGCATCCTGCGCGAGACGGGCAACCGCTTCGACCTCGCCATCGACGGACCGTGGTGGATGCGGGTCCAGGACCAGAAGGGCGGCAGCTACTACACGCGCAACGGCCAGCTGCAGATCGACAAGGGCGGCCGGCTCGTCACGCGCGACGGCCTGCAGGTGCTCGACCAGAACGGCCAACCGATCGTGATCGGCACCGCGGAGGAGACGCCGAGCGACCTCAGCGTCTCGCCCAACGGCAAGATCCAGGACCCTGTGACCGGGCAGGTCTGGGGGCCCATCGGCATCTTCTCACTGCAGCGCCCCGAGGCGCTCGTGCCGATCGGCAAGAGCCTCTACGTCGATCCCGAGAAGCAGAGCGCGACGCACGTCGGCGACGGCGTGCAGCAGGGCTTCCTCGAGGGCAGCAACGTCGACAGCCTGCAGGAGCTCGTGCAGATGATCGCCGTCGAGCGCACCTTCGCCGCGAGCCAGAAGGCCCTCTCGGGCATGAACCGCCTGCAACAGAGCTTGATCGCCAACATCCTCAGGTAAGCCAACCATGCTCAAGAGCCTCTACACGACCGCAACGGGCATGAAAGCCCAACAGACCATGGTGGACATGATCGCGAACAACATCGCGAACGTGAACACCGCGGGGTTCAAGAAGTCCCAGGCCTCGTTCGAGGACCTGTTCTACGTGACGCTGCAGTCGCCGGGCCTCGCGCGCGGCGGCGACGGGGCCGCGGTGCCGATCGGCACGCAGATCGGGTCGGGCACGCGCCTCAACGGCACGACCAAGGTCTTCACGACCGGCACGCTCGAGATCACCGAGCGCGACCTCGACGTCGCCATCGACGGCGAGGGCTTCTTCTCCGTCACGTTGCCCGACGGTTCGACCGGCTACACGCGGGACGGGGCGTTCCACCTCAACGCCGACGGCAAGCTCGTGACCGGCAACGGCAACGTGCTGCTGCCCGAGATCTCGGTGCCCAGCGACACGCTCGAGATCTCGATCGACCCCGAGGGCCGCGTCAGCGGACGCACGGCCGGCAGCCCCGACACGGCCACCTCGTTCGGGCAGCTCACGATCCACCGCTTCGTCAACCCGTCCGGCATGCTCGCCGTCGGCGCCAACGTCATGCGTCCGACCGAGGCGTCCGGCGCGCCGATCACGAGCACGCCCGGATCGACCGGACTCGGCCTGCTCAAGCAGGGCTTCATCGAGCGCTCGAACGTCCAGATCGTCAACGAGCTGGTCAACCTCATCGTCGCGCAGCGCGCCTACGAGGTGAACAGCCGCGCCATCCAGGCCAGCGACCAGATGCTGTCGACGGCCACCAACCTGTCGCGCTGATCCGCCCACCACGAGCCCACGCGCCAACGAGGAGTAGGACATGCTGTTTGCATCGATCATGCTGTGCTTCACCGTCGCCACGAGCGGCGGCCAGGAGAACGGTCCCGGCGACGTCGAACTGCGCATCAAACCGACAGTGTCGGTGCGCGGGTTGCACATCACCATCGGCGAACTCTGCGAGATCTCGCCGATGGACGGCCCCGCGCTGGCCATGGCCAACGTCAGGTTCGGCCAGGCTCCCGTCGACGGCTTCACGCGCACGATCGGGCGCAGCGAGATCGTGCAGGCGCTCGCCGCCGCCGGCCAGGACGTGTCCAACCTCAAGTTCACGGGTGCCGACGAGATCGTCGTGCAGTCGATCTCGGTCGACGTTCCGAGCTACGACATCCTCGACGCCGCGACGGCCGCGCTGCAGGCCCAGCTCACGATCGAGGGCGGCGACGTCGAGTACGAGGCGCCGACGCGCATCCGCCAGCTGCAGGCGCCACCCGGACACAAGAGCCAGGAGATCAAGGCCCGCGTGCGCGGACCGCGAACCGGCCCCAATTCGGCCGTCGTCGACGTCGAGATCCTCGTCGACGGGGAGACGCACAAGAAGGTCCCGGTGCAGTTCAAGCTGCAGCGCTACCACTCCGTGCTCAAGACCACGGGCACGGTCCGCGCCGGCGAGCCGCTCGGTCCCGACAACCTCACCGTCGCGCGGGAGCCGATGGACCAGGCGACCGGGCTGTTCCTCGACGCCATGCCGCAGATCGAGGGCCAGGTCGCCTCGCACAACCTGCAGGCCGGCCAGCGGCTCACGCTCGGCGACGCGGCGCCGCCGGCCGTCGTGCACCGCGGTGACGTCGTCACCGTCGTGCTCACGAGCGGGCGCGTCAAGGTGACCTCCCGGGCCTTGGCCAACCACGACGCGCCGCTCGCCGGGCGCATCACGCTGACGAGCCTGCAGTCGCGCAGCACGTTGACGGGCATCGTCGGCGGCCCCGGTCTCGTCATCGTGCAGCAGTGAGGCCCACCATGCGTGCAACCATCGTCACCACCATCGTTCTCGCACTCGCGACCACAGTCGCGGCGCAGAATCCCTACGTGCGTTCCGGCGCCAGCATCGCGGTCATCTCCGACCTGCGCGCCCGCAACGTCGGCGACATCCTGACCGTCACGATCCAGGAACAACACAGCGTCAAGAGCGAGGACAAGGTCGAACGCACGAACGACACGTCGCTCGCGGCGCGGCTCGAGGCCTACACGCTCAGCGACAAGACGTTCTCGGCCAACGTGCTGCCGAAGGTCGAGGTCCGCAAGGAGCAGTCGTTCAACGGCGAGGCCAAGCAGAACTCCGGTTCGGACGTGCGCGCCAGCATCGCGGTCGTCGTCATCGACGTGCAGCCGAACGGCAACCTCGTCATCGCCGGCACGCGCAGCGTCACCGTCAACGACGAGACGCGCACGTTGCGCATCAGCGGCCTCGTGCGACCGCTCGACGTCACCTCCAACAACACGGTGGGCAGCGCGCAGGTGGCAGACGCCCGCATCGCGATCAGCGGTGACGGTGCCAACACCCGCCAGGTCACGCGCGGCCCGATCGGGCAACTGTTCGACATCCTGATCTGGGCCGCCTGGCCCTTCTGAGAACGAATCCCCATGCGATCCCGCGCCATGCTCACCTGCCTCGCCCTGCTCGCCAGCGGCCTGGCTCGATCCCAGACGCCTCCGGCCCAACCGCCGGCGACCCAGCCGCCGGCGACCCAGCAGCCCGAACCGGTTCCGCCGGCGCCGACCGGCATCGACGTCGCGGCGCCCCCCGAGCGGCGCAACGGTCTCGGCGAGACCGTGATCTCGCCGCGCATCCGCAACATCACGCGGCTGCACAACAGCATGCCGCACCAGTTGATCGGCATCGGCATCGTCTCCGGACTCGCCAACACGGGTTCGAGCGATCGGGGCACGCGGCAGGCGATCCTCAACCTCGTGCGGCAGCTCGGGCTCAACCTGTCGAATGCCGACGTCATCGGTGGCACCACGGCCCTCGTCTCGTTGACGTGTTCGCTGCCGCCGTTCGCGAAGCAGGGCCAGCCGCTCGACGTCAAGGTCGAGGTGCTCAGCGACGCGATCTCGCTGCGCGGCGGCGAGCTGCTGCGCGCGGAGCTCAGGGGTGTCGACGGGCAGACCTACGTCGTCGCGCAGGGCGCGCTGATCGTGTCGGGCTACAACGCCGCGGGTCAGAACGCCTCGGTGACGAAGAACCCGAGCGCGACCGCGTGGCTGCACAACGGCGGCCTCGTCGTGCGCGAAGAGCCATGCTCGTTCTACAGCGAGTCGGGCGGTCTCGAACTGCAGGTGCTCAACCCGAGCGCGTTCAACGCCATGTCGGTCGCGGCCGGCGTGCGCACGGCGCTCGAGGGCACGCCGGCGGTCGTCACCGCGGTCGACACGACGCTGGTCCGCATCGAGCTGCCCGACGCCGATCGCACCGACGAGAACGCGCTGCGCATCCTGTCGCTCGTCGGCGAGGTTCGCGTGCCGGTCGAGAACCCGGCCAAGGTGCTCATCGATCAGGTCAGCGGGACCGTGCTGGCCGGCGAGGGTGTGCTCGTCAGCCCCTGCGTGGTCGGCCTCAGCGACCTGACGATCGCGATCGTCGACGAAGAGGACGTCTCGCAGCCGAATCCGTACGCGCGCGGCACGACCGAACGCATCGGCCGCACGCGCGTCGAAGTCCAGAACAACAACACCGAGCTGCGCGGTGTCGGCGGCGGGGCCACGGTCGCCGACCTGCTGCAGAACCTCAAGACGCTCGGCATGACGCCGGCCCAGCTCGTGCTCGTGTTCCAAGCGCTCGACCAGGGTGGGTTCCTGCACGCGATGCTCGAGGTGCGCTGATGGATGCACTCGCGATCGAGACGATGACGCTGCACCCGGTCTCGCCGGCGCAGAAGGAACGGCAGCGTGCCGAGAAGGTCGCCGACCAGTTCGAGTCGGTGTTCGTGCGCACGCTGGTCAGCAGTCTGCGGCAGACCGCGACGCTGGGCAGCTCGGGCATGTTCGGCGACGGTCCCGGCGCGGACACCTATGGCGATTGGTTCGACCAGAACCTCGCCGAGCAGATCGGCAAGACCAGCCACATCGGCATCAAGCAGTCGCTGATGACCGACTTCGAGCGCGCGGGCGCCATCGAGAAGCAGACCGTGCGCATCGACGAAGCGACCGACAAGGCCCGCACGGCCGCGGCGGCGATGCGATCCGTGACCACGGCCACGCCACTGCACGGCGAGGGAGGATTCGATGTCGTTCTCTGAACACAGCAAGCGGCTCGAGCAGTCGTTCCGCACGACCACCGGATTGCAGCAGAGCCTGTTGCGCGGCCTGCAGCAGCGGCGCGCGGCATGGACCTCGGTGCGTCCCGGCACACTCGCACCGTCGCCCGAACTCGAGGACCTGGCCCGGCAGCTCGCGCGCGAGGAAGCCGTGCGCGACGAACTGACCGCCGCGATCAGCCGGTTCCTGCCGGCGCCGCTCGGCGGCTCGTCCACGGATCTGCACGTCAACGTGACCCGCATCGCGGCCGCCCTGCCACCCGAGGCCGCGCGATCGCTGCGCGAGGCCGCACAGGCCGCGACCGACGTCGCCAGGTCGGTGCGCACCGAGGTGACGGTCGGCCAGCGCCTGCTGCGGTTCAGCCAGCGCGTGCAGCAGAGTCTGACCGGGCGTGCGGTCGGCGGTTCTTCGGCGGTTCCCGGTGCCCCGGGCTACGACCGCCAGGCGCGGCGACGTCCGGGTGTGCCGGCCGACGCCGGCGGATCCCACATCGACGGCAGGATCTGATCGGGACACTTCGAGATGGCAACGGCAGGTTGGAGAACAGGGAGGAGCAGACCATGACTTTCGGCTTCGGATTGGGTTCGGGATTGCGCGCGTTGACCGCGGCACGTCTGGGCATGCAGACGGCCGGCAACAACGTCGCCAACGCCAACACGGCCGGCTACTCGCGCCAGCGGGTCGACCTCGCCTCGGCCTTGCCCTTCGGCATCAGCGGCAACTACCAGATCGGCACCGGCGTCGACGTTCGCGGCATCACGCGCCTCGTCGACGAAGGGCTCGAGCGCCGCCTGCAGCTGCAGATGGGGCTCGTCGGCGCCGCCGAGGTCGATCAGTCGCGCTACGCCGAGCTCGAGAGCATCCTCGGCGAACCCGACGGCGGTCTGTCCAACCAGCTGCAGGGCCTGTTCGGCGCCGTCGACAAGCTGCGCACGGACCCCGCCGATCGTTCGCTGCGCGGCGGTGTCGTGCAGGCGGGCAGCGCGCTGAGCCAGGGCTTCCGCCTGATCTCGCAGCGCTTCTCGCAACTCGGCGGCAGCACGTTCGACGAGGTGCGAGGGCTCGTCCGCGTCGTCAACCAGGCCGCGAAGTCGATCGCCGATCTCAACGGCCAGATCATCTCCGCCGAGGCGACGGGCGCCGACGCCAACGACCTGCGCGACACGCGCGCGCAGCAGATCAAGGAGCTCGGCAAGGTGCTCGACGTGCGCGGCATCGAACGCGCCTCGGGCAGCGTCGACCTGCTCGTCGGCGGCCACCTGCTGGTCGCCGGCAACCGCCCGTCCTCGATCGCGGTGGCCAAGGACGCCAGCGGCACGACGAAGGTGACGGTCGGCAAGAGCACGACGCCGGTGAACGTCCGCGAGGGGCGCATCGCGGCGCTGCTGCAGCAGGAGAGCGACGCCGTGCCGGGCCTCACGAGCCGCGTCGACGAACTGGCGCGCAACACGATCCTCGAGTGGAACCGCCTGCACACGACCGGCATGCCGGCGTCGGGACCGTTCCGGACGTTGACCGGGGCCTATGGTGTCGTCGACGGCGACGGCGACGGCGAGCGCGGCGACGAGCTGCTCTCGCAGTCGGGCTTCCAGTTCGACGTGCAGCAGGGCGACCTGTACGTGTCGGTCACGAACGCCGGGACCGGGGCGATGGAGCGCACGCGCGTGCGCATCGACCCGAGGTCGATGTCGCTGCGCGACGTCGCCAGCGCCCTGAACGCCGTCGACCACCTGACGGCCAGCGTCGATCCGACGGGTCGACTGCGCATCGACGCCGACGTCGGCTACGGCTTCGACTTCTCGCCGAGGCTCGACCCCAACCCGGACGGGGCCGGCACCTTCGGTGGCACCCAGCCATCGATCGGCAGCAGCTCGGCCGGCCCGTACGACCTCTCGGGGCAGACCTTCCCGGTCAGCTTCACGGTGCAGACCGGGTCCGCAACCGCGCCGACGACCACGACGGTGACGCTCGCCGCCAACGACTTCGCCAATCCCGCCGCCGCGACGGCCGACGAACTCGTCGCCGCCATCAACGCCGACCTCGGTTCGGCCGGCACCGCGCGCTCGGTCGGCGGCCGGCTCGTCGTGCAGAGCGCCCAGGGCACCGCCACCTCGCAGCTGACGCTCGCGAACGTCGGTGCGGGCACCGCGCTGTCGGCGCTCGGCCTGTCGACGGCGACCGCCGCGGGCCGCAACACGGCTGTGGCCGTGTCGGTCGAAGGCACCTACACGGGTGCTGGCAACGAACAATACGTGTTCGTGCCCGAAAGCGACGGCAACGTCGGGCAGACCCAGGATCTGCGCGTCAGGGTGCTCGACCACGCCGGCAACCTCGTCACGACGGTCAACCTCGGCCGCGGCTACGAGCCGGGCTCGCTCGTCGACATCGGTTCGGGCATCAAGGTGTCGTTCGGTCCAGGCAGCCTGTCGGCGACGAACGGCAACGTGTTCGAGCTCGACGCGCTGGCCGACAGCGACACGAGCGACGTGCTCGTCGCGACGGGCATGAACGTGTTCTTCCTCGGTTCGAGCGCCGCCGACATCGCCGTCAATCCCGACCTGCTGGCCAATCCGGATCGCCTCGCGGCCGCCATCGGCACGGCCGACGGCGACGCCGGCAATCTCGTGCGCCTGACGGCGCTGCGCTCGCGCGACCTCGGCTCACTCGACACCAACACGATCGAGGACTTCTACACCGACATCGTCGGCGACATCGGCTTCGAGGCGTCGGCCGCCAACGCGGCGCTCGGCGCGCAGCAGCAGTTGCTCGCCCAGCTCCAGGCCGACCGCGACAGCATCTCGGGCGTCAACATCGACGAGGAGATGGTCGACATGCTGAGCTTCCAACAGTCGTACGACGCAGCCGCCCGATTCATCTCGGTCGCGCAGCAGATGACCGACACTCTGATCAACCTGGGGCGGTGAACGATGAGCATGCGCATCACACAGAACATGCTCTACTCGCAGGCGCTGCGCGACGTGCAGGGCGGCCTGGGCCGCTACTCGCGCCTGCAACAGGAGGTCGCGTCCGGCAAGCGCATCAACCGGCCGTCCGACGATCCGGCGGGCGCGCTGCGCATCCTGCCGCTGCGATCCGACCTCGAGAACCTCGATCAGCTGAGCAACAACGTCGCGCTGGCGCGCGAGAACCTCGACACGGGCGCCGCCTCGCTCGAGGACGCGTCGGCCCTGATGCAGCGCGTGCGGGAACTGACCACGCAGGCGTCCAACGGCACGCTGACGAGCATCGACCGCCGCGCCATCGGGGCGGAGGTCGAACAACTGCTCGGCCAGCTGGTCGGCATCGGCAACAGTCGCCGGGGCGACCGGTATCTGTTCGGCGGCACCGAGACCGGCGACGCTCCGTTCGAGATCGTGACCGACGGTGGCGGCACGCGCGTCGTCTATCGGGGCAACCGCGAGAGCCTCGAGATCGAGGTCGCGCCCGGCGTCACGACGAAGCTCGACGTACCGGGCGACCAGATCTTCATGCATCGCCAGCGCGGCGCCACGACCTTCACTGCGGCCACAGGCAGCGTCGCGACCGGCGCCCAGCCGCTCGGCTTCGGCGACACGGGCGTCGGCTTCGGCGAGCTCGAGGTGACGTTCGTCGGCCTGCACAGCGACGCGCCGAGCACGGTCACGGCGGGCACGGGCCCGAACAACGCCGTCGGCCCGCTGACCTACGCCTTCACGAGCTCGCCCGACACGCTGAGCGTGGGCGGCGGCCCGGCCGTCGGTCTGCCGGCCACGAACGGCGCGTTCACGACCGCCGACGGCCGCACGATCACGCTGACCGTGACCGGCGTGCCGGCGACGACGAGCGGCACGTTCACCGCACGCGCCGGGCTGTCCGTCGATGGCGGCGCGACGATCACCGAGGTCAGCGACTTCACGAACCCCACGCAGGTCACCAACTCCTTCGACGGCACGGTGCTCAACGTCGACGTGCAGAACCTCACGCGCACGGGCGCGGAGCACGTCAAGTTCGGCGGCACCTTCGACGCGTTCACCACGCTCGTCACGCTGCGCGACCTGCTGCAGAACCGGGACGGGCTGCCCGACGACACCGTTCGCGACCGCATCGCCCAGATGCTGACCGAGGTCGACACCGCCCACGACGCCGTGCTCGACGGCGTGCGCGAACTGGGCTTCCGCTCGTCGAGCATGGACGTGCTCGACAGCCGCGTGCAGGGCTTGCGCGTGTCGCGCGCCGAGTCGCTCTCGCTGGTGCAGGACGCCGACCTGGCCGAGTCGATCCTCGACCTGCAGCGCCAGGACATCTTCTACCAGGCGGCGCTGCAGATCAGCGCTCGCGTGATGCAGACCAGCCTGCAGGGCTTCCTGCGGTGACCGCATGAACGACATGCTCACCAAGATCGAGGGGCTGCTCGCCACCAAGGGTGCACCCGCTGCTCCCCAGGGCCCGGGCGCCGAGCCGACGAGCTTCCAGCGCCTGCTCGATTCGCTCGACCAGCTCGTGCAGGAACACCGCCAGGCGCCGCCTGTGCAGAACGCGGAGCAGCTCCAGGCGGCGATCCGCGCCGCCGACGACGGCTTCGTCACGGCGATGGACCTGCGCAAGCGCCTCGAAGAGGCCTTCCGCGGCCAGATCACATGACCGCCGGGATCGCCGAGGTCCGGCACGTCGGCCGCGCCGAGGTGCAACGCTGGCTGCCGTGCCTCGACGAGTGGCTGCTTCCCGACTCGTTCTACGGCGTGCAGCACACGTGGCCGCAGCTGTATCGGGGCGATGGCGATGGCCACTTCTTCGTCGTCTGCGACGGCGAACGCCTGCTCAGCCACTGCGCGTGCCGCGTGGCGACCGCCCACGGCGCGGCGGGGCCGTTCCGCGCCTGCCTGCTCGGTTCGGTCGCAACCGAGCCGTCGATGCGCGGCCGCGGCCTCGCGAGCCAGGTGCTCGACGCGGCGCTCGCGGCGATGCTGCCGTTCGCCGAACACGTGCTGCTGTGGGCCGAGCGCCCCGATCTCTACGCCCGGCACGGCTTCGTCGCGGGTCCGCAGGAGACGTGCCTGCATCTCGCGCGGCTGCCGCGCCGCGGCGACACGGGCGTGCGCCACG
>DASUFY010000169.1:0-3205 GCA_036274315.1 Planctomycetota bacterium | reverse complement strand
GTCGTGCACGAGCCGCAGCGTCAGCACCTGGCGGTAGGACACGGGCAGTGCAGCGAGCGCGCGTTCGACCGCCGTGGTCACCTCGCGATCGAGGATGGGCTCGGCGGCGCTTCCGTAGGCGGAACGTCGCACCGGGCGCGGGTCGTCGGGCCGGTTGCGCTGGCGGCGCAGCTTCTTCGCGTGGTGCGTCAGGATGCGCACGAGCCACGGCAGCAGCGGCCGGTCGGCGTCGTAGCGGTGCGCGGAGCGCATCGCCTCGACGAACGTCGTCTGCACGAGGTCCTCGGCGAGTGCGCCGTCGCGCACGACGTGGCCGGCGACGAGCAGCAGGTGGCCCGCGAACGCGTCGAACACGGCCGCCAGCGCCGGCAGGTCGCCGTGGTCGCGGTAGCGCACGAACTGAGTTTCGGGGTGACGTTCGGGGGAAGGGACCTGCACGGAGGCTACTTACCCCGAGCACCGCGCGAGGGTTCATGCGCGGCGCGGATTCCGGCTTGCCGCCGGTCGGTCTAGGCCGTCGCCGGTTGCCGGCGTTCGACGGGGTGCGTTCGCCCCGGCAGCGTGTCGCGCATCAGCAAGAGGCATCGTTTCTCGCAACCGACTTCGCCTTCGGGTGTGCAGAGGGAGCAGCGCTCGACGTCCAGCCACTGCCCGTTCTGCGCATCGCGCACGAACGTCGCCATCGCGACCTGACCCTTGGGCATGCAGAGCAGGCGCTGCTGCTCGCGCACGAGGCGTGCACCCTGCCGTGCGCGCAGCACCGCGCTGCTGCCCGTGCTCCAGAGCATGCCGGACACGCCGCCGATCATGATGCCGAGCACACCGCCGGCGGGGCCCGCCACGAGGGTGCCGAGAACCAGTCCCAGGAACATGCCGACGAACGTAGTGACCATCGTGACCTCCGAGCCTGGCTTGCACCGCTTGTTGGAGAGGTGCGGTGCAGAGGCCGTGCACCCAGAAGGCTAGGCGACTTGAGCCCGCACGCCGATGCGCTGCACTGGGCAGCGTGCGCGTGCATTGCACCGCAACCGGTGCGCCCAACGTGCGCACCAGGCCCCCGAGAACGGCGTAGTCGGCGCGAACCGCGAGCCGAGCCTGTGGCCCGCGCGGGCCCTGCTCGGTAGAACGCGCGGGTGAAGTCGAGCGCCGTCGACGCCAAAGCGCCCCAGCCCGTTCGCTCGGCGCTCGCCATCGACGTGTGCGAGTGGTTCCACGATCCAGCACTCGCCGAGCACCTGGCGCGGCGACACTGGCGGCGGCTGCCGTCGCGGCTGCCGCAGGCCGTGTCGCTCGCGCTCGAGTGGTGCGCGCGGCGCGGTGCGAAGGCGACGTTCTTCGTGTTCGGCAGCTTCGCCGAACGTTGCCCCGAGCTCGTGCGCAGGATCGCGGCCGCCGGGCACGAGGTCGCTTCGGCGGGGCACGAGCCGCTGCAGCTCGATGCCGTGGCCGAGCTCGATCGGCCCGCGGTGCTGCAGGCGTGGCGACGTGCGCGCGAGCAGATCGAAGCGGCCACCGGTCGCCGCGTGCGCGGCTTCCGGTCGATGTGGCCGGCGCGCGGCGAGCCCTGGTGGCGCGCGGAGCTCGAGCAGCAGGGATACGCCTACGACGCCACTGCGCGCGGCGAACCGGGCGATGACTCGGGCCTGCGCGTCGTCGAGGTGCACTCGCTCGCGGGAGCACGCGCCGTGGCGCTCGGTTGCTCGGCCTGGCAGTTCGACGACGCTCCGGCCGAACGCGCGTTCCTGCCGCGCGCCATCGTGCGCAAGCAGCTCGACGAGGCGGCGCGCGTGCGAACCGCGCTGGCCGATTCGCGCGCGGCGAGCGTGCGCCTCTCGACGGCCACGTCGATTGCCGACCTGTTGGGCCTGCCCGACGCCGCGCCGCCGGAAGCCGCCGCGGCGAGCCCGCCCGCGCCGAGCGTGCCCTTCGTGCCGCGCAGCGACGTGCCGCGCCTTGCCATCGTCGTGCCGCTCAAGGACGAGGAGCAGGGTGTGCCGTCGCTGGTCGCCGAACTCGACGCGCTCGCCGAGCACCTGCGCGACCGCGCAGCGTGTGAGTTCGTGTTCGTCGACGACGGCAGCACCGACCGCACGGCAGCGCTGCTCGAAGAGCTCGTCGCCGCGCGCCCACACGCGCGCCTCGCGCGCCCACACGCGCGCCTCGTGCGCCACGCGCACAACCAGGGCGTCGCCGCCGCGATCCGCACCGGCATCCAGGCGACCGATGCGCCGCTCGTAGCCTCCATCGACGGCGACCTCTCGTACGATCCGATCGAACTCGAGCACATGCTGCCGCTACTCGAAGGGGCCGACGTCGTGACCGCGTCGCCGTACCACCGCGACGGCGGCGTGCGGCACGTGCCCGGTTGGCGGCTGTTGCTCTCGCGCACGCTGTCGAAGGCCTACCGCCTGCTGCTGCGCAGCGACCTCTGCACCTGGACGAGCTGCTTCCGGCTCTATCGCCGTTGTGCCGTCGTCGACCTGCCGCTCGACAACCCGGGCTTCCTCGGCACGGCCGAACTGCTCGTGCGCGTGCTGCGAGCCGGCGGCGTCGTGCGCGAACACCCGTGTGTGCTCGAAGCGCGCCTGCTCGGCGTGTCGAAGATGCGCGTGCTGCGCACGATCCGCGGCCACGTTCGCCTGCTCTGGCAGGTCTGGCGCCGGCAGGTCAGCTGAGCACGCCCGGTTTCAGCGACGGCACTTCGCGCGGACGTCGGCACAGTTCGCCGACGTAGCCGGGCCGCATGAGCTGCCGCAGCGAAGCCCGATACAGACCGACGCGATGGCGGCGCCCGAGCACGGCGAGCACCGCCCACGCCGAGAGGCGCAGCACGAGGCCGAGCACGAGGCAGGCGCGCACCCATTCGGTCGCGAGCCGGCCGTGCCACGCCGCGTGGTAGAGCAGGCAGCTCTCGCGGAACGCGACGAACGTGCGCAGCGCGGCCTGGTTGGCGCTGAGGCCGCCCACGTGCGCGAACGACGCATCCGGCAGCCAGCGCACGCGGTGGCCCGCGCGGCGCACACGTTCGCAGAAGTCGGCCTCCTCGAAGTACATGAAGAAGCGCTCGTCGAAGCCGCCGAGCTCGGCGAGCACCGAGCCGCGGATCAGGAACACGCAGCCGCTGACGCAGTCGACGTCGGTCGCTTCGTTGGGCAGCTCCGTCTCGAGCAAGCGGCCGAGGAACAGCGCCTGCGGCAGGTAGTGG
>DASUFY010000168.1:0-3379 GCA_036274315.1 Planctomycetota bacterium | reverse complement strand
CCGCACCACCGCGCCCGATGCGCAGGTCGGCGAGCATCGCCAGCACGCGCCGCTGCAGCGGCCGCAGCAGCGGGTTGGCCGCGAGCTGGATGCACGACACCACGACGTCGACGGTGTGATGCACCATCGCCCGCGTGCGCTCGCGGCCCGCCGAGTCGTCGTGGATCCAGTACAACAGGATGCCCATGCTGTAGGTCCAGAGCAGCGCCGGCAGTTCGTGGCGCAGCGCCTTCGGCAGCTTGACACCCTCGAGCACCTGCGCGAACAGCTGCTCTCCTTCGCTGCGGATCGTCGCCGATGCCGGATGGAACGGGTTGAGCGGACTCTTCGGATCGGCGGCGCTGCGGAACATCAGCGCGCTGAAGTGATGGTACGGCTCGATCACCTCGACCTTGGCCAGCATCACGCCGAGCAGGCGCTCGCGCAGCCCGCGCTGGGCCGCAAGCACCGGCGCCGAGGCCGCGACGTGCGCCTCGTGCACCTCCTGGTAGAACGCCTGCAGCAGCAGGTCCTTGCTCGCGAAGTAGTAGTAGGCGTTGCCGAGCGCCACGCCCGCGGCCTCGGCGACCGCGCGCATGGTCGTCGCCTCGTAGCCGTCGCGGCGGAACAGCTCGAGCGCGGCCTCGACGATGCGCTCCTTGGTGCGCTCGCCCTTGCTGAGTTCCCCGCTGCCGTGTTCACCACTGCCGGGTTCGCCGGCGGCGGAGTCCGGCGCCGCGCGCGCCGCGCGGCTGCCGCGGGGACCACGCGGCCTGTTGCTGCCTCTCGGCTCGACCATCGCGCGCGAGGCTACAACCATCGCGGGCGCACTACGAGACCGGGCTCGGCGCCCGGGTCCACTTCGCGAAGCCGGTGACCACCGCGAACAAGCGCTCGGCCCACGGCCGCAGCCGCGCCGAGGCGAGCCGCAGCGACCACGCGCGGTAGCGCCGCAGCGCCCACAGGCAGATCAGCCACGCATTGGTGCCGCGGTAGATCGCGCCGTCCGAGGCCGTGACCGTGACCTGCGCGAGCAGCGCTTCGAGCGTCAGCGGGCAGCCGCCGCGGCCCGCGGCCTGCGCCGCGACGCAGTGCACGGGCACGTACTTGGGCTGGCCTTCGAGCCACGCGGCGACGCGGCGGCAGAAGGCGCAGTCGCCGTCGAAGTACACGGTCAGCTCCAGGTCGTGGTCGTCCATGGCCACCTCAGTCCGCCGCCCGCGGCAGCGGCGGCAGCATCGCGTCGGGCGGAACCGGCCGCGGCGCGCGCGTGATCCGTTTGCTGGCGCGGATGCGGCTGAACACGAACAGGTTGAAGAAGTGCATGCCGCCGAGCACGACGAGCACGAGCCCGACCTTGTACGACAGCGCCTCGACGCCGCCGGTCGCCGTCGCCACGGGCTCGGCGAGCTTCAACGCCAGCGACATGTAGCCGAAGTTGATCAGGTAGAAGCCGACCACGAGCAGGTGGTTGACGGAGTCGGCGAGGTCTGTGCGGTCGGTGAACACGTCGATGAGGAACGGCCGGCCGTTGTGGTGCAGCGTGCGCGCGACCCAGACCGTGAGCGCCACGCTGATCAGCACATAGGCGACATAGGTGTAGAGAGTTGCATCCATCGGTGACCTCCGGGAGAGCGGGTTTGAACACGTTCAAGAATGCCGTCGCCGGCAGCGGATTTCGCGGCGTGCGAGAAATCTCGAACACGTTCAAAACTGGCGGGTGCGGCGGCCCGCGACGCGCGGACGCGCGCCCTCACCCGCCGACGCGGAACTCGAGCTCGGCGGCACCGTCGCCGGGCGGCAGCTCGAGCGGACCGATCGTGAGCTCGGCGCGATCGCCATCGGGCGCGAACAGGAAGAACGCGCCATACGGCGCCGGCTGCAGCTCGACGACGCCGTGCGCGTCGGTGGCCAGCGCGCCGGGGCGGTAGTAGCCGTTCTTGTTGTCGGTGCGGATGCGCCGGTTCGCGAGCGGCGCACCGTCGCT
This sequence comes from Planctomycetota bacterium, assembly GCA_036274315.1. Taxonomy (GTDB): domain Bacteria; phylum Planctomycetota; class UBA1135; order UBA1135; family UBA2386; genus DASVAL01. The sequence goes on along the minus strand of DASUFY010000168.1, from coordinate 1,413 downwards.
GCCCAACACGCGCAGCCGCAGCCGCCGCGCGCATGCCTCGATGCGCAGGTCTTCGCTCGCGCCGGCCGCGATCGCGCAGCGCTGGGGCAGCGGCAGCATGACGTAACCGGGGCCGGGCTGGGCCGGGATCGCGAGCTGCGGCTGGTAGACGCCGGGCGGCAGCCGCGTCTGGAAGCGGCCGTTGCCGTCGGTCGCGACGCGCACGCCGAGGCGCGGCGCGGGTTCGATGCGCTGCAGGAAGAACTGCTGCCCCACGACCGGCTCGGCGTCGAGCAGCACGACGCCGCTCGCTGCGGCCGGCAGGTACGCGTCGACCGGGAAGTCGCGCTCCATGCGGGCGCCGGCGGCGACGTCGATGTCGCCGAGCGCATGCAGGATCGCCGCCGAGTGGATGTCGCTGCAGCGCAGCCACGCGCGCAGCAGGATGCGGAACGTTCCCGCCGGCAGGGCACCGAGCCGGAACGTGCCATCGGCACCGACCTCGGCGGTTGCGACGTCCACGGCCGCCGCGCGCCCGCCCGGCTCGATGCCGCGCATGACGACCGCGAGGCCGTGGCCGGCTTCGTCGCACTCGGGCGCGAACGCTCGCAGCGCGACCGCCGGCACGAGCCGACCGTGCAGCACGGCCGCCGGCTCCATGACCAGACGCAGGCGCGAGGCGGTGCCCGCGATCGTCACCGGCGCAAGCAGCGGCAGGTGCGTCTCGCAGCGCAGGCACAGCGAGAAGCTGCCCGGCGGCGCACCGAGGTGCGCGACGCCCGATGCGTCGGTGCTGCCGTGCGCGAGCGAGACCTGCCGCATGCCGCGCAGCCCCTCGCTGCGCAGGCCCTCGACTCGCGGCGCGGGCATCGCACCGTCGACGGGCGCCCTGGCCATGGCGGCGATCAGGTCGAGTTCGCAGGCCGGCACCGGCGCACCCGCCGTGTCGACGACCTCGACCTCGGTCTGGTTGCGGTCGCACACGTGCACGAGCACCTCGCGGCTCGACGCGTCGTCGACGGCGAACGGGATCGGCCCCGCGACGGCAAGGCGCTCGTCGTGGGCACGCAGCAACAGCACGTGCGCGCCGCTGCGCAGCGCCGAGAGCCGCACGCTGCCGTCGCCGGCGTCGACGACGTTGGGCGGTGCGTAGTCGATCAGCGACAGGCCGTCGGCGGCGAGGCGCGCGTGCAGCACGTCGAAGCCGCGCACCGGTCGGCCGCTCGCATCGAGCGCGCGCACGACGACGGTGGCCAGCGACTGCATGACGACCTCGACGTCGTGCTGGCCCCAGGCCACGCCCTCGCTCGTCTTCACCTGCTCGAGCCCCGGCGCCTGCGCGAACAGGTCGACGCCGCGTTTGCCGGTGTCCGCGCGCGGCGCACCGCGGTGGATCCGGAACGTGCCGTCGGCGCGGCTCGTGGCGCGCCCCGA
>DASUFY010000167.1:0-25660 GCA_036274315.1 Planctomycetota bacterium | reverse complement strand
CCCGTCGTCGCGAGCTTCGGTCCACGCGCGTCGCGCGTGCCGCTGCAGTCGCCGGCATCGCCCGCCGCGCTGCGTGTGTTCGTACTCGCGGAAGGCGGGCCGCGCCTGCTGGCGCCGGTCGACGTGCATCTCCGAGGCTCGCGCTGCGAGCTCGTGCTGCCGAAGCTGCCGCTCGGCTACCACCGGCTGCGCATCGAGCTGGACGGTCGCACGCACGAGACGCTGCTCGTGCGCGCGCCGCTGCGGGCCCCGGCGCTCGCGGGCGGCGCCACCGGCATGTTCCTGCCGCTGCACGCGCTGCGCGAAGAGAACGACCTCGGCGTCGGCGACTTCGGCGGCCTCGCGGACCTCGCCGAGTGGTGCGGCAGCCAGGGTGGCAGCGTGATCTCGACGCTGCCGCTGTTGTCGACCAACCTCGACGAGCCGTTCGAGTACAGCCCGTACTCGCCGCTGAGCCGCTGCTTCTGGAACGAGGTCTTCCTCGACGTGCACGCCGTGCCCGAACTCGAGACGTGCGAGCCCGCGCGCCGGGCGCTGGCCGGCGTGGCCGAACGCGCGCGTGCGCTGCGCGCCGGCGAACTCGTCGACTACCGCGCGTCGGTCGAACTCGTGCGGCGCGTGTTGCGACCCCTCGCGGCGCAGCTCGCCACCGCGACCGGGCCGCGCGGCGATTCGTTCCGCGCCTTCCGCAGCGGCGCCGAAGTCACCACCTATGCACGCTTCCGCGCCGTGTTGGCGGCGCGCGGCGAGGCCTGGCAGGCGTGGCCCGAGCCGTTGCGTTCCGGACGCTTCCCGGCCGGCACCTTCGACCCCGAGCTCGAGAACTACCACGCCTACACGCAGTGGCTGGCCGGGCAGCAGCTGTCTCTCGCGCGCGAGCGCGCGGAGCGGGCCGGCGTGAGGCTCTACCTGGATCTGCCGCTCGGTGTGCACCCGGCCGGCTTCGACACCTTCCTGCACCGCGACCTGTTCGTCGGCGGCGTCGCGGCCGGTGCGCCACCGGACCCGCTGTTCAGCCAGGGCCAGAACTGGGGCTTTCCGCCGCCGCACCCCGAGCGGCAGCGCGAACGGGGCTACGAGCACCTGATCGCCGTGCTGCGCCAACACATGCAGCACGCGAGCATCCTGCGGCTCGATCACGTCATGGGGCTGCATCGCCTGTTCTGCATCCCGAGCGGCATGCCGGCCACCGCGGGCGTCTATGTGCGCTACCCCACGCCCGAGCTGTTCGCAGTCGTCTGTCTCGAGGCGTCGCGGGCCGGTTGCCACGTCGTCGGCGAGGACCTCGGCACCGTGCCGCCGCTGATCCGCTCGCGCATGCGACGACACGGCCTGAGCCGGCTGCACGTGTTCCAGTTCGCCATCGACGCTTCGCGCGATCCGCCCGTGCACGCGTCCCCGCCCGGTTCCGCCGCCTGCCTCAACACGCACGACATGCCGACGTTCGCGGGCTTCCTCGCGGGCGCCGACGTGCGCGACCAACGTCAGCTCGGCCTCATCGACGACGAGGCGATGGCGGAAGCACTCGCCGAGCGTGCACGCGGCGTCGCGGTGCTGACGGCACACCTGCAGCGGCGGGGCCTCGTCGGCGACACGCCGGGGCCGCAGGCGATCATGCGCGGCGCCCAGCTGCTGCTGGCCGAGGGTCGCAGCGAGCTGTTGTTGCTCAATCTCGAAGACCTCTGGCTCGAGCCCCGACCTCAGAACGTGCCGGGAACGTGGCGCGAGCGGCCGAACTGGCGTCGCCGAGCTGCTGTATCCTTCGCCGAGATGCGCGAGTTGCCGGACGTCCAGGAACTGCTGCGGGCCCTGATCCCGCGGCGCGTGAGGAGTGCACGATGAAGAACAAGCGCAAGACAACCCGCCCCCGCCCGCCGCGCAAGGAGCGCGGTGCTGTGCCGACCCGCGCCCTCGCGCCGTTGATCGTCAAGGGTCCGCGCGGCGAGTACACGAGCCTGCTCAGCGACGACGACCTGCACCTGTTCAACGAGGGGTCGCACTTCCGGCTCTACCGGCACATGGGTGCACATCCGCTCACGGTCGCTGGCCAGCGCGGCACCTACTTCGCGGTCTGGGCGCCCAACGCGGCGCGCGTCTCGGTCATGGGCGAGTGGAACGGTTGGCGCGTCGACGGCGAACCGCTGCAGGCGCGCCAGGACTCCGGCATCTGGGATGGCTTCCTGCCCGGCGTCGAACCCGGTGCGCACTACAAGTTCCACATCGTCGCGCGGAACGGCTACGAGGTCGACAAGGCCGATCCGTTCGCGTTCCGCAGCGAGGTGTCTCCGGCGACGGCTTCCGTGGTGACCGAGCTCGACCACACCTGGGGTGACTCCGCGTGGATGAAGCAGCGCGCCAGGAAGAACGACGTGAAGGCGCCGATCTCGATCTACGAGGTGCACCTCGGTTCCTGGCGCCGCGGCCCCGATGCACCCGACCAGCCGCTCGGCTTCCGCGAGCTGGCGCCGCTGCTCGTCGAGCATCTGCAGGCGATGCAGTTCACCCACGTCGAACTGCTGCCCGTCACCGAGCATCCGTTCTATGGCTCGTGGGGCTACCAGGTCACGGGCTACTTCGCGGCGACGAGCCGCTACGGCACGCCGCAGGACCTCATGTTCCTGATCGACACGCTGCACCAGGCCGGCTTCGGCGTGATCCTCGACTGGGTTCCATCGCACTTCCCCGCCGACGAGCTCGGTCTCGGCTACTTCGACGGCACGCACCTGTTCGAGCACGCGGATCCGCGGCAGGGCAAACACCCCGATTGGGGCTCGTGCATCTTCAACTACGGCCGCCCCGGGGTGCGCAGCTTCCTGATCTCGAGCGCGATGTTCTGGCTCGACCACTACCACGCCGACGGCCTGCGCGTCGACGCGGTGGCCTCGATGCTGTACCTCGACTTCTCGCGCAAGGAAGGCGAATGGCTGCCCAATGAACACGGCGGCCGCGAGAACCTCGAGGCGATCACGATGCTGCGCCGCTTCAACGAGGTGGTCCATCGTGAGTACCCTGACGCCCAGACCATCGCCGAGGACTCGACTTCGTGGCCCATGGTGACGAGGCCCGTCTACATCGGGGGCCTCGGCTTCGACCTCAAGTGGGACCTCGGTTGGATGAACGACACACTCGAGTACCTCGGCATCGACCCGATCTACCGCAGCTACTCGCACGCCGAGATCACGTTCCGCAACCTCTACGCGTTCAACGAGAACTTCGTGCTGCCGCTGTCGCACGACGAGGTCGTGCACCTCAAGCGCTCGCTGCTGGGCAAGATGCCGGGCGATCTGTGGCAGCAGTTCGCGAACCTGCGTCTGCTGCTCGCGATGATGTTCGGCAGCCCCGGCAAGAAGCTGCTGTTCATGGGCAGCGAGATCGCGCAGCGCGGCGAATGGAACCACGACCGCAGCCTCGACTGGCACCTGCTGGCCGACCCTCGCCACGGCGGCGTGCAGCGCCTCGTCGGCGACCTCAACCGGCTCTACCGCGCCAAGACCGCGCTGCACGAACTCGACACGTCGCCGGGCGGCTTCGAGTGGCTCGAACCGCACGATTCGCCGCAGAGCTGCTTCGCGTTCCTGCGCAAGGACAAGAAGCGCGGCCGCATGCTCGTGGCGTGGAACTGCACGCCGGTGCCGCGCCACAACTACCGCATCGGCGTCGACGAGGAAGGCACCTGGCGCGAGGTGCTCAACACCGACGCCAAGATCTACGGCGGCAGCGGCCAGGGCAACCTCGGCGAGGTCGAGGCCGGCCCGGTGCGGCACCTGCAGCGACCCTGTTCGCTGCATCTCGTGCTGCCGCCGCTGGCTGGCGTGTTCCTGGAACTCGACGCATGACGGCGCAGGAACCGCTGCGAATGCGGCACGGTGCCATCTGCCGCGACGGCTCGGTCGCGTTCGGCCTCTGGGCGCCGCGCCTGCCGTCGGTCGAGCTGCATCTGCTGACGCCTCGCGACGAGCTGGTGTCGATGGCGCGCGGCGACGACGGTTGGCACACGGTGGTCGTGCGCGGGCTCGCACCCGGCGCCAGGTACCTCTACCGGTTGCCCGACGGCGCGGAACTGCCGGACCCGGCCTCGCGGCTGCAGGCCGAGACGGTGCACGGGCCCTCGGTCGTGGTCGACCGTGGCTTCGCCTGGCGCGACCAGGACTTCCCCGGCCTCGGCCTCGAGGACCTCGTGCTGTACGAGCTGCACGTCGGCACGTTCACGGCGCAGGGCACGTTCGACGCGGTGATCCCGCACCTCGCGGGCCTGCGTGAACTCGGCGTGACCGCGATCGAACTGATGCCGGTCGCGCAGTTCCCCGGTCGCCGCAATTGGGGCTACGACGGCGTGCTGCCGTTCGCGGTGCAGAACAGCTACGGCGGACCTGCCGGCCTGCAGCGCCTCGTCGCCGCCTGCCACGACATCGGCCTCGGCGTCGTCATGGACGTCGTCCACAACCACGTCGGACCCGAGGGCAACCACCTCGCTCGCTTCGGCCCGTACTTCACGGACGCCTGCCGCACGCCGTGGGGCGAGGCGATGAACTTCGACGGCGGCGGCTCGGACGAGGTGCGCCGGTTCTTCATCGAGTCGGCGCTCTGCCTGCTCGCCGACCACCACATCGACGGGCTGCGCATCGACGCGGTGCACGCGATCCGCGACTGGTCGGCGCACCCGTTCCTGCAGGAGCTGACCGCGGCGGTGCACGCGCGCGCCGCCGAGCTCGGCCGCAAGGTGCTCGTGATCGCCGAGAGCGATCTCAACGACGCCCGTGTGCTGCTTGCCGGCGAGCAGGGCGGTCTCGGCATGGACGCGCAGTGGAGCGACGACTTCCACCACGCGCTGCATGCGCACGCGACGGGCGAGCGCCAGGGCTACTACGCGGACTTCGGTGCGAAGGAGCAGGTGGCGCTGGCCTATCGGCAGGGTTGGATCTACGACGGAACGCACTCGCGCTACCGCGAGCGCCGGCACGGCAACTCGCCGCACGGTGTGCCGGCGCGCCGCTTCGTGGTTTTCACGCAGAATCACGACCAGGTCGGCAACCGGGCGCTCGGCGACCGGCTCGGCACCGGCGACCTGCCGCTGCAGCGCCTGCTGGCCGTGGCGCTGCTGCTGTCGCCGTTCACGCCGCTGCTGTTCATGGGGCAGGAGTACGGCGAGACGGCGCCGTTCCACTACTTCGTCGACCACGGTGACGCGGCGCTGGTCGAAGCCGTGCGGCGCGGCCGGCGCGAGGAGTTCGCCGGCTTCGGTTGGGATCCCGAGCAGCTCGCCGACCCCGCGGCCGAAGCGACGTTCGTGCAGTCGCGGCTCGACCACGGGCTGTGCCGGCACGCTGCGCATCGAGGGCTGCGCGATCTCCACCGCGAGCTGCTGCGGTTGCGGGCCGAGCGCGCCGCCTTGCGCGGGTCCACCGGCGAACTCGAAGCGGTGGCCCCGGCAGGCATGGTCGTCGTGCGCCGGTGGTCCGACGACGACGAGTTGGTCTTCGCGCTGGTCTTCGGTGAAGGTGGCGAACTGGCCGGCTACGACGGCTGGCGCGTGCTGCTCGACACCGAGGATCCGCGCTGGCGTGGCGAGGCCGGCGACGGCCGGCAGGGTGCCACGGTCGCGGAGGCGCTGCGCCCGGTCTCCAAGTCCGCCATCGTCTTGGTTCGCCGGGAGGCGACTACATGACTCGATATCTGTGCGTGCACGGACACTTCTATCAGCCGCCGCGGGAGAACCCCTGGCTCGAGGACATCGAGGTCCAGGAGACGGCCGCACCCTATCACGATTGGAACGAGCGCATCACGGCCGAGTGCTACGCGCAGAACGCCGCGTCGCGCATCCTCGGCGACCAGGACCGCATCGTGCAGATCGTCAACACCTACGCGCGCATCAGCTTCAACTTCGGTCCGACGTTGTTGTCCTGGCTCGAACGGCACGACCCGTCGACGTACGCGGCGATCCTCGCCGCCGACGTCGAGAGCCGCGAGCGCTTCTCGGGCCACGGCTCGGCCATCGCGCAGGCCTACAACCACGTGATCATGCCGCTCGCGAACGAACGCGATCGGCGCACGCAGGTGCGCTGGGGCATCGCCGACTTCGAGCGGCGCTTCGGGCGCAAGCCCGAGGGCATGTGGCTGCCCGAGACCGCCGTCGACGATGCTTCGCTCGAGACGCTCGCCGAGTGCGGCATCACGTTCACGATCCTGTCGCCGCACCAGGCCAGGTCGTTCCGGGCGCTGGGCGCCAAGGAGTGGACCGACGCCGGCACCGGCACCGTCGATCCGACGCGCTGCTACCGCTACTCGCTGCCGTCGGGCAAGTCGATCGTGCTGTTCTTCTACGACGGTCCGGTGTCGCGCGCGGTCGCCTTCGAAGGGCTGCTGCACGGCGGCGACCGCTTCGCCAACCGGCTCGCGAGCGGCTTCTCCGATGCGCGCGATTGGCCGCAGCTCATGCACATCGCCACCGACGGCGAGAGCTACGGCCACCACCATCGCTACGGCGACATGGCGCTGTCCTGGGCCCTGGACTGGATCGAGGCCAACAAGGTGGCGCAGCTGACGAACTACGGCGAGTTCCTCGAACGGCATCCGCCGCTGCACGAGGTCCAGATCCACCAGAAGAGCGCGTGGAGCTGCGCGCACGGCGTCGGCCGTTGGGAGCGCGATTGTGGCTGCAACTCGGGCAGCAAGCAGGGCTGGCACCAGGCCTGGCGGGCGCCGCTGCGAGAGGCGTTGGATCATCTGCGCGACCGGTTGGCCGAACGCTTCGAGAAGGAGGCGGCGCCGCTGCTGCGCGACCCATGGCAGGCCAGGGACGCCTACATCGACGTGATGCTGGATCGTTCCCCGGCGAACGTCGCGACGTTCTTCGAGCGGCATGCCAGGGAACACCTCGCCGACGCGCGGCGCGTGCGCTGCCTCGAACTGCTCGAGATGCAGCGCCACGCGCAGCTCATGTACACGAGCTGCGGCTGGTTCTTCGACGACATCTCCGGCATCGAAACTGTGCAGATCATCCAGTACGCGGGGCGGGCGCTGCAGCTCGCGCGATGGGAAGGCGAATCGTCGCCGCGCCAACGCTTCTGCGAACTGCTCGCCAAGGCCAAGAGCAACGTCAAGCCCCACCGCGACGGGCGCGCCATCTTCGACAAGTGGGTCGAGCCGATGGCGCTCGACCTGCCGCGCGTCGCGACGCACTACGCGGTGCGCTCCCTGTTCGAGGAGTCGGAGGACGAGTCCGAGGTCTACTGCTTCACGATCACGCGCGAGGACCACCAGCTGCAACGCTCGGGTCCTCTGCGGCTCGTCGCGGGTCGGGCCAAGGTCACGTCCAAGATCACGGGCGAGGCCTTGCCGATCGAGTACGCAGGCGTCTGCTTCGGCGACCACAACGTCACGGCCGGAGTACGGACGCGCGGCGACGAGAAGGCGTTCGTGGCCATGCGCGACGAGCTGCTGGCCACGTTCGGCCGCGCCGACCTGCCCGAGGTGGTGCGCGTGCTCGACCGGCACCTGCCCGGCGGCACCCGTTCGCTGCGCTCGTTGTTCCGCGACGACCAGCAGCGCATCCTGTCGCACATCGTCGAGCAGAACGTCAGCGCGGCGCACGCGGCCTACCGGCAGGTATACCAGGCCAACGTCGGCCTGATGCGCTTCCTGGCCGAACCGCGCATCCACGTGCCGCAGGCGCTGCAGATCGCGGCCGACATCACGGTCGGCGTCGAACTCGAACACGCGCTCGGCGAGGACCAGCTCGACGTGCAGCAGATCGGGACGCTGCTCGCGGAGGCAGAGGGCAGCAACGTGCGGCTCGACGAGGCGAAGCTGGGGTTCACGCTGCGCGGTTCGCTCGAGCGCCTGGCGGCTCGGCTGCGCGAGAGTGCGGAACAGCTGGAGCAGCTCGAGGCGGCGGTCGAAGTGGTCGCGAAGCTGCCGTTCGAGGTCGACCTGTCGGTGCTGCAGAACGAGCTGTACCGCCTGCTCAGTGCCGGACCGGCAGACGGCGCGGAGCTGGCTGCGGAGACGCGCGCGCGTCTGCGCAGTGCTGCCGAGAGCCTCGGTCTGTGGGTCGCTTGACGTGAGTGCTCGAGCCGCCGCGCGTGCCACGTATCGCCTGAAGCTGCACGCCGGCTTCGGCTTCGCGGCGGCGCGTGAACTCGTGCCGTAGCCGCGCGAGCTAGTTCGCCTCGGTGCGAGCCGCGGGTGGTTCGATCGCCTCGAACTGCTCGGCGATGACCGTGGCGATCTCGTTGCGCATGGCTTCGGCGCCATACGCGTCCACCTCGAAGCGCAGCGCCAGCGAAGCCAGCTGCGCGCAGACCTCCTGCATGTCGGCGGGATCGGCGGCCGCGAGCGAGAACCCCTGGATGCCCGTCACCAGACGAAGCACGAGGATCCACAGGTCCGACCAGACATCCGTCGCGATCGGCGCTGCCTCGACGCTGCGGCGGTGGCTCTGCTCGTGCAGCAACGACGCGCCGCCGATCTCCTCGAGCTGCGCGAGCAGGTTGCGAGCCCAGTCCTCGAGTGACCCGGGTGCGGCGTCGGCGCCGGCGCCGCGTTCGAAGCGGGACGCGAGATCCTCGACGAGTGCATCGACGCCGTCGGCATCGCGAGCGTCGTTCTCGATCAAGAGGCGCGCGAGCAACAGGCCGAGCCTCGGTCTGTTGCCGCCCGCGGTGGGTGCGACCGCCACGAGCGGTTCGTCGGCGAGAAGGTGCACCTCGCCGGTCCAGCGGGCCGGGACGCAGGTGCCGAGCCCGTTCGCGAATCGCACCATGATGCGGCTCGCACACAGTCCGCCGTGGCCGCGTCCGGTCGCGCTCTGGAACGCCGCCACCGCGCGGCAGACCTGCTCGAACGTGCGCACCTTCAGCGAGGCGATCTCCTTCGTCAGGTGGGCCGTGACCTCGGGTGCCGGCTTGCGCGCGTGCGCACCCGGAGTCAGCCACGGTCGCTCGCCATCGAGGTGTCGGGTCAGCACCGCGCGTCGTTCGGCCTGGGCGGCGGCCGGCAGCTGCTCGGCGAGCAGCCTGGCGCTCGGCGCGCCGCCGAGCAGCGCGGCGAGCCCGTCGAAGCTCACGTCCATGCCCTCGAGCAGCATCGCGTGCGCGTCGTGGTAGTTGACCGGCAGCAGGCGGTCCTCGGCGACGACACTGCCATCGGCGGCGGCCGGACCGTAGCACTGCTCGTGGTGCGAGCACTTCCAGCACGGGAAGTCCCGTTCCAACGTGCGGCGCTGTTCGGCCGAGAGGTCGCGTTGCCAGAGCGCCGCGTAGTCGCGATAGAGCTCGCCGCGGCGGCGCACGGCGAGTCCTTCGACCGCTTCCACGCCGCCGTCGCGCGACCACGTGTAGGCGGCCTTCGGCGGCCCGCCGCCCGCGACCTGGCCGGTCGAGTAGCGGATCCGGCTCGCGGAGTATCGTTCGAGGCCCCAGCCAGCCAGCACTTCGTCGTCGCGGCACGTGCGCAGCGGCGCCAGCGACTCGGGGCAGAACGCGTGGAAGAACACGCCCTGGGCGACGCAGTATGTCGTCGCGGGCAGCAGCTGCTCGGTCGTGGTGGCGAGGAGGCACGGCACGAGGGCCGCACCGGTCGTGCGGTAGGTGTCGATGCCGAGCTGCCAGGCGCTGTCCAGCGTGCGGTTGTCGAGGTCGGCCTGCGCGCCGGCGTGCTCGTCGCTCTGGATCACGAGCATGTGCAGGCGCGGCTCGCCGTGTCCGGATGCCCGCGCCAGCAGGACCCGGGAATCCGCAGTTCCGGCCCACCAGGTCACCCAACCGCTCGCGCCGTCGGCGCCAGGTTGGAGCGCCAGCTCCAGCTCGGGCTCCGCGCCGAACAACCGACTGCGGCTGGTCCACGTGCTGGGGGGAGGGTCGGGTCTGGCCATGATGCCTGCGCGAACACTAGACCGCGCCCTCGCAGGTCTGTCAAAACCCGCGGTGCGCGTCAGGCCTCGGCGCACAGCTGCTGGTGCAGCCATGCCTTGGCCAGGCTCCAGTTGCGTTCCACGGTGCGCTCGCACACCTGCAGCACCTCGGCGACTTCCTTCTGGGAGAGCTGCATGAAGAAGCGCAGCAGCACGACCTCGTGCTTGAGTTCGTCGACGCGGGCGAGCTGCTGCAGCGCCTCGTCCAGGGCCAGCAGGTCGATCTCCTCGAACTCACCCTGCGGCATGCAGGCAAGATCGACGTCGAGCAGCACCGTGTCCGTGCAGCAGTGCACGCGGTCGCCGCCGCGCTTCATGGCCATCTGCCGGCGCGTGTGTTCGACCAGGATGTCGCGCATCACGCGCGCTGCCGCGGCGAAGAACCGCGCCCGCGCTTCGATCGGCCCGTTGCCGGCAGGCAGGGCGCGCCTTCTCACGCGCAGGAACACGTCGTGAACGAGTTCGGTGGGCTCCAGCTCGTGGTTGGGTGGCAGTCGGCGCAGCCGCGCGTGGGCGAGCTTGCGCAGATCGTCGTAGACGACCAGGAACAGGTCGGCGCAGGGAGCGGTCTCCGACGTGGCGGCGTCGGGGTGCGAGAGGAGTGCCATCGGCAGGGTATCCGTGGTCGAGAACCGAACGGCGCCAGCCCCTGCCCGACGCGTCCGAGGACGCGTGCCATGACGCCAGTGTGTGAGCGAGAGCGGGCGTGCACCTCCCAGTTGGGCACGTCGCACCGAGTAGATCGGGCCCGGTCCGCCACCGCAAGCAAACTGACGACAACTTCGGTCGGGTCTGCGCACGACCGATGGGTTGGCTCCGGGCGCGAGCGTCGGTGGGCGCAGGTCGGCCATCAGCTGAGCACCAACAGGTCGCCGTCGATCTTGACCTTGTGCAGCGCCACCGTCGCGTGTCGGCCCGCGACCTGGCGATCTTCGCCGTCGATCATGCGCGAGCACTGCCCGGCGCGTTCGTCGAGCGTGCCCTGCGTCGTCGATTGCATGCCACCGAGCTTCTGGACCACACTCGTGGCCGAGCTCTCGAGTTCGTGGCTACGCATCTCGACCTCGGGACCGCGCAGCCGCACGCCGGCGTCGCTCGCGAGGCGCAGCACGCCGCGCGCGTGCAGCGCCGCGTCGCCGAGAAAGGCGAGCTGCGAACGGCCGTGGCCGTGCGTCACGCCGGTGACCCAGAAGCGATCGTGCTGGCCCATGACCAGCAGCAGGTCGCCCGCGGTCGGCTCGTAGCGGAACGGCAGGGCCCAGTCGGCCACGGCGACCGTCGCGCGACGGTCGAACACGAGCACGCGCGGCCGGCCGTCGGTCGCGGTGCCGAGCACGCGCGCCTGGCCGACGAACACGCCGTGTCCCTGGCCAGGCATCACAGGCGCTCCTTGCCCGGCTCGGCGTTCGCCTCGCGCTTCTCCGTGGCGCGGTGGCGCTGGTCGGCCGCCGCCTCGCCGCGGATCAGTTCGAGCACCGCGTCGACGCAGATCGCCCGGCTGAGCCGCACCGGCAGCACGCGCGGGTCGGTTTCGCCGAGCATGGTGTTGCCGAGCAGGATGCCGGCCAGCGTCACGGCGCCGCCGTAGGGCGACGCGAGCAGCAGCGGTGCGCCGGCGTTGCGCGGCAGCAGCGGCGCCGTCGAGTAGAGGAAGCCGGAGCGTGCGTCGACGAACGAGATCACGCCGTCGTGCACGGCCGGCGACAGGTGGGGGGCGTTGATGTCGGCGCCGTAGGGGCACCCGACGCTGGCGCTCGGCTGCAGGGGTTGCAGGTCGCGCAACCGCGTGCACTGCGTCTCGGTGAACGCCTTGATGGAGAAGCTCTCGTGGATCGGGAACAGCGTGGCGCTGAGACCGGTCGGGTGGTGGATCCAGTCGATGCCCAGCTGTCGTTGGCTGTCGGTGACGTCGAGCAGGCCCGCACCCTTCTGGCTCGCGACCCAGGTGACGAGGTGTCGCCCCTCGAGGCCGTCCAACACGCTGCGGGCCGTGACGAGCCACGCGACGGGGCGTTCGAGCAGCAGGAACCCGCCACCGATCGGCCGCCAGCTGTCGCCCTCCATGCCGCCGAGCGGCAGGAACGCGCGCAGCCAATCCAGTTGGGGACCCGGGCTCGTCATGCGTGGATCCTCGACGCCGTCGCGAGCCAGTGCACGGCCTCGTGCAGGGCAACGTCGGGTGCACACGGCGCGTCGGGGCGCACGCCGCGGTGCGGGATCGCCGTGCCGTCGGCGCGTCGCATGTGCACGCGTGAGCCCGCGGGGCGCAGCCAGTCGGCGCCGCACAGGAAGGCCATCGCCGCGCCCTTGCCGTAGGTGCGTTCGCCGAACACACGGGCGCAGCGGCCATGCTGCAGCAGTGCTGTGAGCAACTCGGCGGCCGAGGCCGTGAGTGCATCGACGGCCACTGCGAGCGGCAGCTGCGTCGCGACGAGCTTCGCGGCGAGTCGGTGCGCGACCGCGACCGAACCGCCGGGGTTGCCGCGCAGGTCGAGCACCACACCGTGCAGGCCGATCCCGGCGCGGCATCGCAGCCGGTGGGCGACCTGGGCCTCGCTGCGGAAGCCGATGCACGGCAGGCGCAGCACGGCGACGCCGGCGACCAGCCGGGCCGAGCACGATGCAGTCTGCAGTTGCCTCGCCGCGGCTGCGTTCGCCTCGGGTTCCAGCAGCGCGCGCGAGCCGAGCAGGCAGTTGGTCACGCTCGGCACGATCTTGGCGCCGACCGGCTCGTTGAAGTTGTTGCCGTAGGTCGGCACCGTCAGGTGCGAAGCCGGCATGCCGCCCATCAGGATGCGCGGGTTCCCCATGATCGTGCCGCCCGGCATCATGCACATCGGGTGCGCGACGCCGGCGTTGTCGCCGTTGGTCATCAACGGTTTGGCGCCCATGTTCTGCGCGGGCGCCATCGACACGAGGATGTTCGGGATGAACGGCATCGACATCGCGTTCATGCCGATGTTCGGGTACGGGATCGGCACCGGCGCGGGCACCGCCGGCGTCAGGCAGACGTCGGGGAAGCCCATGTTCATGCCGACTCCCTGGTTGGCGGCGGGCATCATGAGGTCGCTCCTGCTGCGTCGGCCGGTCGGGGCGGCGGCGGCTCGAAGCCGCGTTCGCCGTGGAAGCGGTTGTCGTCGGTCTTGCGCGCCAGCGTGCGCAGGGCGCCGCGCCACTGCGTGTTGCGCTCGAGCACCGCGTGCAGGTTGGTGCGCGTCAGGTCGGCGCCGTCGAACTCGGCGCTGTCGAGGATCGCGTAGCTCATGTCCGCGTACTGCAGCCGCGCATTCGTGAAGTCGGCGCCGGTCGCGTCGACCTCGGTCCAGACCGACTCGCGCAGGTCGCAGTTGGAGAAGTCGGCGCCGAGCGCCTTGGCGTTGGGCAGGATCGCGTTTCGCAGCGTGCTGCCGCGCAGCTTCGTGTGCGTCATGTCGGCCTGCACGAAGATCGCCATCTTCGCGGACACGCCGGCGAGGTCGGCGTCTTCGAGGTTCGCTTCGGCGAAGTTCGCCATGTCGAGCTTCGACCCCGTGAACTTCGCGCCCTTCAGGTTGCACTTCATGAACAGGCTGCCGCTCAGGTTGCAGTCGGTGAGGCTCCGGCCGCTGAGGTCGACCTCGCGGAACATGCACCGGCTCATGTCCTGGCCCGCGAACGGCAGGTGGTCGTAGTCGAGGCCCGTGAGGTCGCAGTGCAGCTCGGCCTGCTTCAGGATCAGGCCCTCGATCCTGGCGTCGGTGAAGTTCGTGCTCTTGCACAGCACCTTCGTGAAGTCGGCGCGTCGCAGGTCGGCCGCTTCGAGGTTCGCCATCGACAGGTTGGCGCCCGTGAAGTCGGCGCCCTGCAGGTCGGCTTGCTTGAAGTTGGCCATGGTCAGGTCCTGGCCGCGCAGTGTGATGCCGGCCAGGTGCGCACCGACGAAGCTCGCACAGCCGAGCACGGCATCGGTGAACTCGGCGCCCGTCGCCTGGGCGCCATCGAAGACGGCCCATTGCAGGTTGGCGCCGCGGAACAACGCACCCGTGACGTTGCCGTTGCGGAACGAGGTGCGGTAGAGCCTGGTCTGTTCGAAGCTCCAGCCAGAGAAGTCGATGCCCTCGAGGTCGGTGCCTTCGAGGTCGCAACCGCGCAGCGCGTCCTTGTCGAGGCGGGCATTGGCCAGCGAGCAGTTCGGGAACGCCTTGGGCAGCCGGGCGCCGCGCAGGTCGGACAGCGGCATGCGGACCTTGTCGAACGTGGCGCGCGACAGATCGGCGTCGCGCAGGTCGACCTTCTCCATGATCACACTGTCGAAGCTGGCCGTGCCGAAGTCGGCGCCTTTGAGACAGGCGCCGTTGAGGATGCTCTCGCGCACGGTCGTCGCGCCGAAGCGGGCGCCGTCGAACCTGGCGCCACCGAACATGCACTTCGTGATCTGCGTCTGCGACAGGTCGGCACCGCGCAGGTCGGCGCCGTCGAACATCAGCATCTGCAGCTCGCCCGCGGGCAGCTTCGCGTCGCGCAGGTCGGCGTCCTTGAACATCACCTCGACGAGCTCGGTCTCGCGCAGGTCGGCACCACGCAGGTCGGCGCGCGCGAACAGCGAGCGCACGATGCGCGCACCGCGCAGATCGGCAGAGCGCAGGTTGGAATTGACGAACGCGGCCTCGGCCAGCTCGACGCGCGCCAGGATGGCACCCTCGAGGTTGGCTTCGACGGGGCTCGCGCCCTCCATGCTGCTGCCCGTGAAGTCGGCGCCGGCGAGGTTCGCCTCGGGCATCGCGACGCGCCGCAGGTCGGCGTTGCACAGGCGCGCCCCGCGCAGGTCGGCCATGGCGAGCACCGCGCCCTCGAGGTTGGCGCCCGACAGGTCGGCGCCGGCGAGCCAGGCCTCGGACAGCATGGCGCCGGACAGATCGAGACCGGCGAGCTGGGCCGCGCCGAACCTCGACTGCAGGAACCGGCAGCCGCGCAGCGACGCGCCGGCGAACGTCGCCTGCTCGAAGCGAACACCGACGCCGTTGGCCTCGGTGAAGGCCACACGATCGAGCCGGGCGCCGCCGAGGTCGCACTGCATGAGCGTCGCCTTCGCGAAGCTCGCGCCGGTCAGGTTCGCCGACCGCAGGTCGACGCTCTCGAGCATGCAGCCACCGAAGTCGGCGCCCGACAGGTCGGCGCCGGACAAGTCGAGCCGATGGAGGGAGCATTCGGCGAACGGCGTGCGCGTGCGCACCTGCTCGAGCACCTGTTCACGCGTCAGGTGGCGCCAGCTCATCGCCGTGCCCCCGGATCGTCGAGTTGCAGTGCGACGACGAAGGCGCCCTCGAAGTCGCTGCGCACGGCGCGCGCGCCGAGGAACTTCGCGTCGTAGCAGTTGGCCTCGCGGAAGTTCGCGTCGTCGAGCTGGGCGCAGTTGAAATCGGCGCCGGCGAGGTCGGCGCCCGCGAAGCGCGGCCGCACGAGCCTGGCCTTGCGGAAGCACGCTCCCTTGAGCACGGCCGCCGAGAAGTCGACGTCCTCGCCGAGGATGCCCTGGAAGTAGGCGTGTTCGAAGCGCGACCGCGACAGGTCGGCGCCGGTGAGGTCGGCGTCCATCCAGACGCAACGTTTGCCGGTGGCGTTCCTGAAGCTCGCCTTCGCGAACGTCGCGGCCCCGGTGGCCGAGGCAGCGGCCAGATCGGCGTCGTCGAAGTTGGTGCCGATCGCCTGCACGTCGCGGAAGATGGCCTTCTGCAGGCTGGCGCCGCGGCAGTCGGCGCCGTCGAGCACGGTCTTCATGAAGTCGACCTTGTCGAACTGCACGCCGCGCAGGTCGGCGCCGGTCAGGTCGCTGCCGCCGAGCGAACCCATGCTGCTGCGCGCGCCGACGAAGCTGGCGCCGCGCAACCGGCACTTGGTGATCTTGCCCATGTCGAAGACGACCTTGGCCAGGATCGCGCCGTCGCCCTTGACGAGGTTCAGCGTCGCCAGCGACAGCTTGGCGCCGGTCAGGTCGGCGCCCTGCAGGTCCGCCTTGGACAGGTCGGCGAACTGCAGGTCGGCGTCGACGAGGCGCGCCTTGGGCAACCGGGCCTTGACCAGTCTCGCCTGGTCGAAGCGCGCGCCTTCGAAGTCACCGCCGCTGCCGTCGGCGGAGCCGAGCTCCGCGTCGACGAACATCGCACGCTGCGACTTGGCGTTGACGAGCACGGCCTTCGTCATCGTGCATCGCGACAGGTTGGCGTCGGTCAGGATCGCGTCCGTGAAGTCGGCGCCGGTCAGGTCGGCGCCACCGAAGTCGGCGCCAGTGAGGTCGGCGCCGACGAACGTCGCCCTCGCGAGCTTCGATCTGGCGAACACCGCACCGCGCAGGTCGCGGCGGCTGAAGTCGCGGCCATCGAGGTCCTTCTGCGCGAACTCACCGTCGGGCGGCGGCGGGCGCTTGGGGATCTTGGCGACGAGCGCGTCGACCTTGCCGATCAGGCGCGTCAGCGGCGCGAGTGCGGCGGCCGAGATGCCCTGGGCCATCAGGCCCGCGTGCGCTTTGCCGAGGCCGGCGACGAGCGGCGACAGGTCCGGTGCGATGTCGGCCGGGCGCGGCGCGTTGGCGATCAGGCGATGGCCCATCGCGAACATGCCGAGGATCGGGTGGTCGCCGTACTTGCCGCGCAGCTTCGCTTCCTGTTCGTCGAGTTCCGCGGTCTTCGCCGCGAGATCGGCCTCGACGTCGGGGATCGGCGGCACTTCGGGCAGCTCCATGCTGTCGAGCGGCGCCAGCGCCTGGGCGACGGGTTCGTCGAGGGAGCCTGGCAGCAACGCCAGCTGGGCAGTGCCCGCCTCGCCGGCGCTGCCCGCCATGGCGGCCTTGCTCTGGGCGAGCGCCTGCGTGTAGCCGCTGGCCGCCGGCACCGGTGCGGTCGCTGCGGCGCCCGCGGTCGCGGCCAGGGCCTTCGCGACCTGGTCCTGCGCGAGGGCCTTCTTCAGGGCATCGACGGTGCCCAGCAGCGCGGGCTGCTTGTCGGGCGGCATCAGCCCGGCGATGGCCTGCAGCATCAGAGCCGGGGCGGCGGGGTCCGCTTCGGGCTTGGGCACGCCGGCGAGCGCCTTCTCGAGTTTCTTCTGGTCGCCGAGGTCGCCGACCTTGGCCTTCAGGCCGAGCGGGTCGTTGCCGTCGAGCATGCCCGGCGGGAACTTCGCCTTCACGCCGAGTGGATCCTCGTCGCCGGCCACGGCAGCCAGGAACCACGGCGGGAACGGGCAGCCGGCCGGCAGGCTCGCGGCCAGCTTCGCGAGGTCGGGCATCGGCTCGCCGTTCCGCTCGGCGAGCTCGGCGGCCTCGACGGCGTTCGCGACCTCCATGAAGCCGGGCGGGAACGCGCCCTCGAGCCCGACCGGGTCCTCTTCGAACTCGGCGAGCAGCGCGGCGTAGTGTTCGAACGACTTCGGCTGCTCCGCGAGCGGCTCGGAGGCGATCAGCACGACGCCGACGTCGGTCATGTCGATCTCCTGGATCGGCGCATGGCCGCGCCAGGTCAGGTAGAGCTTGCCGTCGTCGGTGTCGGCCAGCAGCGTGTCGAGGTGCATGTCGGGTTCGCGCACGGCGCCGTCGAGCGTCTTGACGAACGCACGCACGCGCAGCCCCGGCAGCTTCGTCTGCCACTTCGGTGCGGACGGGTGCAGGTTCTCGAACACGACGTCCTCGTCGCCGTGCAGGTAGCCGTCGAGCCACTGGTCGGACGCGGCGCCCTGGAAGTAGGTCCAGTCGAAGTCCTCGGCGTAGAACGGTGCGCGCGTCTTCTTCCACGTCGCGTCGTACTTCTTGCCGCGCTTGCCGGCGCGCTGCGGCCAATTGGGACTGATCGGCAGGAACGTGCCCGGCGTGATGCCGCCCTTGCCCTTCTTCGTCACGGGCGATCCGGGCGCCTCGACGGTCGGCATGTCTTCGCCGGCGTAGCCGCGACCGACGGGGTTCGTGCCGAAGCCCTCGCCGCCGTAGGCGTTCTCCCACGAGAGCGGCATGCGTTCGAACGGTTGCGGGTCGGACATCGTGCCGCCGATCAGCAGACCCGGCTTGTAGGCGCGTGGGCCGACGACACGCAGCGACTTCGACCAGGTCCCGACACCGAACCGCACGTCGCACGTGGTCGCGCTGCCGCCCGGTGGGTGGCACGTGCCCCTGAGCAGCAGATCGGCGTGCAGCTTCCACTCGGCGAAGTCGCCCGAGTAGAGCAGGGCACCCTTCTGGTCGATGTCGTCGGGCAGGAACAGGTCGCCCGACATGAAGCCCTGCTGCATCGGATCCGCGATCACCTCGAGCGGCTGGCCCGGCACGAGCCGGAACACGGCGCGCACGCAGATCGCCATCTCGGGCTGCGGCGGCTTGCGCGACGTGACGCGGGGGCCCCAGAAGAAGGGCGTGAGGTTCTTGTGGATCATCGGTCGTTGGCGGCGCCTACTGGATCATCGTGATGCCGCTGGTCAGGGTCTTCATCGCCTGGGTCTCCAGCGATTGGGCCGCGACCTTGTTGTGCTGCGCGGCGATGCTCGCCTGGTTGAGACCGATGATGGTGTCTTGGAGCGCGGTCGTGTTCTTGTTGATGGTCGTCTTCATGTCGCTGATCGCGCTGTTCGTCTCCGCGATGCCGACCCGGTCCTTGAGGATGTTGGCGTCGGCGCTCTTCAGGTTCGCATTCAACTCGTTGAGCGTGACCTTGTCCTCGCTGAGGATCGCGCTGAAGTTCTTGGTCTTGAACACGGCCTTTGCGCTGATCTCGACCTCGAGGCACGCCGAGGCCGCGATCTCGACCTTCAACGCCGCGCCGATGAACAGCTCGAGTTCGAACTTGCCACCGACGAAGATGTCGGTGCTCGCCTTGAGGCCGCCGACCACCTCGTTCTCGATGATGCCTGCCGCGCAGATCGTGTTCTCATTGACGCCGCCGATCTTGACCGAGGTTTCGCTCTGCCCGCCGATGGCGATCGTCTGCGAGGCCGAGCCCGAGATCTCGAACTCGAACGTCTCCTTCAGGCCAAAGTAGGTGGACGTCGAGAGCTCCTTGCCTCGCGTCTCGGTGTGGGTCACCTTGTCGCCGTAATTGTACTCGTTCTCGGTGCTCTTACCGTAGCGGTAGGTGTCCTTGGTGGCTTCCCCGCGCGTCTCCTCGCGCGAGTAACCGCCTGTGCCGATCTTGATGTCGTACGAGCCGTCCACGTACTCGTACATGTCGCCGACGACCACCTTGATCGAATCGCCGACCTCGACGCCGACCGCCGATCCGGCCGCCAGCGCCTCGAAGTTCCGCGCGACCGTCGTCAGCTTGCCGATCGTGCCGCTGAGCGCGGAGTCGACGACCGTTGCCGTCTCGCTGGCGCGCGGGTGCTTCTTCAGCAGGTGGTTGAACAACGTGACGATGTTCGCCTGGGTCAACGTGGTGTCCGCGAGCAGCGGCGTGCCGTTCTCGTCGCTTGCCGGCGACATCGTCAGCGGGGATGCGGTCTCGTCCGAGTACCTGCCCTTCGTCGCGATCTGCTGGAACGCGGTCGGGTTCGCCCCTCCGTCCCTGAAGAACGCCTTCCAGGCGACGGCCGCGCCGTCGCTCTCGTTGACGCCTTCGTCCCAGACCGTGGAGATGATCTCGCCCTCTGGATCGGGTGCCGCCGGGGCCACTGCCATGCCCGCACCGGGCGCCGGCAAGGCGGCCGGCACTTGCTGCTTCGGTCGGGCGGGCACGGCGCCACCGCCGCCCGCCGTCGGCGTCGAGCCGCCGCTGGAGCCGGCCGCCGTGGCTCCGCCCGTTCGCCAGCGGAAGTCGCTGACGCGGCTGCCGGTCGCGTCGCGGAAGACGAAGCCCGACGCGTTCTCGTCGTCGTCGATCTGCATCACGTTGCCGCTGGCGGTGCGGATCGAGTTGCGCGTGCGATTCGCGCCCGTCGAGGGGCTCTCGGTCTCGGGGTTGGGAACTGCCGCGGCGATGATCGGCCGGTCGGGATCCCCGTCGATGTGGGTCAACAGCACCTCGGTGCCCTTGAGCAGCGGGAAGTGCATGCCCGAGCTCGGTCCTGCGTACGGTTGCGCCATGCGCACCCAACGCGAGGCCTTGCCCGGCTTGCTGTCCTTGCGATGCTCGTCGAACGGGATCGTCAGCTTGTAGCGGCCCAGTGCGTCCAGCTCCGCGTACTTGCCATCGCCCTCGGCGTCGATCTTGGCGTGCATGACGCCCTTGATCGACGGCCACGGCGTCGTGCGTTCGGGACGGAAGCACTGGGTCGCGGGAATCGCCTGGAACGTGTTGCTGTACTTGACACCCGTCACGGTCGACGACTCGAGGCTGATCATCTGCTCCGCTTCGTGCCGAACCTCGACCAGCAGGTACGAGTCGTTGAGCTCGTCGCGGAAGTGCTCTTCGAGCGTGAACGTCGCGCCCGGCCGGAACGTGCGGCAGCTGCTCTCGCCGCGGAACCAGCGCGCGCGGCAGGCCAGTTCCTCGGCGCGCACCTCGGCCAGGGCGACACCCTGATCTTCGGTCTTGAAGTGGTCGTTGTACTCGGTCTGGTGGCCCGTGCCGTTCTTGCGCACGTCCACGCTGAACAGCAGCTCGGCGCTCGGCGTGCGCCAGTTGTAGTCGTTGACCGTGACCTTCTCCGGCAGCCGCGTCTGGCGGCAACGGAAGCTGTAGACCTCCTCCGCGCCGAACCTGTCCGACTCGGCACCCTTGCCCGAGGACTCGGGGCGGTACGGGAAGGTGGAGTCGAAGCTCGACGACGCATAGGCGGAGACGGTGTCGGCGAACACGACCTTCTCGTCGCCCTGCTTCGCATCGTCGTTGACGAAATGGAAGTAGACACCCTCGTGCTCGAGCCAGCGCGCGACGAAGTCCCAGTCGCTCTCCTCGTATTGCACGACGTACTCGTGCTGAGGGTAGACCGCGCGCGCCGGACTGCTGGCTTCGCCGCCTTGGCGCGACAGCTGGAACTCGAAGTCGACCGTCGGGTCGAGACCGTCGGCCTCGAGCACGGCCGCGACGAGTTCGTCGATGGCCTTGCCCATGAAGATGCGGCTCCGGTGCGTGCGCGTCAGCTGCCACAGCTTGGGCACCAGCACCGCGCGATACTTGACCCAACCCTGTCCCTCCTCCTGCATTTCGAAGTCGGCGAAGACGCCGGCGATCTGGCGCGTCGTCGAGCCGAAGCTGCCGCCGGACATCGGCACGGCGACCTCGATGCCGAGCCGGGCGGGCGCGTAGAGCACCGCTTCGAGGTCGAGCTCGGTGTCCTGGCACAGCAGGTCGAGCTCGAAGCGGAACAGACCCGAGAGCCGTTCCTCGCCCACGAGTCTGGTCACCATCAAGGTGTTCTCGGGCAGCGCGTCGCTGTGCAGGGTCAGGGCCTGGTTCTTGAAGTTCATGTGTGCTCGCTCCGGCTCGCGCCGATGGTCTCAGTGACCGAGATGCAGTTGGTCGCCGTCGATCTTGACGGTGCCCTTCGCCAGCGTGACCGAGTCCTGGCAGCGGGTGCTGTCTTCGCCGTCGACGGTGCGCCGCGACGTGCCGGCGCGGATCGCGAGCAGGCCCTTCACCCAGCGGTGGACCTGCTCGGCCTTCTCGACGACCGAGTGTGCGATCGTGCGCAGCACGCCGGCGCGCAGCGTGATGCGCGGGGCTTCGACCTCGACGCCGTCGTCGCCCGCCAGCGTCAACGTGCCGCCGACCGCGCGCACGTCGACGTCGCCCTGGAACTCGAGCGATGTCGGACGGGAACCCGCCAGGACACCGACGGCGTAGTGCCGCCCGCCCTGCGCGAGCACGAGCAGCGAGTCACCGGGGGCCGGTTGGTAGGGGAAGGTGAACGCGAGCACGGCCGCGACCTCGTCGCGCGTGGCGTTGGCGAGCCGCACGGTCACCCCTGTGCGATCGCGAGCGAGCACCTCGGCCGGCCCGAGGTAGGTCGCTTCCGCCTCGGCGTGTGCCGGTGCCGTGGGGTCGCGTCGGTCGATGAGGTGTTCGAGCGGGTGGTCGAGCATGGGACGAAGGGGTTTCACAACGATCGGGCGGCTGGCAACGTGGCGGGTCGATAGCCATTCCGGTCCCGCAGGGAGCCGGAGAGGCAAGCGAAGCTGTAGTGGAAACGCTCGCTGGCACGCCAGCCGCGACGGCCGACGAACGTGCCGCTGCCGGCGATCGTCTGTCGGCTCGGGCACGGCGACAGGCCCGCGATGGCATGCCGAGGCATTTCGGGGCCGGCGCCGACCGTGAGGCGCACGCGCGAGGGACCATCGTGCCCGCTCTCGAGGAAGCCGAACGTCACGCCGGGCGCGACGTCGATCGGCCGCGTGCCCAGGACCGCGCCTTCGCCGAGCGTGAACGCCTTGTGCACGTCGAGCCGCGGGATGCCCTTCCTGGAGCGCACGAAGCCGGCCGGCAGGTGGCGGCGCAGCAGCTGTTCGATGGCCGCCTGGCGCCAGCCGTCGCGCACGACGTCGAAGTCGTGCACGTCGACGACGACGGCGCCGTCCTGGGCGAACGCGAAGAACTCGTGGTAGATGCCGCGGTAGTCGACGAGCACCTGGGTGCCGCTGCGATACCGGATGCGCACACGCACACGCTGCAGCAGGCAGGTGCCGGCGCGGCCGAAGAGCCGGTAGGTGCGGCGGTAGCTCGTGCCGTTCGTCTCGCCGGCGCTCGCCGTCAGCTCGGGCTGCGGCACGGCGTGCGACGTGGGCATGGGAACGGCCACCGGCACCGGGCTACTCCCCGAACACGAGGTCGAAGTCACCGCTGCCGGACAGCGCCACGCGCAGCGTCGCCGGCATCGGTCCGGCGCTCATGCGTTCGAGCAGCTGCTTCGACATGCGCGGCAGCAGGCTGCCGCGGATGATGTGATCGACGTTGCGCGCGCCGGTCTCGACCTCGGTGCAGCGCGCCGCGATCGCGGCGACGACGGCGTCGTCGATCTCGGCCGCGATGTCGTGCGTCTCGAGCAGGCGCTTCTTGATCTTGTCGAGCTTGAGCCGCGTGATCATCTGCAGCACGTCGGGCTTGAGCGGATAGAACGGCACGATCGTCATGCGCGCGAGCAGCGCCGGCTTGAAGTGCGCACTGAGCACGGGCCGGATCAGGCTCGCGAGCTCCTCGGGGCCGGGCGGCGTCTCGAGCATGCCGGCTTCGGTCAGCACGTCGGTGGCGAGGTTGCTGGTCAGGAAGATGACGGTGTCCTTGAAGTCGACCTCGCGACCCTCGCCGTCCGACAGCGTGCCCTTGTCGAACACCTGGTAGAACAGCTCCATCACCTCGAGCGACGCCTTCTCGCATTCGTCGAGCAGCACCACCGAGTAGGGTCGCTGGCGCACGGCCTCGGTGAGCAGGCCACCCTCGCCGTAGCCGACGTAGCCGGGCGGCGAGCCGACGAGCCGGGAGATGTTGTGCTTCTCCTTGAACTCCGACATGTTGATCGTGGTCATGAAGCGCTCGCCGCCGAACAGCAGGTCGGCGACCGCGAGCGCGGTCTCGGTCTTGCCGACGCCGCTGGGGCCCACGAACAGGAACACGCCCATCGGCACCTCGGGGGCCTTGAGTCCGGCCTTGGCGCCGCGGATGCCCTCGGCCACGGTCTGCATGACGTGGTCCTGGCCCTTGACGCGCGTGACCAGCTCCTGCTCGAGCCTGAGCAGCATCGCCGCTTCGTCGCGCACCATGTTGCCGACGGGGATGCCGGTCCAGTCGGCGATCACCTGGCTGACGACGTCGGGCGTGACCTCGACGTGCACGAGCGGTTCCTTGCCCTGCTTGCTGCGCAGCTCCTCGAGCGCTCCCTGCACCTTGGCGGCCACTGCCGCGGCCAGCTTCTCGTCGCCGGCGGCGCGCGCCGTGGCGAGTTCCTTGCGCAGCTCGAGCACCTTGTTGCCGGCCGTGCGTTCCGCCTCCCAGCGCGCCGACAGCTCGTCGCGCTCGCGCGTGAGCTCGGCGATCTCGGCGCCCAGTTCGGCGATGCGCGCGTCGAGGTCGGGCATGCCGTTGGCGCGGTCGCGCTCCTGGGCCGTGCGCTCGCGTTGGGCCGTCTCGATCCTGGCGTCGAGGTCCTGCAGCGACGCGGGCCGCGCCGCGAGCGAGATCTTGACGCGTGCGGTCGCCGTGTCCATGAGGTCGACGCCCTTGTCGGGGTGCTGGCGGCCCGAGATGTAGCGGCTGCCCATCTCGGCGGCGGCGACGACGGCGTCGTCGCGCATGACGACGCCGTGGGCCTGCTCGTACCGTTCGCGCAGGCCGCGCAGCATGCCGATGGCGATGTCGGTGCTCGGTTCGTCGACCTTGACGACCTGGAAGCGGCGCGCGAGCGCCGGGTCCTTCTCGAAGTACTTCTTGTACTCGGACCAGGTCGTCGCGGCGACCGTGCGCAGCTCGCCGCGCGCGAGCGCCGGCTTGAGCAGGTTGCTCGCGTCGCCGGCACCCTGGGCGCCGCCGGCGCCGATCAGCGTGTGGGCCTCGTCGATGAACATGACGATCGGCTTCGGCGACGACTTGACCTCCTCGATGACCTGCTTGAGGCGGTTCTCGAACTCGCCCTTGACGCTGGCTCCGGCCTGCAAGAGGCCGAGGTCGAGCGTCAGCAGCTCGACGCCGCGCAGCTGTTCGGAGACGTCGCCGGCGACGATCTTGAGCGCGAGGCCCTCGGCGAGCGCCGTCTTGCCGACGCCGGCATCGCCGACGATGATCGGGTTGTTCTTGCGGCGGCGGGCCAGGATGTCGACCATCTGCCGGATCTCGCGGTCGCGGCCGAAAATCGGGTCGATCTCGTCCTTGCGCGCGCGTTCGGTCAGGTTGGTGCAGAAGCGCGCCAGCGCACTGTCGGCCTTGTTCGCCGCGGCCTTGCCCGGAGTGCCGGGCTCGCCAGCGGCCGCCGCCTGCGACTCCTGCGAGTCGGAAGTGATCTTGTCGAGCGCCTCGGCGAGTTCGCGCTTCGAGACGGTGTCGAAGAGGTTGCCGTAGTCGCCGCCCGCGAACCGCATGCCGCTCTCGACCATCGCATGGATCAGGTGGCCCGACCGGATCCTGGCGTCGCGGTGCATCAGCGAACCGAGCAGCCAGGCGTCCTTGCACCAGTCGATGAGGATCGGCGAGAACACGGGGCGACCCTGGTTGCCGGTGCGCAGCCGGTCGAGCGTGTTCGTGAGCGCCTTCTGCACCCGACCGGGATCGATGCCGTAGTGGCGCAGGATGCTCTGCACGTCGCTGTACGGATCCTCGGTCAGCTGGAAGAGCATGTGCTCGACCGTGACCTCGTGGTTCTGACGGGACACGCTCATGCCTGCGGCGCGTTCGAGCGCGCGCGTGCAGGACGGGTTCAGGCGGGAAACGATCGCTTTGACGTCGACGTCGACCATCAGGCCACCATGCTTTCTTCGGTAGGGCGGTAGAGAGTGTGCGACACGGTGTCGCCGAGGGACTGCGCGAGACGAGGCGATTCTTCGCCGAGCCAAGTGGTCCAGCCGAGGCCGCCCGACGGGCTGCCGAGGCAGTAGCCGTAGGCGTGCGCGGGCACGATCTCGACGCTGATCATGCAATCCAGCTGCTCGGTCTCGAGGCGATCGAGCAGGTTGCAGAGCGCGGCCCGGCGCGAGCCACCGGGCAGGAAGTCGAGGAAGGCGACCTGCGGCAAGGGCCCGACGTGCACGCCGAACGTCGTCGTCGCGGAGCGCACCTGCCGGCCCAGCGGCGCGAGGCCGCCGAGCGTGCAGTTGCGGTTGCCGAGCGCGCTGCGTTGGTGCTCGGGCACGTCGATCCATCGCACGTGGCACGA